>NZ_CALAOH010000212.1 GCF_937926365.1 uncultured Azohydromonas sp. | reverse complement strand
CGGGGCGGCAGGCGCGGCCGCCTTGGCCACGGCCGCAGCAGGTGCCGGTGCGGGCGCAGGGGCCTGCGCGGTGGAGACCGGTGCGCCCGCCGCAGCGGTGCGCGCCGCGATCTGCCGGTGGTCGGCGCGCAGGTAGGCGCGCAGGAAGTCGTGCGTGAGCTTGGGCTCGCGCGACAGGCCCAGCGCCTCGCGGTAGCGCGCGACGGCCTCCTTGGTCTGCGCGTTGACCACGCCGTCGGCCGGCCCGCCATAGACGCCGCGCACGCGCAGTTGGTTCTGGAACCAGCCGATGAGGTCCTTGGGCCGGGCCGCGAGGTTGTCGTACCAGTCGCGGATCTCGGCTTCCACCTCCGGATGCTCGGCCTCCGCGCCCAGGCAGCTCCAGTAGGGCACGCGCGTGAGCCGGCCCACGAGCTGGATGCCGGCCGCTTCCGTGGCCGCGCGCACGGCCTGCGCGTCGCCGCCGCGCGCGGGCACGATGAAGGACTGGCCGAAGCTGCGGATCTGCGCCACGTCCCCGTGCAGCGTGGCGCGCTGGGTGGCGGCGGCATCGGGCAGCACGCTGCGGTCCTGCGCCGACAGCAGCCCCAGCGTGACGGCGCGCGTGGCGGCATCGGGCCGCTGCACCCCGCCCTGCACCACCGTGCCGGCGCCGCCCTGCGCGGCGGTGCCCGCCACCGTCACGCGCAGCGCGCGGCTGCGCCTGGACATGGTGTTGAGGGTGCTTTGCAGCAGGTCGCGCGGCACCACGGACTGGCGCCCGCCGCTGTCGGGCGGCTCGCTCACGGCCAGGGGCAGATCGCGCACGCCGTGGTCCAGCAGCAGGTCGTCCATGCAGCGCAGCCCGGCCGAGAAGTCCTCCACCGGGCGGCCGCTGGGCGGCGGGCCGGCGGGCTCGGGGGCGGTGGCCGCACAGGCGGCCAGCATCGCGGCGGCGGCCAGGGACAGCGCGGTGCGGGCGCGGTGCAGCAGCGGCGGGTGGGTCATGACAGGCAACCTTTCGGCCTCGCGGCCACGGGAGCGGCGCGACGGACGCGCGCCTTGGAATGCCTGTCTCAGTTGCGGCCGCAGCGCCGGGGGTTCAAAGCGCGGCGGCGGGCGGGGTGGTAGCCCGTCATGCCCGCGCAGGCGCGCCATCCACGTGCGCCAGGATGCCGCCCGGTGCTCGTGGACACCCGCCTGCGCGGGTGTGACGAAGCTTCTTGACTCACCGTCAGGAAGGAGGTCAGTGGTTCAGGATCTTGGACAGGAAGTCCTTGGCCCGCGGCGAGCGCGCGTCGGGGTTGCCGAAGAACTCGTCCTTGCCGCAGTCCTCGATGATCTTGCCCTGGTCCATGAAGATCACGCGGTGGCTGACCTTGCGCGCGAAGCCCATCTCGTGCGTGACGCACATCATGGTCATGCCCTCGTTGGCGAGCTGCACCATCACGTCCAGCACCTCGCCGACCATCTCCGGGTCCAGCGCCGAGGTGGGCTCGTCGAAGAGCATCACGATCGGGTCCATGGACAGCGCGCGCGCGATGGCCACGCGCTGCTGCTGGCCACCGGAGAGCTGGCCGGGAAACTTGTCCTTGTGCGCCGTCAGGCCCACGCGGTCGAGCATCTTCAGGCCGCGCTTGATCGCGTCGTCCTTGCTGCGGCCCAGCACCTTGATCTGCGCCAGCGTGAGGTTCTCCGTCACCGACAGGTGCGGGAACAACTCGAAGTGCTGGAACACCATGCCGACGTGGCTGCGCAGCTTGGGCAGGTCGGTCTTGGGGTCGGCGATGCTCACGCCGTTGACGATGATGTCGCCCTTCTGGAAGGGCTCCAGCGCGTTGACGGTCTTGATCAGGGTGGACTTGCCCGAGCCCGAAGGGCCGCACACCACCACGACTTCACCCTTCTGGATGCTGGTGGTGCAGTCGGTGAGCACCTGGAAGCTGCCGTACCACTTGCTGACGTTCTTGATCTCGATCATGAGGATGCCCCCTCAACGGATGATGGCGATCTTCTTCTGCAGCCGCTTGACCAGCATCGACAGCGAGAAGCAGATCACGAAGTAGACGACCGCCGCCGTGAGGTAGGTTTCCACGGGGCGGTTGAAGTTCTTGCCGGCGACCTCGAAGCCCTTGAGCAGGTCGTAGGCGCCGATGGCATACACCAGGCTGGTGTCCTGGAACAGGATGATGGTCTGCGTCAGCAGCACCGGCAGCATGTTGCGGAAGGCCTGCGGCAGCACCACCAGCTGCATGGTCTGCTTGTAGCTCATGCCCATGGCGTAGCCGGCGTAGACCTGCCCGCGCGGCACGCTCTGGATGCCCGCGCGCATGATCTCCGAGTAGTACGCGGCCTCGAACACGGTGAAGGTGATCATGGCCGAGACCTCCGCGCCCAGCGGCCGGCCGGTCAGCAGCGGGATGAGCAGGAAGAACCACAGGATCACCATCACCAGCGGGATGGAGCGCAGCGTGTCCACGTACAGCTGCGCCGGCACCACCAGCCACTTGCGGCCCGAGAGCCGCATCAGCGCCAGCAGCGTGCCGATGACGATGCCGCCGATCATCGCCACCAGCGTGAGCTGCAGCGAGAACAGCAGGCCCTTGAGGACGAAACCGGTGACGACGTCCCAGCCCAGGAAGGAGAAGTCGAGGTTCAACATCACTTGCCCCCCCCGAGGGCCGTGCCCGGGATCTGCAGCCGCCGCTCGATGAACAGCGCGATGCGGTTGACCAGCAGCGCGGAGATGAAATACAGCGCCGTCACCGCCAGGTAGATCTCCACGCCGCGCGAGGTCTCCTCCTGCGCCTGCATCGCGAACATGGTGAGCTCGGCGATGGACACGGCGAAGGCCACGGCCGAGTTCTTGATGATGTTCATGCTCTCGCTGGTCAGCGGCGGGATGACGATGCGAAAGGCCATGGGCAGCAGCACGTAGCGGTAGGTCTGGGGCAGCGTCAGCCCCAGCGCCAGTCCGGCGTAGCGCTGCCCGCGCGGCAGGGCCTGGATGCCCGCCCGCACCTGTTCCGACACGCGCGCGGAGGTGAAGAAGCCCAGCGCGAACACCACCAGGATGAAGCTGGGAAAGGACTGCAGCGGCGGGATGAGCGCCGGCAGCACGTGGTACCAGAGGAAGAGCTGCACCAGCAGCGGGACGTTGCGGAACAGCTCCGTCCAGGCGTTGCCCAGGAGCACCAGCGCGCGGCTGGGCGTGGTGCGCAGGATGCCGATGAGGGAGCCCACCGCCAGCGCCACCAGCAGCGCCAGCAGCGCCACCGACAGCGTCCAGCCCCAGGCCGAGAGCATCCAGTCCAGGTAGGTGATGTCGCCGTTGCTGCCGAAACAGCGCGGCACCACCTCGCCGTCAAGGGTGTTCCGGCAGAACACCTGCCAGTCCCAGGTCGCCATTTCTTCTTCTCCCGTTGCCGGCGCCGCGCGCGGCGGCACCATGAAAAAGGCGCGGAAGACGGGTTGAGCGTCCTTCCGCGCCTGTGGCTACTGCCTTGCCGTCACGGCCGTGCGGCCCGTGCTCACACCTTCTTGGCGTATTCCTCGGCCGGCTTGTCGTTGGGGTTCTTCAGCGCCTCCTTGAGCAGGTTGCTCATGGGCAGGTTGACCTTGGCGCCGGTGGGCGGCGTGGGCTGCATGAACCACTTGTCGTAGAGCTTGTTGATCTCGCCGGACTTGACCATGTCGGCGATGGTCGAGTTGACAATCTTCTTCAGGCCCTCGTCCTCCTTGCGCATCATGATGGCGATGGGCTCGACGGACAGCGGCTCGCCCACGATCTTGAAGTCCGCGGGGTTCTTGCTGCGCGCGATCAGGCCGGCGAGCAGGCTGCTGTCCATGACGAAGACGTCGGCGCGGCCGCTGTCCACCAGCAGGAAGCTGTCGGCGTGGTCCTTGCCGAAGACCTCCTTGAAGTCCACGCCTTCGGCGCGCTTGTGGCGGCGCAGCGTCTGCACCGAGGTCGTGCCGGTGGTGGTGGCCACCGTCTTGCCCTTGAGGTCGGTCACCGACTTGATGCCCGAGGAGGCCTTGGCGGCCATGCGCACTTCCTCGACGAAGGTGGTGTTGGCGAAAGCCACGTCCTTCTGGCGCGCGAGGTTGTTGGTGGTGGAGCCGCACTCCAGGTCCACGGTGCCGTTCTGCACCAGCGGAATGCGGTTCTGCGAGGTCACGGGCTGGTACTTGATCTCCAGGCGGCGGCCAATGGCCTTCTCGATGTTCTCGACGGCCTTCTCGCAGATGGCCACGTGGTAGCCCACGTACTTGGAACCGCCCAGGGTGTAGGACAGCACGCCCGAGGATTCACGCACGCCCAGGGTGATGGTGCCCGTGTCCTTCGCCTTCTTGAGCGTGTCGGACTGGGCTTGTGCGGCACCGGCTGCCACCAGGATCGCGGCGACGAGCAGGGTCTTCTTCATGCAGGCTCCTTGATGATGGAGTGAGTAAAGATTGTGAAAGGCATTCTAGGCGCCAGCTCAGGCCACCCGGCCGCCGGGCGCGTCGATGGCGTCCTCCCCGCCGCTTTGCTGCAGCCGCCACATGCGCGCGTAGCGCCCCTGCTGCGCCAGCAGCTCGGCATGCGTGCCCTGCTCCACGATGCGGCCCTGCTCCATCACCAGGATGCGGTGCGCATCCACCACCGTGGAGAGCCGGTGCGCGATCACCAGTGCCGTCTTGCCCTGCGCGGCGCTCTTGAGCTCGGCCTGGATGGCGCGCTCGTTGGCCGAGTCCAGCGCCGAGGTGGCCTCGTCGAAGATCAGGATCGGCGGGTTCTTCAGCAGCGTGCGCGCGATGGCCACGCGCTGCTTCTCGCCGCCGGAGAGCTTGAGCCCGCGCTCGCCCACCATGGTGTCGTAGCCCTTGGGCGTGGCGGCGATGAAGTCGTGGATGCGCGCGGCGCGGGCCGCCGCCTCCACCTCGGCGCGGCTGGCGCCGGGGCGGCCGTAGGCGATGTTGTATTCCACCGTGTCGTTGAACAGCACCGTGTCCTGCGGGACGATGCCGATGGCCTGGCGCAGGCTGGCCTGCGTCACCTGGCGGATGTCCTGCCCGTCGATGGTGATGCGCCCCGCGCCCACGTCGTAGAAGCGGTAGAGCAGCCGCGCCAGCGTGGACTTGCCCGCGCCCGAAGGGCCCACCACCGCCACCGTCTTGCCCGCGGGCACCTCGAAGCTCAGGCCCTGCAGGATCGGGCGCGCCGCCTCGTAGGCGAAGGAGACCTCCTCGAAGCGCACGCAACCGTCGCTCACCCGAAGCGCTTGCGCCTGCGGCGCGTCGGCCACCTCGCGGTGCGTCTCCAGCAGGTGGAACATGCGGTCCAGGTCGGTGAGCGATTGCTTGATCTCGCGGTACAGCACGCCCAGGAAGTTCAGCGGGATGTAGAGCTGGATCATGAAGGCGTTGATCATGACCAGGTCGCCCAGCGTCATGCGCCCGTCCACCACGCCCTGCGTGGCGCGCCAGAGCATGGCCACCAACGCCACGGCGATGACGAGCTGCTGCCCGCTGTTGAGCAGCGAGAGCGTGCTCTGGCTCTTGAGCGCGGCCTTGCGCAGCGACTCCAGGCTGGTGTCGTAGCGCCGGGCCTCGAAGTCCTCGTTGTTGAAGTACTTGACCGTCTCGTAGTTGAGCAGCGAGTCGATGGCCTTGGTGTGCGCCTGCGAGTCGAGCTGGTTCATCTCGCGGCGGTACTTGGTGCGCCACTCGGTGACGCTGATGGTGAAGGCGACGTAGCACACCAGCGCCGCCACCGTGATCCAGGCGAAGGCGGCGTCGAACTTCACCGCCAGCAGCGTCAGCACCAGCGCCACCTCGATGATCGTGGGCAGGATGCTGTAGAGCGAGTACGAGATCAGCGAGTGCACCGCGCGCGTGCCGCGCTCGATGTCGCGCGTCATGCCGCCGGTCTGGCGCTCCAGGTGGAAGCGCAGGCTCAGCGCGTGCAGGTGGCGGAACACCTGCAGCGAGATGCGCCGCGCCGTGCCCTCGGTGGCGCGCGCGAAGATCAGCTCGCGCAGCTCCGTGAACACGCTGGTGGACAGGCGCAGCGCCGCGTAGGCCACCAGCAGTCCCACCGGCACCACCAGCATCGAAGCGGCGCTGCCGGGTTGGATGGATAGTGAATCAACCAGTTGCTTGAGCAGCACCGGCACGCCGACGTTGGCGAGCTTGGCCGCCACCATGAAGGCCAGCGCCACGCCCACGCGCCAGCGGTAGTGCCACAGGTAGGGCAGCAGCTTGCGCAGGGTGCCCCAGTCGGAGCGGCGGGAGGACGGGTCGGCAGGGTCGGCGGCGCGGGAATGGGCCAGGGCGCGCATGATGTGAGGATCAGTGACAACCCTTGCCATCATGCCCCTCTCCGAATCCCCTGCCGTACTGCCCACCGACAAGGAGCTGGTGCTGCGCGTCATTCCCATGCCGTCCGACGTCAACGCCAGCGGCGACGTCTTCGGCGGCTGGGTGATGGCACAGGTCGATCTGGCCGGCGCCGTGCTGCCCGCGCGGCGCGCCCAGGGCCGCATCGCCACGATCGCCGTCAAGGAGTTCGTCTTCAAGCAGCCCGTGCGCGTGGGCGACCTGCTGAGCTTCTACGCCGAGATCATCCACGTCGGCCGCAGCTCGATCACGGTGGACGTGGCCGTGTACTCGCAGCCGCTGCACGACGCCGGCAAGGTGCTCAAGGTCACCGAGGCCGTGCTGACCTACGTCGCCGTGGACGAGCAGGGCCGCCCGCGCCCGCTGCCGCCGGGCTGAGCCCCTCTTTCCTTGCTCGTGAAATGACCCGTTCGGACTGACCCTTCGATACCTCAGGGCGCGCCCTGTGCTGAGGCATCGAAGCATCAGGACGAACGGAAGACTCGCTCGCGATTACGCACTGGATAAAGCCCTTCAGAACTTCGAGAAATCCGGCCGCCGCTTCTCGAAAAAGGCCTGGAAGGCCTCGCGCGCCTCCGGACTGCGCAGGCGCTGCACGAACACCTCGCGCTCGGCCTGCAGCGCCTGGCGCAGCGCGGGCAGCACCGGGGCGCGCATCAGCGTCTTGGTGGCGCGCACGGCCTCCGGCGGCAGCTGCGTGAAGCGCGCGGCCAGGCGCCGCGCCTGCGGCAGCACCTCGTCGGGCGGCAACACCGCGTTGGCCAGGCCCAGCTCCAGCGCCTCGGCGCCGGTGAAGGGGTCGCCCAGCAGCAGCTTCTGCGCCGCGCGCGCCTGGCCCACGCGCTGCGCCAGCAGCAGGCTGGAGCCGAACTCGGGCACCAGCCCCAGGTTGACGAAGGGCAGCGCCAGCCGGGCCTCGTCGGAAACCACCACCAGATCGCAGTGCAGCAGCAGCGTGCAGCCGATGCCGATGGCCGCGCCCGTGACGGCGGCCACCAGCGGCTTGTCCAGCGCCAGCACCGACTCCATGAACGCGAATACCGGTGCGTCCTCGGCACCGGGTGGGTGCTGCAGGAAGTCCTCCAGGTCGTTGCCGGAGGTGAAGATGCCGGGTTGGCCGGTGATCAGCACCGCGCGCACGGCCGCATCGGCCTGCGCGGCACGCATCGCCTGCGCCAGCTCGGCGTACATCGCCTGCGTCAGCGCGTTCTTCTTCTCGGGACGGGCGATTTCCAGCGTGGCGACGCCATCGACATTGGCGGTACGGATGCTCATGGGGTGCGTGAAAGGCTTGCGGTGAAACGAACAGGCCACGATAACAGCGCCGCGCAACGCCCTTCATGGGGGAAAGACATCCCCTGTTGGTGTGTCCATGCGCAATGGATTACGCTAGTTGCGGGAGAACTGACGTGGACGTGCTGCAACTCGACGTGTCTGGACGACCGCAAGCCTGGATCAGCGCCCGCGAAGCGGCGGTGATCTATGCCACCGACGGCGTCGCGTGGACCCTGGGGGACCTCTGCGCCGTGCTGCGCGGCGGCATCCAGCGCGCCACCGGGCGCGTTTCTCGTATCGAGGTGCACTCGATCATCGCCGTGCGCGGCGCCATTCCCAGCCGGGCCTGGCGCCAGACGCCGGCGCTGAGCAACACCAAGTTGTTCGCCCGCGACCGCCACATCTGCGCCTACTGCGGCCACCACCACCCGCCCGAAGAGCTCACGCGCGAGCACGTGGTGCCCACCTCGCGCGGCGGGCGTGATAGCTGGCTCAACTGCGTCACGGCCTGCCGCTCCTGCAACGGCCGCAAGGGCAACCGGCTGCCCGAGGAAGCGCGCATGAGCCTGATCTACCTGCCCTACGTGCCCAGCCTGCACGAGGACATGATCCTGCGCGGGCGCCGCATCCTGGCCGACCAGATGGAGTTCCTGCTCGCCAGCGTGCCGCGGTCGAGCCGCCTGCACGGCTGAAGCGCCCGCTCTCGGCCGCCTGCCCGCCCCGGCCAGACTTGGCCTGACGCCTCACCCTGCCGCTGCGGCTTCACGCCGCAGCAACGTCGCCGCCCCAAGCTCGCCGCCCTTTTCCACGCCTGCCGGCTCCGCATCCGCGTCAACCCCAGGACCGCGGTGGCCGTTGCCTTGGAAGCTCAAGGGGAGACCTCATGAAACAACTCAAGACCCTGGCCACGCTGGCGCTCGCCGCCGCGCTGGCCGCGTGCACCACCACCAGCCCCGACGTGATCCAGCGCGGCGACGCGCAGCGCCTGTCGCAGGTGCAGGACGCCATCGTGCTGAGCACGCGCGACGTGGTTGTCGAAGGTAGCCAGAGCGGCGCCGGCGCCGCCACCGGCGGCGTGATCGGCGGCATCGCCGGCTCCACGCGCAGCAGCGGCCGCGAGCAGGTGGCCATCGGCGTGGTGGGCGCGGTGGCCGGCGCGCTGGCCGGCCACGCCATCGAGCGCGCCACCACGCGCGAGAGCGCGCAGGAAATCCTGGTGCAACTGCGCAACGGCGAGCGCCGCGCCATCGTCCAGGCCAAGGGCAACGAGGGCTTCGTGCCCGGCGAGGCGGTGGTGCTGGTCACCACCAGCGGCAAGACCCGCGTGGTGCGCAACCCCGCCGGCATGCCGCCGGCCACGCTGGCACCGGCGGCCGCCACGCAGCCCGCGCCGGTCTACACGCCCGGCGGGCGCCCGCAGTAAGCGGCCGGACCCGCGGCTTCGGCGGCACCCGCGGGGCGCGCGCCTACACGTCCAGCGTGTAGATCCGCGCCTCGCGGCGCTCCTGCCGGTTGTGGCCCTGCAGCGGCCGGTCCCAGTCCGCGGCGTCGGCGCCCTGGCCGGGCACCAGGCCGCTGGTCATCACCGCCACTTCCTCGCTGGCGGCGTCGAACTCCGCCACCTGCACGCGCCCTTCGTCGAACAGCCGCGCCACCATCGCGCCGCCCGCGTCGATCAGCACCAGGAACTTCGCCGGTTTTTGCATAGGAAGGCTCCTCGATCCGTGCCTCACGCTAGCACCGAGAAGCCCCAGCGAGGACGCCGCATCCGAGCCGTAGTCGCCGTCCAGTCCTATCACGCGGTCGCTGTTGTCCACCGGCGGGCTCATGCGCCCAGCCCGGTGGCGGCATCCGTGCCCGGATGGCCGCCGTTGCGCCCGCCGCTGCTCTCGTGCCGCGGCTCCTCGCCGAAGATGCGTTGCGCCAGGTCGCGGCCCTTGAACTGCAGCAGGTTCTTGTCGAGCTCCTGCGCCACGGTCTGCTGCACCTGCGGGCTCAGGTGCTGGCGCAACCGTCCCAGGAAGCGCGGTGCCGCGGCGATGTGCAGCGCGCCGAAGCGCTGCTTCTGCAGCGCCTGCGCCAGGAACTCCGCCACGCGGCGCGCGAACAGGTCGGCCTCCTGCTCCAGCTTGTCGGCACCGGCGGAGGTGGTGATGCTGCTGACCGCTCCAACACCGCTGTGTGCGCGGCGGCCATGCGCGTCGCGCTGCAGGTCCGCCTCGCCGGCATGCGCCGCCGCGTCGGTGAGCTCGTCCACCTCCTGCAATTCCGCGCCGCGCTGCGGCTGCGCCAGGATGCGGGCGCGGCCTTCGTCGGCCAACACGATCCACGTCGTCGTCATCGTTCGTTCTCCTTCATGAGGTGTGCCGCGGGCACGGGCTCCGGGGAGCGCGTGCCTCGGGCCGGGTTCAGCTGCGGTCGGGAGCCGCGGGAGTGGAGATGTGGACAGCGGCAAGCGCGGTGCCCAGGTCAGGATGAAGCCCTGGCCGCCCCGTCATGGTCCCGGTCCCTCCCGGGATTGGCGCTTGCTGACCGGGAGCGCATGCCGCGGCCCGCTTTTCGCGGCAGGAACACCCCGATGACAAGGAGCAAGCAATGAAGCGTCTGATGTCCACCGCCCTGGCCGGCTGCGCCATGGCCTTGTTCACCAGCCTGGCCCCCGCGGCCGATGGCATGGTGCGCAGCGACCGCAACTTCATGGAGCAGGCGGCGCAGAACGGCCACGCCGAGGTCGAGGCCTCCAAGCTGGCGCTGAGCAAGAGCGGCAACGACAAGGTCAAGGCCTTCGCCCAGCAGATGGTCGACGACCACACCAAGACCAACGAGGAGCTCGCCGCGCTGGCCTCCAGCAAGGGCGTGCAGCTGCCCACCGAGCCCTCGGCGGTGCAGAAGAGCAAGGCCAAGGCGATGGGCGTGCTCGACGGCGCGCGCTTCGACCGCCAGTACGCCGACGAGATGGGCGTCAAGGCCCACCAGGACACGCTCAAGATGTTCCAGAAGGCTGCCTCGGGTGCCAAGGACCCGGACGTCAAGGCCTTCGCCGCCAAGACCGTCCCGGCGCTGGAGCAGCACCTCAAGATGTCACAGGATCTGCGCACCTCGCTGGGCAAGTAAGGCTCGCCGCCGTGGCGGCACCGGTGCCGTGCCGCCACGGCCTTCGGCGCAAGCACAACCCGGTCGAAGTGGCAACCAAACACTTGGTATTGGCACAACCCCCAGTTCAAGCGGTCCCATATCATGGAAAATTCCACGGACGCGAAAAAATCAAGATGGAAGTGGGGGGTAAGGGATGGAATCACCGTACTCGATCCTGATCGTTGAAGACGAGGCGGTGATCGCGCTGGATCTGCAGCTGCAGCTTGAAGACATGGGCTACCGCGTGCTGGGCCCGGCCGAGAGTGGCCCCCAGGCGCTGGCGCTGGCCGCGCAGGAGCGGCCCGATCTGGTGCTGATGGACATCCGCATCCAGGGTCCCATCGACGGCATCGAGACCGCAGCGCGGCTGGGCCGGGTCAGCGGGCTGCCGGTGGTGTTCCTCACCTCGCACAGCGACGAGGAGACGGTGGCGCACGCGGCACGCACCTCGCCCTGCGGTTTCCTGACCAAGCCCTTCGAGGGCCGGGCGCTGCGCGCGGCCATCGAGATGGCGCTGTCGCGCGCCGCGCTGGAACGGCAGCTGCGCGAGTCCGAGCGCTGGTTTTCCGCCACGCTGCGCTGTGTGCAGGACGGCGTGATCGTGGTCAACCCTGACGCCACGCTGCGCTATCTCAACCCCGCCGCCGAGGCGCTCACCGGCTGGAGCGCGGAGGAGGCTGTGGGCCGGCGCCTGGTGGAGGTGGTGCGCTACGCCCCCGGCGACAACGACCCGCCGGCCGCGCTCCGTGCCCTGGCCGAGAACCGCAGCATCGGCGTGCGCCACGGGCGGCGGCTGCTGCGGCGCAACAGCGCGCGCACGATGGTGGTGGTGGACGAGTCCGCCTCACCGGTGGACGGCGAGTACGGGTTGCGCATGGGCGCCGTGCTGGTGCTGCGCGACGCCACCGAGCGGCTGGCGCGCGAAGGGCTCGATGCCGCGGGCCAGCACCGCCCGCCGGCCGCCAATGCGGCCGGGGTGCCCGCCGCCACGCCGCGGGACGTGCCGCCGCTGGCCCAGGCGACGTGAACAGGCGCCGGCCGGCGTCACCGCACGGCGAGGCCGCGCCACTGACATCCTGCAATCCGCTCGCCGGGCTCGGCCCGGTGGACCGCCGTTCCTCGCCGCGGACCTGAAGTCCGCAAGCGGTGCGCCATGCACGAACAGCCTGCCCCCTCCTCCACGGCCGAGCCCCTGCCGTTTCCGCGCACCATCGCCGTCGCGCTGCTGCTGCTGCTGGCGGTGGCCGCCATGGCGCTGTGGACGCAGCGGCGCGCCGCCGACGCCTCCGACCTGCGCCGCCACACGCTGGACGTGCGACTGGAGATCGCCGGCTTCGGCACCGACCTCAAGGATCTCTCGCGCGCCGTGCGCGGTTTCGTCATCAGCGGGCAGGACGACTGGCTCGAGCCCTACCGCAGCGCGCAGCGGCGCCTGCCCGAGCGCGTGCGCCGGCTGCAGGCGCTCAGCGCTGGCAACACGGCGCAGCAGCAGCGGTTGCAGCGCCTGGCCCCGCTGCTGCAGGAGTACCTGCGCTTCGTGGACGACATCCTGGAGATGGCCTCGCGGCAGGGGATGGAATCGGCACGCCAGCAGATCGCCGCCGGACCCAGCCGTTCCATGGTGAGCGACATGGACGCCCTGCTGGCCGAGCTCGACGCCGAGGAGTTGCGGCTGCTGGGACAGTACGAGAAGGAGACGCAGCGCGCGACGAACCTCAACACCAGCGTCACGCTGCTGGGTAGCCTGGTGTCGCTGGGGCTGATGGCCTGGGCCGGACTGGCGCTGCAGCGCAACGTGGGGCAGCTGCGCGGCAGCGTCGAGCGCCTGGCGCGGGCGCGCAGCGCCGAGTCGCAGGCGATGCTGCGGCTGCAGCAGGCGCAGGCCTCGCTGCACGCGGCCAACGACGCGCTGCAGGCGCAGGCCGACCACCTCTCCGAGCTCAACGAGGCGCTGTGGCAGTGGATCAGCAACGGCGCCGGAACGCGTCCGGCGCCGGCGGGCTCCGCGCCGCTGGACGACCCCGAACGGCTGGCGGCGCTGCGCCGCACGGGGCTGCTGGATTCGGCGCCCGAGGAAAGCTTCGACCGCTTCACGCGGCTGGCGGCGTACTCGCTGCAGGTGCCGGCGTGCCTGATCAGCCTGGTGGACGCGCAGCGCCTGTTCTTCAAGAGCGCGCACGGCCTGCCCGAGCCCTGGGCCAGCGCGCGCCGGGCACCGCTGGGCTACACCTTCTGCCCCCAGGTGGTCACCAGCGGGCAGCCGCTGGAGCTCAGCGACGCGCGGGCCGAGAAACCGCTGCGCGGCAGCCCCGCCGTGACGACGCTGGGCGCGGTGGCCTACCTGGGCGTGCCGCTGGCCACGCCCGATGGGCAGGTGCTGGGCAGCTTCTGCGTCATCGACCACGCGCCGCGGCATTGGAGCGCGCAGGACCGCGCCACACTGCAGCGCATTGCGCAGTCGGTGCTGGCCGGCATTGCCGTGCGCATGCAACTGCACGAACTGGAGCGCCGGGTGGCCGAGCGCACGGCCGAGGCGCAGATGCTGGCCAGCGCGATCCAGCACTCGCTCACCGGCTTCAGCATCGTGGACACGCGCGGCCTGTTCACCTTCGTCAACGAGGCCTATGCGCACCTGTGGGGCTACGACGGCCCGCAGCAGCTCATCGGCACCCCGGTGGCGCCGCATTGCGTGGACCCGGGGCTGACGGCGCGCATTGGCGCCACGCTGCACACGCGCGGCCACTGCCGCGTGGACTTCACGGCGCGACGCCGCGACGGCGCCACCTTCGAGGCGCTGCTGGACGCCCACCGCGCCCAGGACGAGGCCGGACGCGAGATCCACATCGGCACCGTCATCGACATCACCGAGCGCAAGCGCGCGGAGCAGGCACTGCGCATGAGCGAGGAGCGGTTGCGGCTGGCGCTGGACGCCGGCGGCATGGACGCCTTCGAGCTCGACCCGGTCACCGGCGTGATGCTGCGCATCGGCACCCTGCAGAGCCAGCTGGGCCTGACGGCCGAGGAGCAGCACCTGATGAAGCCCTTCCTGCGCCGCGTGCACGAGCAGGACCGCTTGGCGCTGACCGCGGCCATGCAGGCGTTGAGCCCGCAGCAGCCCTCGTACCGGGCCGAGTACCGTTTCCGCGCGGCCGACGGCAGCTGGCGCTGGCTGCTGGAGCGCTCGCAGCGCAGCTTCGGCCCCCAGGGCGAGCCCGGGCGCATCACCGGCGTGGTGGTGGACGTGACCGAGCGCCGCCACGACGAGGAGGCGGTGAAAACCTCGCTGGCCGAGAAGGAGGCGCTGCTGCAGGAAGTGCACCACCGGGTGAAGAACAACCTGCAGATCGTCACCAGCCTGCTGCAGCTGCAGCGCCGCCAGCTCACCGACCCGGCGGTGCAGGTGGCCTTCGCCGAGACCGAGAACCGCGTGCGCGCCATGGCGCTGGTGCACCAGCGGCTGTACCAGCACGGCACGCTGTCGTCGCTGGACTTTGCGGACTACCTGCGCAGCCTGGGCGCGCAGCTGATGCAGTCCTTCGGCAGCGAGCGCTCGGTGCGGGTGGAGTACCGGGTCAAGCCGTTGCGGCTGCCGCTGGCCACGGCCATCCCGCTGGGGCTGATCGTGACGGAGCTGATCACCAACGCGCTGAAGTACGCGCTGGCGCAGCGCGGCGACGGCCTGCTGGGCATCGAGCTGGCGCCCGCTGACGGCGACCAGGGGCTGTTGCTGGTGATCAGCGACAACGGCCCAGGCCTGCCGGAGGGCTTCGACCCTGCGCGCAGCCGTGGCCTGGGCATGCGGCTGGTGCAGACGCTGTCGCGCCAGATCGGCGCCACGGTGGCCTTCGGCAGCGCCCCGGGGGGCGGCACGCGCTGCAGCATCCGCTCGCCGATCCGCAAGGAGGTGCCGGAGGCGGTGGCGGCGTGAGTTCGGATTCAGTACCTGCCGGACCCTCGCATCCCATTCGCTGAGCCGCTTCGCCGCCCTGCTTCGTCATCCCTGCGCAGGGATGACGAGTTAGTTATCGGGACAGCGCAACTCGCGGCCGACTTCCCAAGACTTTCTTTCACTCCAGCACCAGCGCCTGCGCCAGATGCGCGTACACCGCCGACACCCGCCGCAGGTGCCGCGACTCCGGGTGCGCCAGCAGCCACAGCTCGGTCCGGCATTCGTCGATCACCTCGCTGAGGGCGCGCAGGTCCGGCCGGCCACGTGCCAGGAACACCGGCAGCAGCCCCACGCCCAGGCCCAGTGCGACCAGCTCCATCACGGTCAGGATGCTGTTGACGCGGTAGGCCGGCACCACCTTGGGCAGCCGGCGGCGCCGCCACAGCACGGTGGGGTGCTCGGGCAGCGCGTCGTCCGGGGCGATCCACGCCGCGCCGCCCGCCTCCACCTCGGCCCAGTCGCGCAGCGGCGAGTCCTTCGCGGCGTACAGCGCCACGCGGATCGGCCCGATGTGGCGGCCCACCAGGTGCTGCGGCGGGCGCTGGGTGGCGCGCACGGCGATGTCGGCATCGCGCCGGGTCAGGCTCGCCAGCTCGTTGCCGGTGTGCAGCTCGTACTCCAGCCGCGGATGGCTCGCGTGCAGCGTGCGCAGCGCGGGCGCGACCAGGCCGTGCAGGATGGTGTCGGTGGTGGTGAGGCGCACGGTACCCGTCACGTCCTGGGGCTGCTGCTGCGCCGCCGAGCGCGCCGCCTCCAGCGCGCTCTCCACGGTCTCGGCCTGCGCCGCCAGCGCGCGGGCCAGGTCCAGCGGCGCGCAGCCGGTGCGCGAGCGCTCGAACAGCGGCTGGCCGAGCCCGCGCTCGATGCGCTGCAGGGCGCGGAAGGCGGTGGAGGTGTCCACGCCCAGGCGCTCGGCCGCGCCGTTGAAGCTGCCCGCGCGCACCAGCGCCAGGATCAACTCCAGGTCGCCCGCACTCAGGCGGTATTGCATTCGTGCAGTCATGCCTTGCTCCGACGCCAATTTCCATGGCGCAGATGCAATCCTAGATTGACGCCACTTTCACTTGCACTGGAGTGCCGCCATGAGCGCAACGACTGACTTTTCCTCCCCTTCCCTGCGCGCGGCCCGGGCCCGCGATGGCCGGACCGTCGCCACGCCGGCCGCCTGGGGCGCCACGCTGCTGCGCGTGAGCCTGGGCGCGATGTGGATCGCGCACGCGCTGCTGAAGCTGCTGGTGTTCACGCTGCCGGGCACGGCGCGGTTTTTCGACAGCGTGGGCTTCCCCGGCTTCCTGGCCTATCCGGTGTTCGCCGTGGAGCTGCTGGGCGGGCTGATGCTGGTGCTGGGCCTGTACGCGCGGCAGGCCGCGCTGGCGCTGGTGCCGGTGATGCTGGCGGCGATGTCGGTGCACCTGGGCAACGGTTGGGTGTTCACCAGCCCGGGCGGCGGCTGGGAGTACCCGCTGTTCCTGGCGGTGGCGTCCGTCGCGTCGTGGCTGCTGGGGGATGGGGCGTGGGCGCTGCGGCGCAGCGGGTGGATGGCGCCGGGGGGCTGACTTTTCGCCTCGACGGAGAAGTCTTACCACTGCTGCGACAAATGCCGAGGGCACACAGCTTCATCGTCCTTGGCCAGTGCAAGCGGCCATATGAGCGCAAGTTCAAGAGCAGGCTGTTCAAAACCATGGTGCTCAGCCTGGCTGGGCACCATGATGTTGGCAGGCACGTCATGCACTCGGTGGGCCAGAGGCCAGAGTTAGAGAGAAAAAAATGGACGCAGGCTTATAGGCAGTCAATAGCAATGCTTGGCGCGGGACAAGCTGCTGTTTTCCGCGGCAATCCTTATTTCCTGCGGCGCGGCAGCCGGGCAGGCTGCACGGGTTGGTAAGCCTTCAATCCCTCGTCGCCCGTGACAATTTCCACCTCGCATCCTGCCCGAGCATAGTATTCAGCCACGTCCTTGATGGTGGCGTCGCCAATTGATATTCTGGCCGCGGCTAGCGGCGGCCAAACTTCGCCCAGTTTTCTGAGCTGCGCTGCCTCCCACAGCGAAGACTGCTCGGTAAAAGCTGCCCAAGGCGACTGCGCATCGGCGGCCGCACAAAAATGTTTTGCCAACTCCTGAGCACACTCGAATCGCAGGCTCGGTGCTTGAGCGATGTGATTCCCCGTTTCGATTAGTGTCGCCATGGGCAGCACGAAAGTGCTTCGGCGCGCCTTTTCCTGCTCGATAAGCACATTGATACGCTCGGGTGTCCAACGATCATGTTCCGGCCCGGCCGTATCCTTTCCGGGTACGCGCAACCAGCAGCAGAGCACAGAAGTATCCAAAATCAGGACGCGTTGCCTCATGCACCTTCACCCTGAACGGCATCTTCAGTCTTCAAGCTATTTTCTATAAGACCCCGGCTTGACAAGCGGCCCACAGTACCTTGAGCCAGAAGTTTGGGAAGATCGGTCAAATCCTCCAGCAACGTCAGTGTGCTGCATCCAGTAGCCGTATCGCGATGAGCCACCGTAATGAAAGGAACCATTTCGGTTCCCATGGCGTCCAATAGCGCCGGGTTGTGCGTTGTCACCAGCACATCGACCCCGCGCTCCTCGCCAACAGCCTTGAGCATGGTTAGCAGCAATTGGGCTCGCGAGGGATGTAGCCCATTATCAACCTCCTCTATCACAAGAAGGCTGTTTCGAGGACGTGTTAGGAGGGCAGTCAGGATCGCAAGAAAGCGCAAACTGCCGTCAGACATTCCCCGGGCATCGACAGGGGAAACGGTGTTGTCCTCCAACCAATGCTCATCACAGTACAGCATCGCGTCAGAATTGAACTTTCCGACGGTTTCAGCGTAGACGCGGCGAATATCTTTTTCGGGCAACTGGCTGGCGTACCGGGTCAGCACACCTTCAATTTCCTTTTTCTTTTCCTCTTGCAGGGCAGCCAACACACCGGCTATGTTTCTCGCATCCGGATACAGCACATCCGACAATGCCGAATAGCCGCGCATATGCGCCGGAATAGGATCCAGAACGAAAATTTCCTTCAATGTACCGATGACTGCTGCAACGCCGTCCTGGATTTCCTGCCTTAGCTTTAGTCCAACAAGCTGATAAAGAACTGGATGGGCACGACCCAGTGGCTTGGGAGAGCCTTGTTTTTCATTGTAAAGGCGTGCCACGATGGTCGGATCCTCGACTCCGCAGGGATCGGTCCGGAACAACCTTATACGTCCTGCCTCGGTACCCCGCGATCCATCCTTTGCTTGCCTGTATTTGACGCGAATCAGCTGCTCAGCAATCAAGTCACAACGGCTGTCTTGAATCGAGCCTTCAACACGGTACTCGTAATCAAGCAGTTCATCGACCCGGCAGACAACGCCAACGGCAAATGAAGAACCAGGCCGGCGCGCCGCCCACTCAACTCCACCTCGCAACGGCGAAAAACCGCCATCACCCTGCTGCCCCCCCTGCAGGGCAGCGGTAAGCTGCGCTCCGGAGGCAATACGATTCAAGAACAAAAGCGCATCCAGCGCATTCGACTTCCCACTGGCATTGGTACCGATCAGCACCGTCAATGGATCGATATGCAGTGTGGCTTCAGCGTAGCTTTTCCAGTTCTCAAGCTGAAGTTTGGTAAGCATGATTCACTCCATCACGATCCAGGACGGCAAGGCTGCACGGGATTCCAAAAAATCTTCCGCGCCCAGGAAACCGCTGCCCACGAGCATCAATATTCAAGCGAGCAAGCGAGCCCCGGCACTCACAAAGAGACAAGGTCTGGTTTGAAAGCCCAGCGGAGCAGTGATGCGAAAAAGAAGATTTGGTAGGCCGTCGGGGGCTCGAACCCCGGACCAAAGGATTATGAGTCCTCTGCTCTGACCGACTGAGCTAACGGCCCACTGGGCGCGGATTGTAAGGGTGCGAAAGGCCGTTACTTCTGGCTCAGCGCGTTGCCGACCAGCCGCGCCGTGATGTCCACGATCTGGATCATGCGGTCGTAGGCCATGCGGGTGGGGCCGATCACGCCCAGCGTGCCCACCACGCGGCCGTCCACCTCGTAGGGCGAGGAGACCACCGACAGCTCCTCGAAGGGCACCACGCGGCTCTCGCCGCCGATGTAGATGCGCACCCCCTCGGCACGGCTGGAAACGTCCAACAGCCGCATCAGCTCGGTCTTGCGCTCGAACAGATCGAAGAGCTTGCGCAGCGAGCCCATGTCGTGGCCGAAGTCCTGCACCGCCAGCAGGTTGCGCTCGCCGCTGACCACCACCGGATCGCTCTCCTCCATCGCCTGGCTGCCGGCCTGCACCGCGGCCTGCATCAGCGCGGCGATCTCGCCCTGCAGTTCCTTCACCTCGCCTTGCAGCCGCTGGCGCACCTCCTCGATGCTCAGCCCGGCATAGTGGTGGTTCAGGTAGTTGGTGGCTTCCACCAACTCGTTCTGGCCGTAGTCACGCGCGGTGAAGATCACGCGGTTCTGCACGTCACCGTCCGGCGACACCAGGATCACCAGCACCCGCTTCTCACCCAGGCGCAGGAACTCGATGTGGTGGAACACGCCGGCCTTGCGCGGCGCGGTGACCACGCCCACGAAGCTGGAGAGGTTGGACAGCAGGTGCGCCGCCTGCGCGATCACGCGCTGGGGCTGGTCGGGATGCAGCTGCTCGCGCGCCACCGCCATCTCCGGCAGGCCCGGGTCCAGCACGCGAGCGGTGAGCATGGTGTCCACGAAGAGGCGGTAGCCGCGCGGCGTGGGAATGCGCCCGGCGCTGGTGTGCGGGCTGGCGATGAGGCCGAGGTCTTCGAGATCCGCCATCACGTTGCGGATCGTGGCCGGAGACAGCTCCAGCCCGCATGCCTTGGACAGCGTGCGCGAGCCCACCGGCTGGCCGTCGGCGATGTAGCGTTCAACCAGGGTCTTGAGTAGGGTGCGGGCGCGCTCGTCGAGCATGCTTTTCATTCTACGGAGATGAGGATGCGCCATCCTTCACGCAAGGGGGGGCTGTGGTGTAATCCCTCGCATGCCGACCCCCTTTCGTCATGCCGCTTTAGTGGGCAAGTACCAGGCGCACGGCATCGGCTCCGTGCTGGAGGAGGTGGCGCAGTTCCTGATCAAGCAAGGGCTTCAGGTTTCGCTGGAGCGCCACACGGCGCAGAGCACCGGCCTGACCGGCTACCCCATCCTCGACGCTACCGAATTCAACTGCTGCTGCGACGTCGCCGTGGTGTTGGGCGGCGACGGCACGATGCTGGGCATCGCGCGCGAGCTGGCCCGCCACAACCTGCCGCTGGTGGGTATCAACCAGGGCCGCCTGGGCTTCATCACCGACGTGCCCATCGGCCACTTCCGCGAGGCGCTGGCTTCCATGATGGCCGGCGACTACGAGGAGGAGCATCGCTCCATGCTTGAAGGCGGCATCTGGCGCAACGGCAAGTGCATCTTCGAAGGCCTGTCGCTCAACGACGTGGTGGTCAGCCGCGGCGCCACGGCCTCGATGGTGGAGCTCAGCGTGCGCATCGGCGACGAGTTCATCGCCAACATCCGCGCCGACGGTCTTGTTATCGCCACGCCCACGGGCTCCACCGCCTACGCGCTCTCGGCCGGCGGGCCGATCCTGCACCCCAGCATCGGCGGCTGGGTGCTGGTGCCCATCGCGTCGCACACGCTCTCCAACCGCCCCATCGTGCTGCCCGACCAGGGCGAGATGCGCATCGAGATCGTCGCCGGGCGAGACGCCTCGGCCAATTTCGACATGCAGAGCCTGGCCAGCCTGCACATCGGCGACCAGGTCCGCATGCAGCGCTCGGCGCACAAGGTGCGCTTCCTGCACCCGGTGGGCTGGAGCTACTACGCGACGCTGCGGCGCAAGCTGCGCTGGTACGAGGGAGTGGTCTGATGCTGCGGCGCCTGGTGCTGCGCGACTTCGTGATCGTGGCCGCGCTGGAGGTGGACTTTGACGCCGGCTTTTCCGTGCTCACCGGCGAAACCGGCGCGGGCAAGTCCATCCTGATCGACGCACTGCAGTTGGCCCTGGGCAGCCGCGGCGACGTCGGCGTGGTGCGCGAGGGCGCCTCGCGCGCGGAGATCACCGCCGAGTTCGACGCACCCGCGGCGCTGGCGCCCTGGCTGGAGGAAGCCGGCTTCGACCATGAAAGCCCCACGCTGCTGCTGCGCCGCGCCATCGACGCCCAGGGCAAGAGCCGGGCGTGGATCAACGGCAGCGTCGCCACCGTGGCGCAACTGCGTGATGCGGCGGAGTTCCTGCTCGACATCCACGGCCAGCACGCCTGGCAGAGCCTCACCCGCGCCGCGGCCGTGCGCGGCCTGCTCGATGCCCAGGCGGGTGTGGACGGCGGGCCGCTCGCCGCCCTCTTCTCGCGCTGGCGCGAGGCGACGCAGACGCTGCAGGAAGCGCGCAGCCGCCAGGACAGCCTGGAGCGCGAGCGCGAGCGGCTGGCGTGGCAGATCGGCGAGATCGACAAGCTCAATCCCGGCGAGGACGAGTGGGAGTCGCTCAACGCCGAGCATGAGCGGCTGTCGCACGCGCAGTCGCTGCTGGCGGCGGTGCGCACGGCGCTGGACGCGGTATCCGAAGCCGAGCCCAGCGCCGATGTGCTCACCGCCCGCGCCATCGACGCGCTGTCGGACGTGACGCGCTTCGACCCGCGGCTGGAGCCAGTGGTGGAGGTGCTGCAGGCGGCGCAGGTGCAGCTGCGCGACGCCGCCCACAGCCTCAACGCCTACCTGGGTCACGCCGAGTTGGAGCCCGAGCGGCTGCAGGAGCTCGACGAGCGGCTGTCGGCCTGGGTGTCACTGGCGCGGCGCTACCGGCGTCCACCGGCGGAGCTGCCCGCGCTGCTGGCACAGTGGCGTGCCGAATTGAAGGCCCTGGACGCCGCCACCGACCTCGACGCTCTCGAAGCCGCCGTCAAGAAGGCACTGGAAGCCTGGCGCGCCGAGGCCCAGCGCGTGAGCGCGCTGCGCCGCACCGCCGCGCCGCAGCTCGGCCAGCGCGTGACGCAGGCGATGCAGACCCTGGGCATGGCCGGTGGCCGCTTCGAGGTGGCGCTGCTGCCGCAGGAGCAACCGCAGGCCTTCGGGCTGGAGTCGGTGGAGCTGCGCGTGGCGGGCCACGCCGGCAGCTCGCCGCGGCCGCTGGCCAAGGTGGCCTCCGGCGGCGAGCTCTCGCGCCTGGCGCTGGCGATCGCCGTGACCACGGCGCGCGAACAGAACGCGGGCGCGGCCACGCTGATCTTCGACGAGATCGACGCCGGTGTCGGCGGCGCGGTGGGCGACGCCGTGGGCCGGCTCATGAAGCAGCTCGGCCGCGAGCGCCAAGTACTGGCCGTGACGCACCTGGCCCAGGTGGCGGCCTGCGCCGACCACCACTTCGTGGTCAGCAAGGCCGAGCGCGAGGGCGTCACGCTCAGCGACGTGCAGCCCGTCGCCGGCGAGGCGCGAGTGGCGGAGGTGGCGCGCATGCTGGGCGGCGAACGCCTGGCCGGGACCAGCCTGGCGCATGCCCAGGCATTGCTGGACGAGGCTGCCGCCGCGCTGCCCTCGGCCCGCGAAAGCGCGAGGCCACGATGAGCGAAGACCTGCACTCGGCGCCGCCCCTGCGCGAGGTGGTGCTCGTCACCGGCATCTCCGGCTCGGGCAAGTCGGTGGCGCTGCACGCGCTGGAGGACGCGGGCTACTTCTGCGTGGACAACCTGCCGCCGGAGCTGCTGCCCGCCTTCCTGCACCTGGAATCCGCCGAGCGCGACCGCCACGTCGCCATCGCCGTGGACGTGCGCACCGCCGGCTCGCTGCCACGGCTGGTTCCGATGCTGCCGCAGCTGCGCAGCGAGGGCGTGCTGGTGCGCCCGCTGTTCCTGGACTCCACCACCAGCGCGCTGTTGCGGCGCTTCTCCGAGACGCGCCGTCCGCATCCACTGACCAAGCGCGCCGCCGACAGCGGCCTGGCGCAGCCGGCGCTGGTGGAAGCCATCGAGATGGAGCGCGAGCTGCTGGCCGGGCTGCGCGAGGTGTCCACCGTCATCGACACCAGCGAGCTGCGCCCGGCGGTGCTGCGCAGCTGGATCCGCGACCTCGTGGGCGCGCGCCCGGGGGCGCTGACGCTGGTGTTCGAGTCCTTCGCCTTCAAGCATGGCGTGCCGCTGGACGCGGATTTCGTGTTCGACGTGCGCGTACTGCCCAATCCGTACTACATCCGCGAGCTGCGGCCGCTGACCGGGCGCGACGCGCCCGTGGCGGACTACCTGCGTGCGCAACCGGAGGCTACCGACATGCTGGAACAGATCGAAGCTTTCCTGCGGCGCTGGCTACCCGCCTTCGAGGACGACCAGCGCAGCTACCTCACGGTGGCCATTGGCTGCACCGGCGGCCAGCACCGCTCGGTGTACCTGGTGGAGTCGCTGGCCCAGCGCTTCGGCGGCCACGGCACGGTGCTGCGCCGCCATCGCGAGCTCGATTCGGCCGCATGAGCGCGCCGGCCCCGGGAGATGCCGCCGGCGGCGCGGCTGCTTCCTTCACCACGGCCGAGACGGCCACGCTGCCGCTGTTCCCGCTGCAGACGGTGCTCTACCCCGGCGGGCTGCTGCCGCTGAAGATCTTCGAGGCGCGCTACCTGGACATGGTGGGCGAGTGCCTGCGCAGCGGCGGCGGCTTCGGCGTGGTGTGCCTGCGCGAGGGCGCGGAGGTGCGCCGGCCCGGCGCCGCGCTGGAGCAGTTCGAGCACGCGGGCGTGCTGGCCCGGGTGGACGAGGTAGACGCGCCGCAGCCAGGCATCCTGCTGCTGCGCTGCACGGGCACGCGGCGCTTCGCCTTCGACACGCCGAGACAGGAGGCCGACGGGCTGTGGACGGCCGAGGTGCGCTTCCTGGCCGAGGACCCGGTACTGCCACCGGGCGAGGAGTTCCAGGGCGTGGCCGATGCGCTGGGCCAGGCGCTCAAGGCGCTGGAGGCCGAAGGCGTGCAGCTGTGCGAGGGCGCGCCGCGGCTGGACGACGCGGGCTGGGTCTCCAACCGCTGGTGCGAGTTGCTAC
The DNA here is from genome assembly GCF_937926365.1 of uncultured Azohydromonas sp. Taxonomy (GTDB): domain Bacteria; phylum Pseudomonadota; class Gammaproteobacteria; order Burkholderiales; family Burkholderiaceae_C; genus Azohydromonas. The sequence goes on along the minus strand of NZ_CALAOH010000212.1, from coordinate 39,318 downwards.
CGCTGCCGCTGAGCGCACGCCACAAGCTGATGGTGCAGCCCGACCCGCTGATGCGGCTGCGCCTGGTGGACGACGTGCTGCGCCAGCGGGGCCTGGTGACGGGCTGAGCCGGGGCGTCAGCCCCCTTCCCGCTCCAGCAGCCGCCGCACCGGTGCCGGCAGTCCCATCTGGAGCGCCTCTTCCAGCGTCACCCAGCGCCCAGGCGGCAACAGCGCCTCGGCGGCGGCACGCGCGGCCGCGTCATCGGCGGGCAACTCCAGGCGCCAGGGCTGCAGCGTCCAGTCGAAGTGCGTCAGCGCATGTTCCACGGCGGGCAGCAGCTCAGCCTCGCCGGGCAGCACCGACAGGCGCTCCACCAACCGGTCCAGGTCCTCGTACTCTGGCAGGCTCCACAGCGAGGCCCACACGCCGCTGTCCGGTCGTTGTGTCAGCCACAACCGGTCGTCCTGCCGCAGCCACAGCAGCGCGTGGCGGCGCCGGCCGCGCGTCAGGCGCCGCGTCTTGACCGGGTAGCGCGTGGGATCGCCCTGTTCACGCCCCACGCAGCCGTGCTGCAGCGGGCACAGCAGGCAGCTCGGCCGGCGCAGCGTGCACACGGTCGCGCCCAGGTCCATCAGGCCCTGCGTGTAGGCCTCGATGCCCTGCCGCGGCAGCAGCGCCTGCGCCCGGGCCCAGAGCTCGCGCTCCGCGCTGGCCTGCGAGAGATCCTGGTCGAAACCCAGCGCACGCGTGAGCACGCGCTTGACGTTGCCGTCGAGGATGGCGGCGCGCTCGCCGAAGCAAAAGGCGGCAATCGCCGCAGCCGTGGAGCGGCCGATGCCCGGCAACGCCGCCAGCGCCTCGCTGCTGGGAGGAAAGCGTCCGCCGTGCCGCTCCATCACCACCTGCGCGCAGCGGTGCAGGTTGCGCGCGCGGCTGTAGTAGCCCAGGCCGCTCCACAGCGCCAGCACATCGTCCAGCGGCGCGGCGGCCAGCGCTGCCACGTCCGCAAAGCGCGCCAGGAAGCGCTCGTAGTACGCGAGCACGGTGGAAACCTGCGTCTGCTGCAGCATGATTTCCGACAGCCACACGCGGTAGGGGTCGCGCGTGCCCTGCCAGGGTAGGTCGTGGCGGCCATGCGTGCGCTGCCAGGCGATGACGCGCTCGGACAGCGTCAGGGGGGCGGCCTCGCCGCCGGTGAAATCCTCGGTTCGCATCAGCAAGAGAGAAGAGTTCGGGAATCAGGCAACACGCACCTGCAGTTGGGGACGGTCGCCGCGGTCGTCACCTTCCAGGCGCGCCAGCAGGCGCTGCGCGTGGCCGAAGCTTTCCCGTTCCAGCAGCTCCTGCGCCTCCAACTCGCCAATGCGCTGCTGCAGCTCCTCGGCGGCCAGGTGCACGCGCTGCACCGCATCGTGGCGGTGCTGCAGCCGGTCGCGCGATTGCTCCAGTTGCAGCTGCGCCGGCGTCCATAGCGCGTGGCTCCACTGCTCCAGCTCGGTCGTGGCGCCGTGGAACAGCCGCACCAGGCGCGACTGCAACTGCCGCAGCAGCCGCGTCTGGAAGCCCGGGCGCACCAGCCGCAGCAGGTTGCTCAGGCCCATGTGGCGCGCGTAGGCACCGCTGAGCACGGTGAGCTCATCGATGACGGGCTGCATCGGCGGCGCCGCCTCGGCCGCCAGCGGCAGGCCATAGGCGGCGCTGATCTGCGCGTAGCCTGCCACCATCACGCTATGGATTTCCTCACACCGGCGCTGTGCCAGCGCCAAGCGCAGGTGCAGCCGATCGCTCAGCGCGGCAAAGCACCGTCCCAACCGTGCGGGCCGCTGCCAGGCGTTGCCGGACTCCTCGCGCATGCGGCGCAGTTCGGTGTGCACTGTCTGCACGTGCAGCCCGGCCAGAAGCTCCTGCGCCATGCGCGCGTGCACGGCACGCAGCACGTCGAGCTGCGCGCAGCAGTCCTGCAGGCGCACGGCTTCGTGGTTCACGCGCTGCTGCAGCGCCTGCAGCCGCGCCGAGCTGCGCTCGTGCAGGCCGCGCAGTTCGGCCAGTTGCGCGTCGAGCTGCGCCCGGCGCTCGCCCTGTAGCAGCGCCAGTCGCTGCGCCAGCGCACGGGCCGGCGCATGCAGCGACTGGCCGGCCAAGCGGCGACTGCGCAGCAGCTCGATCAGCTCGGCGCAGCCTTCATCAACCAAATCATGCTCACCCAGGACCTGGGTCAGCTCGTCAGCCGGACAGCCCGGAGGCCGGGGCCACGGCAGGGCCTCGGTCGAAGAGACTAGAAAGTTCTGGGGCATGTGCAAGCCGGCAGGCCAAGCAAGGAGCAGGACTGGATTTTGGACCAGTACCCCCTTGGACAAGGGTAAGGTGAACAACTGCTGACATGAAACCGGATCGGCCTGCGGAAATTCACCGCCGCTGACACCTTGGGCAAAAGAAGGTGGAGCGCTGCCCCTGCACCAGGCGCTGCACGGCGGTGCCGCAGCGGCGGCAGGCCTGGCCTTCGCGGCCGTAGACGCCGGCCTGGTCCTGGAACGCGCCGCTCATGCCGTGCGCGTCGCGGAAGTCGCGCAGCGTGGAGCCACCCAGGTCCAGCGCGCGCGCCAGCGTGGCGCGCAGCGCCTGGAGCAGCCGCTCGCAGCGCGCCAGGCTCAGCGAGTTGGCGGGTGCACGCGGGTCGATGCCGGCCTCGTACAACGCCTCGCAGGCGTAGATGTTCCCGGCGCCCACCACGATGTCGCCGGCCAGCAGCGCGGCCTTGACCGGCACGCGCCGACGCTGCAGGCCCTGGTGCAGCAGCGCTGGCGTGAGCGCCGGGTCGAAGGGCTCGTGGCCCAGCCGCGCCAGCAGCCGCGCGGCCATGCCCTGGTCCAGCGCCGGCGACCAGACCACGGCGCCGAAGCGGCGCGGATCGGTCAGCCGCAACGTGCCGGCGTCGGTGACCAGGTCGAAATGCTCGTGCTTGCCGGGCGGGCCGGGCTCCCGCAGCAGCGCCAGCGAGCCCGACATGCCCAGGTGCAGCAGCAGCCCGCCCTGCGGCGCGCCGTCCTCGCCCAGCAGCGGCAGCCACAGGTACTTGCCGCGCCGCAGCAGCGCGCCAATGCGCAGGCCCACGAGCGAGGCGGGGTCCACTCCCAGCGGCCAACGCAGCGCGGCACCCACACGCACGGCGCGCACCAGCGCACCCTCCAGGGCTGGTGCGACGCTGCGCCGCGTGACTTCGACTTCAGGCAATTCAGGCATTGGCGGAATTATCCGTAGTGCCGTTCCAGGCCCCGCCGGCACGGCAACTACACCGGCCACCTAGAATCAAAGTGATCTAAAGGAGTGCTGATGGCCGGACTTGTCCTGCGATGGTTTCCGCGCCCGCAGCGAGCGCAACTGCGCCGCGCGGCCGTGACGGCTGCGCTGTGCACCGCGTTTGCGGCGCAAGCGCAGGCGCCGTTGGCGCCCGAAGTGCCTCAGAACTCGGCCTTGGACGCGCCGCTGCTCTACCAGCTTCTCTACGGCGAACTGTCCCTGCGCAACGGCCAGGCCGGCGATGCCTACCAGATCATCCTTGACGCCGCGCGGCGCACGCGCGAAGAGAGCCTGTTCCGTCGCGCCGTGGAGATCGCGCTGCAGGGACGCGCCGGCGACCAAGCTCTGCAGGCCGCGCGCGCCTGGCGCCAGGCGCTGCCGCAGTCCGGCGATGCGCTGCGCTTCGAGCTGCAGCTGCTGCTGGCGCTGCACCGCGGCAACGAGGTGGCCGAGCCGCTGCGCACGCTGCTGGAACGCAGCCCCGAGGCCGAGCGGCCGGGGCTGATCGCCGCGCTGCCGCGGCTGCTGCAGCGCCAGGACGAGCCCCGCCAGACGGCGCAGTTGCTGGAGACGCTGCTCAAGCCCTACCTCGCCAAGCCCGAAACCCGCACCGCCAGCCGCGTGGCGCTGGGCAGCGCTTGGCTGCTGGCGGACAACGGGCCGCGCGCTCTGGAGCTGGCGCAGCAGGCGGCGAACGACGATCCCAACTCGGCCGCGCCAGCACTGCTGGCACTGGACCTGCTGCCGCGACAGGTTGTGGCCGACGCCCTGGTGCGCCGCTACCTGGAGCAGCCGCAAGCCGAGCCGGGCGTGCGCCTGGCTTATGCGCGCACGCTGGGCACCATGCAACGCTACGGCGAAGCGGTGCAGCAGGTGGAGCTGGTGACCCAGTCCAAGCCCGAGCTGGCGCCGCCGTGGCTGATGCTGGGTGCGCTGCGGCTGGAGCTGCGCGAGAGCGCGCGCGCCGAGGCCGCGCTGCAGCGCTACCTGGAGCTGGTGCGCGACAAGGGCGCCAACGCCAGCGAGGAAGGCGAGGAGGAAGCGCCTGACGAAGCACGCCAGCGCGGCGTGACGCAGGCGCAGTTGCTGCTGGCGCAGGCGGCGGAGCAGCGCGGCGACGTGGCCCAGGCCGAGCGCTGGCTCTCGGGCATCGACGACCCGCAGCGCCTGGTGGAGGTGCAGTCGCGCCGCGCGCTGCTGCTGGCGCACCAGGGGCGCATCGAGGAAGGCCGAGCTCTGCTGCACGCCCTACCCGAGCGCAGCGAGGAAGAGGCCCGGACCAAGCTGCTGGCCGAGGTGCAGTGGCTGCGCGAGCTCAAGCGCTGGGACGAGACCTACATGCTGCTGGCGCGCGCCAACCAGCGCTTCAGTGCCGATCCGGACCTGCTGTACGAACAGGCGATGGCGGCCGAGAAGCTCGACCGCATGGACGAGATGGAGCGCTTGCTGCGCCAGGTGATCGCGCTCAAGCCGGACCATCAACATGCCTACAACGCGCTGGGCTACTCGCTGGCCGAGCGCAACCTGCGACTGCCCGAGGCGCGCGAGCTCATCAGTAAGGCATTGGAGATGGCGCCGGGCGACCCGTTCATCATCGACAGCCTGGGCTGGGTCGAGTTCCGGCTCGGCCGCCGCGAGGAGGCGCTGCAGCTGCTGCAGCAGGCCTACGCGGCACGGCCCGACATCGAGATCGCCGCGCACCTGGGCGAGGTGCTGTGGACACTGGGGCGGCGTGACGAGGCCCTGCGGGTCTGGCGCGAGGCGCGCGGGCGCGACGGCAGCAATGAGCTGCTGCGCGCGACGCTGGCGCGGCTGAAGGTCGATTTGTGAAGCGCCGTCGCTGGCTCGCCGCTGTGCTGCTGCCGGCGGTGCTGCTGGCAGGCTGCGCGCAGGCTCCGCGCGCCAGCGCGCTGGAGGCCCTGGCCGGTCGCTTGGCGGTACAGGTGGAAGCCTTCAACAACAGCCCGGCGCGCAGCTTCAGCGCCGCCTTCGAGCTGCAAGGCACGGCCGAGCGCGGCTCGTTGCAGCTGACCTCGCCGCTGGGCACGGTGCTGGCGCGCGCGCAGTGGCTGCCCGGCGAGGCGCGGCTGCAAACATCTCAAGGCGAGACGCTGGGTGCCAGCCTGGATGCGCTGTCCGAGCGCCTGCTGGGCGAGCCCATGCCGCTGGCGGCGCTCATCGAGTGGCTGCACGGCCGGCCGTGGGCCGGCGCGCCGGTGCAGCAGCTGCCCGATGGCTTCGAGCAGATGGGCTGGCGCATCGACCTCAGCCGCTTCAGCGAAGGTGTGCTGGTGGCGCAGCGGCCACAACTGCCAGTGATCGGGGTACGCGCGCGGCTGGATCAGGCCCCCTGAGTTTCATTCGCACTGCGCATGAAGTGACGCAGAGCCGTAGCAGCGCGGCCTCGGGGCTGGATCAAAATCCTGAGCTTCATTCGCATTACTGATAAACCGGTGCGGCTTGCGGTACCGGTCCGCCCCTTCCCGCCATGTCCCTGCGCGCCCTCTACGACGTCCCGGCCCCGGCCAAGCTGAACCTGTTCCTGCATGTGGTGGGGCGCCGCGCGGACGGCTATCACCTGCTGCAGTCTGTGTTCGTCCTCATCGACTGGTGCGACACGCTGCACTTCGAGCTGCGGCACGACGGCCATCTGCACCGGCACGACCTGGGGCCGGCGCTGCCGGAGGTTGATCTGGCGCTGCGCGCTGCGCGGCTGCTGCAGCAGCGCAGCGGCACGACGCTGGGCGCGGACATTTCGGTGCTCAAGCGGGTGCCTTGGGGAGCCGGGCTGGGCGGAGGCAGCTCCGACGCCGCCAGCGTGCTGCTGGCCCTCAACCGGCTCTGGGGCCTGGGCTGGAGCCGCGCGCAGCTGCTGGAGCTGGCTCCGCTGCTGGGTGCGGACGTACCCTTCTTCGTCGGCGGGCGCAACGCCTTCGTGGAAGGCATCGGCGAGCGGCTCACGCCGTTGCAGGTGCCGGAACAACGTTTCGCTGTCGTGAAACCGCCGGTCGCACTGCCAACGAAAGATATTTTTTCAAGCCCCCTATTGGCAGGCGCCAAAACAAGTGCTACAGTAACGGTCTTTCCTGCAGATGACGCATTGCAAACGATCTTGCAGCCAGGTTTCGGTCGAAATGACTTGCAAGCCGCCGCGGAGGATCATGCGCCTGAGGTAGCACAAGTTGCCACATGGCTGCGGAACCGATACGGCAACAGCCGCATGACAGGTTCCGGAAGTGCAGTGTTTGCAAGGATTGAAAAAAGTGATACAATCGTTGTCTCGCCTGAGGCGACAGGACTGGAAAATGATGGAAGTGCACTGATATCATTTCCAGCCGGTTGGGTGGGCAAGTTGTGTCGCAGTCTGGAGCAGCATCCACTGGATAGTTGGGCCGACTGAGAAAGTTTCAGGTGTCAGCGCAAGCTGAAGCCGGTGTAGGGGAGTCGCCAAGTTGGTTAAGGCATCGGATTTTGATTCCGACATGCGAGGGTTCGAGTCCTTCCTCCCCTGCCAAATCAATCAGCATCATCATCAATAAGCACGCGGCGCCGCATTGACGGCGCCGCGCCGCTTCCAAAACCCGTTTCGACGGAGCGCGCATCGTGTTGTTCAATACCGTGCTGTTCACCGGCAACGCCAATCCGTTGCTGGCCCAGGAAATCGCAACCCACCTGGGCGTCGAGGTCGGCAAAGCAGCCGTCGGCCGCTTCTCCGATGGAGAAGTCACGGTTGAGATTCAGCAGAACGTGCGTGCGCGCGACGTGTTCGTAGTGCAGTCCACCTGCGCTCCGACCAACGAGAACCTGATGGAGTTGCTCATCATGGTCGATGCACTCAAGCGTGCCAGCGCACGCCGCATCACGGCTGTGATCCCATACTTCGGCTACGCACGCCAGGACCGCCGTCCGCGCTCCACCCGCGTGCCCATCAGCGCCAAAGTCGTCGCAAACCTGCTGGAGACCGTGGGCGTGGAGCGCGTGCTGACCATGGACCTGCACGCTGACCAGATCCAGGGGTTCTTCGACATTCCGGTGGACAACATCTACGCCTCGCCGGTGCTGCTGTCGGACCTCAAGAGCCGTAGTTACTCTGACTTGGTGGTGGTGTCGCCCGACGTGGGCGGCGTGGTGCGCGCCCGCGCGCTGGCCAAGCAGCTTGGCTGCGACCTGGCCATCATCGACAAGCGCCGCCCGGCCGCCAACGTCTCGGAAGTGATGCACGTCATCGGCGAGATCGAGGGCCGCAACTGCGTGATCATGGACGACATGATCGACACCGCCGGTACGCTGGTAAAGGCGGCCGAGGTACTCAAGGACCGCGGCGCCAAGAACGTGTATGCCTACTGCACGCACGCCGTGTTCTCCGGCCCGGCCATCGACCGCATCCAAAGCTCGGCGCTGGATGAGGTGGTGATCACCAACACCATCCCCATGAGCGACGCCGCCCGCGGCTGCCGCAAGATCCGCCAGCTCTCGGTGGCCTTCCTGTTCGCCGAGACCATCCGCCGCATCTCCGACGGCGAGTCGGTGACGTCGCTGTTCGCCGAGCAAAACAACAACTTTTGATGGGGTGGGCACCACGCGGTGCCCTTTCCTCTTTTAGCGCAGGCGGCAACGCCTGCGCCCACCTTGGGCAGCCTGGTCGCGGGCGCCCGATTCACTTGGAGTGAAGCATGAAATTCGTCGCCTTTGAGCGCACCCTGCAGGGGACCGGAGCGAGCCGCCGCCTGCGCAATGCCGGCAAGGTGCCCGGCATCGTCTACGGCGCCGGCGAGCCGGCCATGGTCGAGCTGGACCACAACGCGCTGTTCCACGCCCTGAAGAAGGAAGCCTTCCACAGCTCGCTGCTGGACATGGAGCTCAACGGCGCCACGTCGAAGGTCATCCTGCGTGACTACCAAATGCATGCCTGGAAGCCGATCGTCCTGCACGTCGACTTCCAGCGTGTGGACGAGACCACCCGTCTGCACAAGAAGGTGCCGCTGCACTTCGTGAACGAAGAGAACTCGCCGGCCGTCAAGACCGACAAGTGCACCGTGGCCCACGTCGCCGCCGAGATCGAGGTCGAGTGCCTGGCCGCCCAGCTGCCGGAGTTCCTGACGGTGGACCTGGGCGAGCTGGTCAGCGGCCAGTCGCTGCACGCTTCTGACCTGAAGCTGCCGGCCAACGTGAAGCTGGTCAACCGTGGCCGCAACCCGGTGATCGCCGTGGCCAACCCGCCCAAGGCCGAGGAAGAGATCATCGCGCCGGTAGTGGCTGCCGCCCCGGCCAAGGGCAAGAAGGGCAAGAAGTAATGCCCGGGAGCGCGAGCTCCCTTGTTCTTCGAAAAAGCCCCGCCACGCGGGGCTTTTTTTCATGGGCTGACCGGCCTGGTCGAGCTGTGCTGATGCGGCCCGACACCACGCCACCGGCACCCTGCTCAACCGCCTCGCGATAATCCCATCCCATGATTCGACTGCTGGTGGGCCTCGGCAACCCGGGCCCGGACTACGAGGACACGCGCCACAACGCCGGCTTCTGGTGGATCGACGCTGTGGCGCGCCAGTTGCGCACGACGCTGGTGCCCGAGCGCAGCTACTGGGGCTTGGTGGCGCGCGTGAACCGCCCCGAGGGCCCGCTGTGGCTGCTGGAGCCTCAGACCTACATGAACCTCTCGGGCAAGTCCGTGGCGGCGCTGGCGCGCTTCTTCAAGATCGCCCCCGACGAGATCCTGGTGGCGCACGATGAGCTGGACGTGCTGCCGGGACAGATGAAACTCAAGCGCGGAGGCAGCCACGCCGGCCACAACGGCCTCAAGGACATGCAGGCCCAGCTCGGCAGCGCTGACTTCTGGCGGCTGCGCCTGGGCATAGGACATCCCGGCGTGAAGGCCGAGGTCGTGAACTACGTGCTGAAGAAGCCCTCGCCCACCGACCGCGAGGCGATCCACCAGTGCATCGACAAGTCGCTGCAGGTGCTGGATCTGCTGCTGGCAGGCGACATGGAGCGCGCTGCCATGAAGCTCAATGCCCGCCCGCCCCGGCCCAAGCCGCCGCGTCCCGAGGCGCAGCCCAAGCCGCCCGAAGGAAGCGGCAACGGCACCGCTTGAGCCGAGGTCCGGATCATCCCCTTGCGGAAACAACAAGGCCGGCATGTTGCCGGCCTGTAGCGGAAAGCGTATCGAGGAAGTCAGCTGGACTGCACTGCTGCAGCCTGCAGCCGCCGGTACTTGGCCCAGAGCGTTTCCTTGTCTTCCACGCGCTGCGGGTTCACGGGAATGCAACTCACGGGGCAGACCTGCACGCATTGCGGCTCGTCGAAGTGGCCCACGCACTCGGTGCAGCGATCCGGGTCGATCTCGTAGAACTCCAGCCCCAGCGAAATGGCCTGGTTCGGACACTCAGGCTCGCAGACATCACAGTTGATGCACTCGTCGGTGATCATGAGCGCCATCAACGCTCTCCTTTAACTACGGTTGGTAGCGCGGCAGGCGGCGATCAGGGCCGGGCCACGCGCTCTTGCAGGCGGCGGAGCACGAAGGGTGCCACGAACTTGGAGACATCACCGCCCAGGGTGGCAATCTCGCGCACGAAGGTGCCGCTGACGAACTGGTACTGGTCGCTGGGCGTGAGGAACAGGGTTTCGACGTCCGGCATGAGCTGGCGGTTCATGCCCGCCATCTGGAATTCGTACTCGAAGTCGCTGACCGCGCGCAGGCCCCGCACCACCACCTTGCCGCCATGCTCGACCACGAAGTCGCGCAGCAAGCCGCGGAAGGCGATCACTTCCACGTTGGGATAGGCCTGCGCCGCCTCGCGCGCGATGTCGAGCCGCTCCTCGACGCTGAACATGGTGCGCTTGTGGTGGCCGGCGGCCACGGCCAGGATCAGCCGGTCGAACAGCCGGCTGGCGCGACGCATGAGATCCTCGTGCCCCAGCGTCAACGGGTCAAAGGTGCCCGGGTAGACGGCGGTGAGCCGCGTGGAGCGGGTCATGGCTGGACCTCCGGTGGTGAAGCGGTGCCGAGCGCGTCCTCGCGCTGCAGCAGGTGAAAGAAAACGGCGCCGGCCCGCCCATGCCGGTACAGCCGCAGTCCCGCAGGCGCCGCAGCCAGCAGCGACGGCGCCTCCAGGTAGACAAATCCGCCCTCGGCCAGCAGCGGGCGCGCCGCGGCCAGCGAGGCGTCGAACAAATCGGCATCAAAGGGCGGATCCAGCAGCACCAGCTCGAAGCTTGCCGGGGCGGCGCTGCGCATCCAGGCGATGGCTTCGGCCTGCTGCACTTCGAGCTGCGAGGCCTTCAGGCGCTGCTGCGAGGCGCGCAGGCTGGCCACCAGCTGCGCGTCGCGCTCCAGCAGCACGACCTTCGCCGCGCCGCGCGATGCAGCCTCGAAGCCCAGCGCGCCGCTGCCCGCGTAGGCATCGAGCACGCGCCAGCCCGTGAGATCCTGGCCCAGCCAGTTGAAGAGGGTTTCGCGCACCCGGTCCGGCGTGGGCCGCAGCCCGGGCTTGTCCGCTACCGGCAGCTTGCTGCGCTTCCACAGCCCGCCGATGAGCCGCACCTCGCGCGGCGCGGTGGGCGCGGCCGGACGGGCGCTTTTGGCACCGGCACCAGAGGCAGGCGGTTGCGATGTTGAGGCGCCGCCACGCGGGCTGCGCGCCTCGCGCGGCGGCACGGCGCGATTCATGGCCGAACGGGAATGCCGTCGCGCGCCAGCAGCGCCTTGGCCTGCGCCACTGTGAACTCGCCATAGTGGAAGATGCTCGCGGCCAGCACCGCATCGGCGCCGCCGAGGCGGATGCCTTCCGACAGGTGCTCCAGCGCGCCCACACCGCCCGAGGCGATCACGGGCACCGGCACCGCGTCGCTCACGGCGCGGGTGAGCTCCAGGTCGAAGCCGATCTTGGTGCCGTCGCGGTCCATGCTGGTGAGCAGGATCTCGCCAGCACCGTACTCGGCCATCTGCTTCGCCCACGCGACCGCATCGAGACCGACGTTCTTGCGCCCGCCGTGCGTGTACACGTCCCAGCCGGGGCCGCGCGCGGCGAGGTCGTCGCCCTGGCGCCGCTTGGCGTCGATGGCCACCACGATGCACTGCGCGCCGTATTTCTCGGACGCGTCGCGGATCACCTGCGGGTTGGCCACGGCGGCGGAGTTGAAGCTGACCTTGTCCGCGCCCGCGTTGAGCAGCCGGCGCACGTCTTCCACGGTGCGCACGCCACCGCCCACGGTCAGCGGGATGAACACCTGCGAGGCCACGGCCTCGATGATGTGCAGGATCACGTCGCGACCATCGCTGGTGGCAGTGATGTCCAGGAAGGTCAGCTCGTCGGCGCCCTGGTCGTTGTAGCGCGCAGCGATCTCGACCGGGTCGCCCGCGTCGCGCAGTTCGACGAAGTTGACGCCCTTGACGACGCGCCCGCCTGTGACGTCCAGGCAGGGAATGATGCGTTTGGCAAGCATTTAGCGGGCGACACCTTCGAGCAGTTCGTCGGCACGAGCCTGCGCGGCGGCGAAGTCCAGAGAGCCGGTGTAGATGGAACGGCCACAGATCACGCCTTCCACGCCCTCACCGTATACCTCGCACAGCTTCTCGATGTCGGCCATGTTGGACAGGCCGCCAGAGGCGATGACGGGGATGGTGAGCGCTTGCGCCAGCTTCACCGTGGCGTCGATGTTGATGCCGGTAAGCATGCCGTCGCGGCCGATGTCGGTGTAGATCACGCCCTCGACGCCGTAGTCCTCGAACTTGCGCGCCAGGTCCACGACCTCGTGGCCGGTGAGCTTGCTCCAGCCGTCGGTGGCGACCTTGCCGTCCTTGGCGTCCAGGCCCACCAGGATGTGGCCGCCGAAGGCGCTGCAGGCGTCCTTCAGGAAGCCCGGGCTCTTCACCGCGGCGGTGCCGATGATGACGTAGCTCAACCCGTCGTCCAGGTAGCGCTCGATGGTGTCGAGATCCCGGATGCCGCCGCCAAGCTGCACCGGAATCTCGTCGCCCACCTCGGCAAGGATCGACTTGATCGCAGATTCGTTGATCGGCTTGCCGGCGAAGGCGCCGTTGAGGTCCACCAGGTGCAGCCGGCGCGCGCCGGCATCAAGCCAGCGCCGCGCCATGGCGGCCGGGTCCTCGCCGAAAGTGGTGGATGCGTTCATGTCGCCTTGTTGCAGACGCACGCATTTGCCGTCCTTGAGGTCGATGGCCGGAATGAGAAGCATGGCTCGGCGGAGCAATTAAGGGGTTGAGGGAAAGAAAACCGATGGCTCGGTACTGCGGGACTTCAGGGCTTCCAGTGCAGGAAGTTGCGGTAAAGCGCCAGGCCGTGCGCCGCGCTTTTTTCCGGGTGGAACTGGGAGGCGAAAATGTTATCCCTCGCCACGACACAGGTAAAGCTGCCGCCGTAGTCACTTTCCCCGGCGCTGTGCGCCAAGTTTTCGGGTACCGCGAAATAGCTGTGCACGAAATAGAAAAAGGACTCGTCCGGCACGCCCTGCCAGATGGGGTGTGATTGCGTTTGCCGCACCTGGTTCCAGCCCATGTGCGGCACCTTGTAGCGGCTGCCGTCGGGCTGCAGCCGCCCTTCGAGTTGGAAGCGGCGCACGCGACCCGGGATTAGCCCCAGGCCCGGCGTGTCCTGCTCCTCGCTGTGGTCCAGCAACATTTGCATGCCAACGCACACACCCATGAGCGGCTTGTTGGCGGCCGCTTCGAGCACGGCTTCGCGCAGACCAGAGTGGCCCAGCTCACGTATGCAGTCGCGCATATGGGACGGCTCTTCGGCCGGCCGGTGCTGGTCCAACTCGCGCATGCAGTCGCGCATGGCGCCCTGCCCCGGCAGCACGATGCGCTCGGCCGCGCGCACCTCCTCGGGGCGCGAGGTGATGACGACCTCCAGGCCCGAGCCCTGGGCCACGTGCAGCACGGCCTGCGACACCGAGCGCAGGTTGCCCATGCCGTAATCAACGACCGCGACGGTGCGGTTGCTCATCTCAGAGACACCCCTTGGTGGAAGGAATCACGTCGGCCGCGCGTTCATCGACCGTCCACGCCATGCGCAGCGCACGCCCGAAAGCCTTGAAGATCGTTTCGCACTGGTGGTGTGCGTTGACGCCCTTGAGGTTGTCGATGTGCAGGCTCACCAGGGCATAGTTCACGAAGCCCTGGAAGAACTCGAACACGAGCTGCGTGTCCAGCGCGCCGATCGTGGCGCGCGTGAAGTTGACGTCCATGTGCAGGCCCGGGCGGCCCGAGAAGTCCACCACCACGCGCGACAGCGCCTCGTCCAGCGGCACGTAGCTGTGGCCGTAGCGCACCAGCCCCTTCTTGTCGCCCACGGCCTTGGCCACGGCCATGCCCAGCGTGATGCCCACGTCCTCCACCGTGTGGTGGCCGTCGATGTGCAGGTCGCCCGCGCACTCCACCTCCAGATCGACCAGCCCGTGGCGGGCGATCTGGTCGAGCATGTGGTCGAAGAAGCCGATGCCGGTGGCCAGCTTGGCCTGCCCGGACCCGTCGAGGTTGATGCGCACGCGGACTTGCGTTTCCTTGGTATCGCGCCGCACTTCGGCGATACGGGGTTCCCGGGACTGCATTACAGGCTCGCTTTCAGGGCGTCGATCATCAGGCGGTTCTCCTCCGGCGTGCCCACCGTCAGCCGCAGGCAGCTCTCCAGCAGCGGGTGCAGCGCCGACACGTTCTTCACCAGCACGCCGCGCGACGTCATGCCTTCGAAGGCCTTCTTCGCATCGGGCACGCGCACCAGGATCATGTTGGCTTCGCTCGGATACGGTTTGACGCCGGGCAGATCGCGCAGTTCATCCAGCAGCTTGGCGCGCTCCTCGCGCAGCACCGCCGCCTGGCGCGCGAACTCGTCGGCATGCTCCAGCGCGAACAGCGTGGCCTCGGCGTTGAGCGCGCTGATGTTGTAGGGCGGACGCACCTTGTCGATCTCGTGGATCAGCGCCGCCGCCCCGGCCATGTAGCCCAGGCGCACGCCGGCCAGGCCGAACTTCGAGAGCGTGCGCATCACCAGCACGTGCTCATGCTGCGCCATGCGCTGCATCCACGAGCGCGAGGAGAAGGGCTGATAGGCCTCGTCGAACACCACGAAGCCGCAGCCCAGCGTGCCCACGGCATCGACGATGCGCTGCACGATGGCCTCGTCGAAGAGGTTCGCGGTCGGGTTGTTCGGGTAGGCGATGTAGGTGATGGCCGGGCGGTGCTCCTCGATGGCGGCCAGCATCGCGGCCTCGTCCAGCTCGAAGTCGGCCGTCAGCGGCACGCTCACGAACTGCAGGCCCTGCAGCTTCGCGGACATCTCGTACATCACGAAGCCCGGCAGCGGCGCCAGGATCTTGGCGCCCGGCCGGTCGCAGGCCAGCGCCAGCAGCGAGATCAGCTCATCGGAGCCGTTGCCCAGCATCAGCCCGCAGCCCTCGGGCAGCTTGACGTATTTCGACAGCGCCGCGATCACGTCGCCGACGCAGCTGGTCGGGTAGCGGTTGATCGCCACCTTGCCCAGCCGCTCGCCCAGTGCCGCCTGCAGCTCTGCCGGCAGGCTGAACGGGTTTTCCATCGCGTCGAGCTTGACCAGCCCGCGGCTGTCCTGGATGGCGTAGGCGTGCATGGACTGCACGTCCTGGCGGATCACGCGCTGCATGCGCTCCTGGAGGGAAGTCATCGGCGCCGTCATCGCGCGTCCTTTTTCAGTCGGAATTCCGCCGCCTGCGCGTGGGCCTGCAGGCCCTCGCCATAGGCCAGCTCGGCGGCGACGCGGCCCAGTTGCTGCGCGCCCTGCTCGCTCACCTCGATCAGGCTGCTGCGCTTCTGAAAGTCATAAGTGCCCAGCGGCGAGCTGAAGCGCGCCGTGCCGGAGGTGGGCAGCACGTGGTTGGGACCGGCACAGTAGTCGCCCAGGCTCTCGCTCGTGTAGGCGCCCAGGAAGATCGCGCCCGCGTGGCGCAGCAGCGGCTCCCAGCGGTGCGGCTCGCTGGAGCTGACCTCCAAGTGCTCCGGCGCGATGCGGTTGCTGATCTCGCAGGCCTCCTCCATGGAGCGCGTGTGGATCAGCGCGCCGCGCCCTTCCAGCGAGGCGCGGATCACCTCCGCCCGCGGCATGCCCGGCAGCAGGCGCTCGATGGCCTCGCGCACCCGCGCGATGTAGCCGGCATCGGGGCACAGCAGGATGCTCTGCGCCAGCTCGTCATGCTCGGCCTGGCTGAACAGGTCCATCGCGACCCAGTCCGCCGGCGTGCTGCCGTCGGCCAGCACCAGGATCTCGCTGGGCCCCGCGATCATGTCGATGCCCACCTGCCCGAAGACGCGGCGCTTGGCGCTGGCGACGTAGGCATTGCCCGGGCCGGTGACCTTGTCCACGCGCGGGATGGTGGCCGTGCCATAGGCCAGCGCCGCCACCGCCTGCGCCCCACCGACGGTGAAGGCACGGTGCACGCCCGCGACGTAGGCCGCGGCCAGCACCAGCGGGTTCTTCTCGCCCCGGGGCGTGGGCACGACCATGACGATCTCGGGCACGCCCGCGACGTGCGCCGGAATGGCGTTCATCAGCACGCTGGAGGGGTACGCGGCCTTGCCGCCGGGCACGTAGATGCCCACGCGGTCCAGCGGCGTGACCTTCTGGCCCAGCAGCGTGCCGTCCTCGTCGCGGTAGCTCCAGCTCTTGCCGCTGGCTTCGAGCTGGCGCTCGTGATAGGCGCGAACACGCTTGGCGGCGAATTCCAGGGCTTCGCGCTGTGCCAGGGTAATGGCATCGAAGGCCGCTTTCAGCTCCTCGCGCCCCAGCTCCAGCGCCGACACGCTCTCGGCCTGCACGCCGTCGAAGCGGGCCGTGAACTCCAGCACCGCCGCGTCGCCGCGCTCACGCACGGCCTCGATGATCTCCGCCACGCGATGCTCGATCGCGGCATCGGTCTCGGCCGACCAGTGCAGCACGCGCTGGAAGGCTGATTCGAAATCCGCGTCGGCGGTGCTGAGGTGGCGCAGCTGGAGGCTCATGGAAGGTACGGGAGTGATGGGGCCAAGGGCCGTGGGAAGAAAGTAGGAAGGGTCAGGTGGAGCAGGCGGAAGTGTCGGGAATGGCGCCGGCGAAGGCATCGATGAGCGGACGCAGCGCGGCGCGCTTGAGCTTCAATGCGGCCTGGTTCACGACCAGGCGCGAGGAGATCGGCATGATCTGCTCGACCTCCACCAGGTTGTTGGCGCGCAGCGTGGAGCCGGTGGAAACCAGGTCCACGATGGCGTCGGCCAGGCCCGTGAGCGGCGCCAGCTCCATGGAGCCGTAGAGCTTAATCAGGTCCACGTGCACGCCCTTGTCGGCGAAGTGCTGGCGCGCGATGTGGGTGTACTTGGTGGCCACGCGGATGCGCGAGCCCTGCCGCACGGCCGCCGCGTAGTCGAAGTCCGCACGCACCGCCACGCTCATACGGCAGCAGGCGATGCGCAGGTCCAGCGGCTGGTACAGCCCGGTGGCGGCATCGCCGCCGGCATGCTCCAGCAGCACGTCCAGGCCCGCGACGCCCAGGTCCGCGCCGCCGTACTGCACGTAGGTCGGCACGTCGGTCGCGCGCACCAGTACCACGCGCACGTCCGGGCGGTTGGTGGGCAGGATCAGCTTGCGCGACTTCTCCGGGTCCTCGCCCACCTCGATGCCCGCGGCACGCAGCAGCGGCAGGGTTTCTTCGAAGATGCGGCCTTTGGACAGTGCCAGGGTGATGGTTTCGTTCATGGGACGGCTCAGGCCTTCACGCGCTCGATGTCGGCACCCACGGCGCGCAGCTTTTCTTCCATGCGGTCGTAGCCGCGGTCCAGGTGGTAGATGCGGTCCACCCGCGTTTCGCCCTGCGCCACCAGCCCGGCGATGACGAGGCTGGCCGAGGCGCGCAGGTCGGTGGCCATGACGGTGGCGCCGGAAAGCCCGGGCACGCCCTGGATCAGCGCCGTGTGGCCCTCGACCTCGATGTTGGCGCCCAGCCGCATCAGCTCGTTCACGTGCATGAAGCGGTTCTCGAAGATGGTTTCCGTCACCTTCGAGGCGCCCTCGGCGATGCAGTTCAGCGCCATGAACTGCGCCTGCATGTCGGTCGGGAAGGCCGGGTACTCGCTGGTGCGGAAGCTCACCGCCTTGAGCCGGCCGTCGCCGCGCACGCGGATCCAATCGGCGCCGATCTCCAGCTGCACGCCCGCCTCGCGCAGCTTGTCCAGCACAGCATCCAGGTGGTCGGGCCGCGTGTTCTTCAGCAGCACGTCGCCGCCGGTGGCCGCCACGGCGCAGATGAAGGTGCCGGTCTCGATACGGTCGGGGACGATGCGGTGCGGCTCGCGCGGCGTGTGCAGCCGTTCCACGCCCTGGATGCGGATGCGGCTGGTGCCGTGGCCCTCGATGCGCGCGCCCATGGCGATCAGCATTTCGGCCAGGTCCACCACCTCGGGCTCCTGCGCCGCGTTCTCCAGCACCGTCTCTCCTGCAGCCAGCGTCGCGGCCATGAGCAGGTTCTCGGTGCCGGTGACAGTGATCATGTCGGTGGTGATGCGCGCGCCCTGCAGGCGCTGCGCGGTGGCGACGATGTTCCCGTGCTCCACCGTGATCTGCGCGCCCATGGCCTGCAGGCCCTTGATGTGCTGGTCCACCGGGCGCGAGCCGATGGCGCAGCCGCCGGGCAGCGACACCGTGGCCCGGCCCAGGCGCGCCAGCAGCGGCCCCAGCACCAGGATGGAGGCGCGCATGGTTTTGACCAGCTCGTAGGGCGCCACCGGCTCGACCGCGGCGCCGGCGTCAATGAGCACCGCGTCGTCACCGGGCTCGCCGCGCTGGGCGCACCAGTCCGCCTGCACGCCCATGTTGCGCAGCAGCGCCAGCGTGGTGCCCACGTCGCGCAGGCGCGGCACGTTGGCCAGGCGCACGGGCTCGGCGGTGAGCAGCGCCGCGCACAGTTCAGGCAGCGCCGCGTTCTTGGCACCGGAGATGGCGATCTCGCCCTGCAGGGAGCGGCCGCCGCGGATCAATAGTTGGTCCATGCTGAATTGGGCGGCTTCGGCGGCGAAGGGGCCTGCGCTCGCCGCGCACACCCACCGCGGCGACCAGGCCGCGTAAGGCGTCAGTGGTGGTGGTCGGCCGAAGGCTGCTGCGCCGCCCACTCGGCGGGCGTGAGGGTCTTCATCGACAACGCGTGGATCTGTTCGCGCATGCGATCACCCAGGGTGGCATAGACGCGCTGATGGCGTGCCACGCGCAGCTTGCCTTCGAACTCGGTGGACACGATGGTGGCGAAGAAATGGCGACCATCGCCCTCCACCTCCAGGTGCGTGCAGTCGAGGCCGGCGGCGATGTAGTCGCGGACTTCTGAAGGGGTCGGATCGGCCATGGTGGGGCGATTCTACCGGTGCGCGCCGTGTACCCCCGGCTCGCTGGGCCTTCCGCGCGGCCCGAACCCGTAACCAAGTCCTTGCAAAAGCGCCACCGGCAGGGCCCGGAAACCGCCCAAATGGTTCCGTCATGCCCGCCTGCGCGGGCATGACGGAGTGGTCAGGCGCCGAGCCAGCTCAATGCCGCAGCTTGTACCCGCTGCGCAGCAGTTGCAGCGCGATGCCGGCGACGACGAGAAAGCTCGTGCCCACCACCGCCAGGCTGGTCCAGGGCGAGACGTCACCCACGCCGAAGAAGCCGTGGCGGAAGCCGTCGATCATGTAGAAGAAGGGGTTCAGGTGGCTCACGCCCTGCCAGAAACCCGGCAGCGAGTGCACCGAGTAGAAGACGCCGGAGAGGAACGTCATCGGCATGATGATGAAGTTCTGGAACGCGGCCATCTGGTCGAACTTCTCGGCCCACAGCCCGGCGATCAGCCCCAGCGCCCCGAGCATGCCGGCGCCCAGCACGGCGAACACCACGATCCACAGCGGCGCCTCCAGCCGCGGTGGCGCGAAGGCGGCCGTGACCAGGAACACCCCCAGCCCCACGGCCAGCCCGCGCAGCATGGCCGCGCCCACGTAGGCGGCGAACCAGGCCCAGTGCGACAGCGGCGTCACCAGCAGGAACACCAGATTGCCGGTGATCTTGCTCTGGATCAGCGAGCTGGAGCTGTTGGCGAAGGCGTTCTGCAGCACGCTCATCATCACCAGCCCCGGGATCAGGAAGCTCGTGTAGGCCACGCCCGGATAGACCTGCACGTGCTCCTCCAGCACGTGGCCGAAGATCAGCAGATAGAGCACCGCCGTGAGCACCGGCGCCGCCACGGTCTGGAAGCTGACCTTGTAGAAGCGCAGCACTTCCTTCTTGAACAGTGTTCCCGCGCCGTCGAAATTCATACCGCCACTCCCTGCGCGGCCGGCTGTTCGGCGCCCTGCATGATCTCGATGAACACGTCCTCGAGGTCGGCGCGGCCGATCTCCAGCTCCTCCACCCGCACCTGCGCCTGGCGCAGCGCCGCCAGCAGCGTTTCCACCTCCGCCGCGTCATGCGCCTTGAGCTGCACGATGCGCCCGGTCACGCGCGCCTGGGGCGCGAGCTCCGGCGGCAGCGCGTCGTCGGTCTTGAAGCGCAGCATGGTGCTGGCGGTGCCGGCGAGCAGGTTGGCGGTGCGGTCCAACGCCACGATGCGCCCGCGCTTGAGCATGGCGATGCGGTGGCACAGGGCCTCGGCCTCTTCGAGGTAGTGGGTGGTCAGCAGCACGGTGTGGCCCTGGCGGTTGAGCTTGGCGATGAACTGCCACAGCGTCTGGCGCAGCTCCACGTCCACGCCGGCGGTGGGCTCGTCCAGCACGATCACCGGCGGGCGGTGCACCAGCGCCTGCGCCACCAGCACGCGGCGCTTCATGCCCCCGGAGAGCTGGCGCATGTTGGCGCCAGCCTTGTCCTCCAGCCCCAGCTCGTAGAGCAGCTCGTCGATCCAGTCGTCGTTGTTCTTGACGCCGAAGTAGCCGCTCTGGATGCGCAGCGTCTCGCGCACGCTGAAGAAGGGATCGAACACGAGCTCCTGCGGCACGATGCCCAGCTGCTTGCGCGCCTGGGCGTAGTCCAGCACCACGTCGTGGCCCATGACCGTGACGCGCCCGGCGCTGGCGCGGTTGAGCCCGGCCAGGATGCTGATGAGCGTGGTCTTGCCGGCCCCGTTGGGGCCCAGCAGCCCGAAGAACTCGCCGCGGCCGATGTCGAAGCTGACGTCATCGAGGGCCTGGAAGGTGCCGCGGAAGGTGTTGTAGGTCTTGCTGACCTCCTGGAAGCTGACGGCTGGCATAGGGGCGCGATTGTAGGGAGGCAGCCCCGGGAACCGGGGTTGCGGGGCGACTGAGCAGCGGCCCCAGTCAGCAGGCCGCGCGCCCGGACAAGCGCGAAGTGCCCGGCCTTCTACGCCGTCCCCTCCAGCGCCCTCCTCCGCTCCGCCTTCGGCAGCTTCGCCAGCCGCCTCACCTCGGCATGGAAGCGGGCCCAGTCGCCCCCCTGGCGCTCGAAGAGGCGGATGAAGTCCGGCACCAGGTCGCCGTAGGCGCCCTGCACCGCCAGCGCCGCGTTGTTGGCGCGGCGCACCCAGCCGTCGTAGGCGCCGTCGCCGCCCCAGGACTCCCGCTTCACCCGCTCGTACTCGGCGCGGAACTCCGCCATCAGCACCGCCTTGCGCTCGCGCTTGGCCTCGTCCGTCGCATCGCTGCGGTAGAGCGCGTCGAGCCGGGCACGCAGGCCGCGCGTGAGCGCGCGGAACTGCTCGCGCCGCGCCTCGATGCGCTCGTGCTCCTCGCGCAGCTTCGGATCGCCCCGATGCGCCAGCCAGCGCTGCAGCCCCAGGCGCTCGACGGCGGTGGCGTAGGACTCGTTGAAGGGCGTGTCGTCGTCCGCATACGCCTCCTGGTGCGCCAGCTCGTGGAACAGCAGCCGCGCCAGCTCCGTCTCCGGGCCGAGTGCGAAGGTGTTGAGCAGCGGGTCGCCGCCGAGCCAGTTGCTCCAGCCCAGCGTCGAGTAGGCCGGCACGCCGTACACCGACACCTCCCAGCCGGCGGTCTTCAGCGCCTCGCCCAGCGCGCGCGCCTGCTCGCGATCGAAATAGCCGCGGTAGCCCACGCAGCCCAGCACCGGGAAGCACCAGGTTTTCAATTGCAGCGACAGCTCCGGCGCCGCCACCACGTTCCACACCGCGGCGTCGCGCCGCAGGTCGGCATAGCGGCGGTAGCTGGCGTTGTCGGGCAGCTTCAACTCCGTGACGGCGAACTCGCGCATCTCCTGGCTCAGGCGCAACCGTTCGCGCAGTTGCTCGGAGGTGGCCCCGTCCTGTACCCATGCCTTCACCGGGCGCGCGCTGGTCAGCAGGTGGAGGTGGCCGCGCAGGGAGTCCGCGTAGTAGCCGACGGTGCCGCAGCCGCCGAGGACGGGCAGGAAGGCGGCCAGCAACGCCATGCGAAGGGCGCGCCTCACGCCGGCCGCACCTCCACCAGGCAGTCATAGAACGAGGGCCCGCCGCCCATATCCGTCAGGCGCTGGTGCGTGAGCTCGTTGACGTTGCGCCCGTCCAGACCCAGCTTGCGCCACCAGACGCCCAGGCCGTTGACCACGCCCGGCCGCGCCCGGGTGCTCACGCGCGCGCGCAGCCGGACCTCGCCACGGTCGTTGAACACGCGCACCAGCGCGCCGTCCACCACGCCGCGCGCCATGGCGTCGTCCGGCGCGATCTCCAGCACCGGCTCGCCCTCGATGTCGCGCAAGCTCTTCACGTTGACGAAGGTCGAGTTCAGGAAGTGCCGCGCCGGCGGCGAAATCATCGCCAGCGGGTAGCGCCGCGACAGCTCGGGCGCCACCTCGGCGCTCTCGTAATTCGGCACGAAGTCCGGCACGCCCAGCCCCGGTGCATCGATGCACACCTTGCCGTCCGGCGTCGGGAAGCCGCCCTCGGCGAAGGGCGCGTCCGGAATCGGCAGCGTCACCCAGCCGCGCCCGCGCAGCTCGTCGAAATCCACGCCCTTGAGCGCCGCGCGCGCCAGCGCCTCGTCGTCGTCCTGGAAGCACGGATCGGTAAAACCCATGCGCGCCGCCAGCGCCCTGAAGATTTGGGTGTTCGGCTTGGCCTCGCCCAGCGGCGCAATCGCCGGCTCGTTGATCAGCACGTCGGTGTGGCCGTAGGACGTGTGCACGTCCAGGTGCTCCAGCTGCGTGGTGGCGGGCAGCACGATGTCGGCGTGGTCGGCGGTGTCGGTCATGAACTGCTCCAGCACGACCGTGAACAGGTTCTCGCGCTGGAAGCCCGCCGCCACCTGCGCCGACTGCGGCGCCACCGCCAGCGGGTTGCTGTTGTAGACCACCACCGCCTCGATGCGCGGGCCGAAATCCGCCGAGGGCTCGCGCAGCAGGTCCTGCCCGATGGTGCTCATGTTGATGGTGCGCGGGCGCCGGCCCGCCAGCAGGTCCGGGCGCTGCAGCACCGCGTCGTTGCGTACCCGGGCGAACCAGCCCGAGGCCGACAACAGCAGCCCGCCGGCGCGGTGGCGCCAGGCGCCGGTGAGACAGGGCAGCAGCGCGATCAGCCGCACCGCGTTGCCGCCACCGCGCACGCGCTGCATGCCGTAGTTCAGGCGGATGGCGGCGGGCTTCACCGTCGCGTAATCCTGCGCCAGCTCGCGGATCAGCGCCGCGTCCACGCCGCAGACCTCGGCGGCGCGCTCCGGTGTCCACTCCAGCGCGCGCGCCTTGAGCTTCTCGAAACCGCTGACGTGGCGCGCGATGTAGTCGTGGTCCAGCGCGTCCAGGCGGATGAGTTCACTGATCAGCGCCAGCGCCAGCGCGCCGTCGGTGCCCGGGCGCAGCGCGAGGTGGCGGTGGCACTTGTCGGCGCTGTCGGTGCGGCGCGGGTCGATGCACCACAGCTTGGCGCCAGCACGCTTGGCCTGCTGCGCGCGGGTCCAGAAATGCACGCTGGAGGTGATGGGGTTGCTGCCCCAGATCACTATCAATTTGCTCTCGGCGAAGAACTGCACCTGCATGCCGACCTTGCCGCCGTAGGTGGCGGCCAGCGCCGCGCCGCCGGCGGAGGCGCAGATGGTGCGGTCCAGCAGCGAGGCGCCGAGCCGGTGGAAGAAGCGCGCCGCCATCGCCTCGCCCTGCAGTAGCCCCATGGTGCCGGCGTAGCTGTAGGGAAGGATCGCCTCGGGGTCGCGCGCGGCGACGGCTTGAAGCCGGGCGGCGACGGTGTCCAGCGCCTCGTCCCAGGAAATGCGCTCGAACTGCCCGCTACCCTTGGGCCCGATGCGCTTCATCGGGTACAGCAGCCGCTCGGGGTGGTAGGTGCGCTCGGTGTAGCGGCTGACCTTGGTGCACAGCGCGCCGAGCGTGCGCTCGTGCTCCGGGTCGGCCTGCACGCGCACGGCCACGCCGTTTTGCACGCTCACGCGCAGCGCGCAGGTGTCGGGGCAGTCGTGCGGGCAGGCGCCGTGGACCTGCGTCACGGGCGCGGCCGGATCGGCGGCGGGGGAAGAAAGCGGGGAAGCGGGGGCCTGGACATCCATCGTTCAACTATTGCACAGCCCCCTTCAGGGTCACCCGAAGAGGGGATGGCGGAGGCTAAGATTCCCGACAGCCGCCTGAGCAGGAGCCCCTTGAGATGCCGTTGATCGAATCCATCCTGGCCGAGGCCGCGGCCATTGCCGAGCTGCGCCGGGACATCCACGCCCACCCCGAACTCTGCTTCGAGGAAGTACGCACCGCCGATCTCGTGGCCCGCAAGCTGGAGGGCTGGGGCATCGAGGTACACCGCGGGCTGGGCCGCACCGGGCTGGTGGGCGTGATCCGCAACGGCACCTCCGGGCGCGCCGTGGGCCTGCGCGCCGACATGGACGCGCTGCCGGTGACCGAGCACAACCACTTTCCGCACGCCAGCCGCCACCCCGGGAAGATGCACGCCTGCGGCCACGACGGCCACACCGCCATGCTGCTGGCCGCGGCGCAGCACCTGGCGCGCACGCGCGAGTTCGACGGCACGGTCTATCTGGTGTTCCAGCCGGCCGAGGAAGGCGGCGGCGGGGCGCGGGAGATGATGCGCGACGGCCTGTTCGAGCGCTTCCCGATGGAAGCCATCTTCGGCGCCCACAACTGGCCGGGGCTGCCGGCGGGGCAGATCGCGGTGAAGAGCGGCCCCTGCTTCGCCTCCAGCAACGAGTTCAAGATCGTGCTGCGCGGCAAGGGCTGCCACGGCGCGATGCCGCACATGGGTACCGACCCGGTGCCCGCGGCATGCCAGATGGTGCAGGCCTTCCAGACCATCCTCACGCGCAACAAGCACCCGCTGGACACCGGCGTGATCTCGGTGACCATGATCCACACCGGCGAGGCCACCAACGTCATCCCCGAGAGCTGCGAGATGCAGGGCACGGTGCGCACCTTCACCACGGAGGTGCTGGACCTCATTGAAAGCCGCATGCGCCGGATCGCCCGGTCCACCGCCGAGGCCTTCGAGCTGGAGTGCGATTTCGAGTTCGACCGCAACTACCCGCCCACCGTGAACCACGAGGCCGAAAGCGCCTTCATCCGCCAGGTGGGCGCGGAGGTGCTGGGCGCGCAGAACGTGCAGGAGTTCGTCGCCACCATGGGCGCGGAGGACTTCAGCTACTTCCTGCAGGAGAAGCCCGGCTGCTATTTCGTGATCGGCAACGGCGGCGGCGAGCACCGCGACGGCGGCCATGGCCTGGGGCCCTGCACGCTGCACAACCCCAGCTACGACTTCAACGACCAGCTCATCCCCATCGGCGCCTCGCTGTGGGTGCGGGTGGCGGAACGCTGGCTGCAAACCCCGCGCTGAGTGAAGCAGCGCCCTTCCCTTCTTTCCCACAGGAGGCTGCCATGGACGATGCGCAACGCTTCTTCTCCCGCAGCTACCAGGAGGCCCGGAGCAAGTTCCTGGCGGCGGCCGAGGCGGCCGACCTGGACGTGCACTCCGAGATCCACCCGCTGCTGGGCCGCGACGGCGAGACGCTGGCGCTGGACGTGGTGCGCAGCGGGCCGCGCGATGCCGAGAAGCTGCTGATCGTCAGCAGCGGCTGCCACGGCATCGAGGGTTTCGCCGGCGCCGGAGTGCAGATCGCGCTGCTGGGCGACGCCGAGTTCCTGGCCGAGGCGCGGCGTGCGGGCGTGGCGGTGCTGTTCCTGCACGCGTTGAACCCGTGGGGCATGTCGTGGTGGCGCCGCGTCACGCACGAGAACATCGACCTCAACCGCAACTTCATCGACTTCCAGCACCACCAGCCGCTGCCTCAGAACCCGGGCTACGACGCGCTGCACCCGCTGCTGGTGCCGACGACGGCCACCTGGCCGCCGCCCCCTGAGAACGAGGCGAAGCTGCAGGCCGAGCTGGCGCGCCAGGGCATGGCGGCGCTGCAGCAGGCGATCAGCGGCGGGCAGTACTCGGAACCTGAAGGTTTGTTTTTCGGCGGCCACGCGCCGAGTTGGAGCCAGCAGGCGCTGCGGCACGTGCTGCGGGACCACGCGACGCATTGCGCGAAGCTCGGCTGGATCGACCTGCACAGCGGGCTGGGGCCCACGGGCGTGGCCGAGCCGATCCTGGCCGGGGACGGGCGGGACGAGGCGCTGCTGCGGCGCGCGAAATCCTGGTGGCCGGGGCTGAAATCCACGCACGACCACAGCTCCAGCTCGGCCGAGACTTCCGGTGCGATGTGGACGGTCGTCGCTCAGGAATGCCCGCAGGCGGAGTACACGGGAATCGTCCTGGAATTCGGGACGGTGCCCTTATTGCAGGTGCTGCAGGCGCTGAGGGCGGACCAGTGGCTGGAGAATCATCCGGAGAAGCCGTTGCAAACGCTCCAGGCCCAGGAGATTCGGAAGGCCATGTTCGACGCCTTCTTCATCGATACGGCGGCTTGGAGGAAAGCCGTGCAGGGCCAGGGCTGTGAGGCGGCATGGGCAGGCATGGTGGGCCTGGCAAGTACCCGCACTGCCCCAGCCGCCAGCTGACGTGGCGGCCGCGCCCTGCGCAGGGCGTCAGGCCGGCAAACCCAGCGCCTTCAACTCCCCCGCCACCTGCTGAACATCACGGAACAACACCGCCTCCCAGCCAAACGCCCGTGCGGCCTGCACGTTCGCCGGGTGGTCGTCGATGAACACCACCGGCTCGCCCGCCAAATTGAAACGCTCGTGCGCCAGCTCGTAGAAGCCACGCTCGGGCTTCATGCGCTTCACGCGACCGGAGAACAGCCCGCCGTCGAAAAACTCGATAAAGCGGTAATGCCGCTCCAGGTGGTCCGCGTAGGGCGCCGGCATGTTGGAAAAGAAATGCTGCCGCAGGCCCTGCCGGTGAAAGCGTTCCAGCAGCGCCACGCTCTCGGCCAGCGGCTGCAGTTCCTCGTACACCGCCGCGACCACCGCGTGCACCTCGGCCTCGCTCAGGCCCGTGCGGCGCGCGATGCGGTGCGCCAGCGCCGGCTCGTCGAGGTCGCCGCGGTCGAAGGCGCCCCAGTCGCCGCCTTCCACGAAGAAGCGCTGGCCCCACGCCGCCGCGCTGCCTTCGTCGTGCGCGTGGCGCGGCAGTACCTGGCGCAGCAGCAACACCGGGCGCCAGCGCAGCAGCACGGCGCCCAGGTCCCAAATCACCCTCATGCGCGCAGCCTCCCCAGCAGCCCGGCGGTGGAGCCGTCCAGCCCCGTGACGTCGCCGCTCTCGAAACGCGGCAGCAGCGCGTTGCACAGTGCCTTGCCCAGCTCCACGCCCCATTGGTCGTAGCTGTTGATGCCCCACACCACGCCGCTGGTGAAGACGCGGTGCTCGTACAGCGCCACCAGCGCGCCCAGGCTGCGCGGCGTCAGGCGCTCCAGCAGCAGCGTGGTGCTGGGCCGGTTGCCGGGGAAGCTGCGGTGCCGCGCCAGCACCGCGCGGTCGATGTCGGGCGCGGCCGTGGGCGCCTTCTCGTTCAGCGCCTCGTCCGCCGTCTTGCCCAGCATCAGCGCCTGCGACTGCGCCAGGCAGTTCGCCAGCAGTTTCACTTGCAGGTCCGCGTGCGGATGCGCCGGCTCGCGCACGGCGATGAACTCCACCGGGATCACGTCGGTGCCCTGGTGCAGCATCTGGAAGAAGGCGTGCTGGCCGTTGGTGCCGGGCTCGCCCCACACCAGCGGGCTGGTGGCGAAGGGCACTTCCTCGCCGTCGTAATCCACGCGCTTGCCGTTGGACTCCATCTCCAGCTGCTGCAGGTACGCCGGCAGCCGCGCCAGGCCCTGGTGGTAGGGCGCGACGCAGCGGCTGGTGAAGCCGTGGAAGTCGCGGTTCCACACCTCCAGCAGGCCCATGAGCGCGGGCAGGTTCTCTTCCAGCGGGGCCTCGGCGAAGTGCCGGTCCATGGCGTGCGCGCCGGCCAGCAGCTCGCGGAAGTTCTGCGCGCCGATGGCGATGGCGATCGGTAGCCCGATGGCGCTCCAAAGCGAGTAGCGCCCGCCCACCCAGTCCCAGAAGCCGAAGGTCTTGTCGATGCCGAAGGCGGCCGCCGCCGTCACGTTGGTGGTCGTGGCCGCGAAGTGCCGCGCGACGTCCACGCCGCCCTTTTCCAGGAACCACGCGCGCGCCACCTGCGCGTTGGCCATGGTTTCCTGAGTAGTGAAAGTCTTGCTGGCGACGATGAAGAGGGTCGTGGCCGGGTCCAGCTGCGCCAGCAGCGGCGCGATGTCGTGGCCGTCCACGTTCGACACGAAGTGGCTGCGCAGCCCCGGCTGGGTGTAGGGCTGCAGCGCCTTCACCACCATCAGCGGGCCCAGGTCGGAACCGCCGATGCCGATGTTCACCACGTCGGTGAAGCCGGCGCCGCGCACCTCCTCGGCGTAGGCCAGCATGTGCTCCAGCACCTGGTGCACCTCGTCGCTGAAGGG
Source organism: uncultured Azohydromonas sp. (assembly GCF_937926365.1). Lineage (GTDB taxonomy): Bacteria > Pseudomonadota > Gammaproteobacteria > Burkholderiales > Burkholderiaceae_C > Azohydromonas. The sequence continues at coordinate 11,207 of NZ_CALAOH010000212.1, read as the reverse complement.
GCCCTGCCCCTTGGGTGCGCGCAGCGCCGTGTGCAGCACGGCGCGGCCCTCGGTGGTGTTGATGGCCTCGCCGGCGAGCATGGCATCGCGCCGGGCTTCCAGACGGACCTCGCGCGCCAGCTCCAGCAGCAACCGCCGCGTGGCCTCGTCCCAGCGCTGCTTGGACAGGTCCGCGAACACCTCCGGCGCCTGCAGGCTGAAGCGCTCGAAGCGCCGCGGGTCCTGATGGAAGATCTCGCGCAGGTCCAGCTCGCGGCCGTGAGCCTCCCAGTGGCCGCGCAGGCCGCTCCAGGCCACGGTCCGGTCGCCGCGCACGAAACCGGCGGCAGCTTCGGGCGCGGCGGCGTTCACTTGCGCAGCTCCTCGATCATGCGGTCGAGCTTGGCAGCGTCGGCCGCGAAGGCGCGGATGCCTTCGGCGAGCTTGTCGCTGGCCATGGCGTCCTCGTTGAGCGCGTAGCGGAAGCCGGGCTCGTTGAGGGTGCGGGCATGGATCTCCATCGCCTTGGCCGCCTGCGGATCGAGCCGGCGCGGCACCGGGCCCTCGCTGCCCTGCAGCGCGGCGAGCAGGTCGGGGCTGATGGTGAGCAGGTCGCAGCCCGCCAGCGCCAGGATCTGGCCGGCGTTGCGGAAGCTCGCGCCCATGACCTCGGTCTCGATGTCGAAGTGCTTGTAGTAGTTGTAGATGGCCGTGACGCTCTTGACGCCGGGGTCGTTTTCGCCGGCGTTGGCGGCCTCGTCCCAGGCGGTGCCCGCCTGCTTCTTGTACCAGTCGTAGATGCGGCCCACGAAGGGCGAGATCAGCGTCACGCCGGCGTCGCCGCAGGCCACAGCCTGGCAGAAGGAGAACAGCAGCGTGAGGTTGCAGTGGATGCCCTCGTGCTCCAGCGCCTTGGCCGCCTGGATGCCCTCCCAGGTGGCGGCGATCTTGATCAGCACCCGGTCACGCGAGATGCCCGCACGCTCGTACAGGCTGATCAGGTGATGCGCCCGCGCGATGGTGCAGGCGGTGTCGAAGCTCAGCCGCGCATCGACCTCGGTGCTCACGCGCCCCGGCACGACCTTCAGGATCTCCAGCCCGAAGCGCACCAGCACCTCGTCCACCACGCGCTCCAGCGGCACGCGCGGGTTTGCCTTCACCACCTCCGTCAGCAGCGGCGCGTACTCCGACTGCTGCACCGCTTTGAGGATCAGCGAGGGATTGGTCGTGGCGTCGCGCGGTGCGAACTGCGCCAACTGCCTGAAATTCCCGGTGTCGGCAACGACGATGGTGTGCTGCTTGAGCTGCTCGAGTTGGTTCACGGCCTTCGAATCCTGCAGGCGGTGCCTGCGCTGCGTTCAGACACGATCGCGGCGTTACCGTGACGCTGTTGGCCCCGGCGCGCGTTGACCCTCTTAAGAAACTCTAGCATCATGAACCATGTAACTCGGTTACACGCCGGGTCCCGTTCACACAGCAGAGTCTTTTTTCAATGTCATTTGATCTGGTGTTCTTCGGTGGTACGGGCGACCTCACGTGGCGCAAGCTCATGCCCGCGCTGTTCCAGGCCTTCCGCCACGGCAAGCTGCCCGAGGGCGGGCGCATCCTGGCGGTGGCACGCGACGCGCGCAGCGATGACGAGTACCGCCAGTTCATCCGCCAGCGCTTCGACGAGGTCGATGCCGCCAAGCGGCCCAGCGACGACGAATTCGCCCGCTTCGCGCAGCTGCTGCACTACCAGCAGATGGACCTGTCGCAGCCTGAGCACTACGCGCGCCTGAAGCGCTGGCTCGACGAGCCGCGCGCCGAGGAAGGCCGCACGAGCCCGGCCGACACCGTGGTGCTGTACCTGGCCACCAGCCCGCACCTGTTCCCGGTGATCTGCGAGCAGCTCGGCACCGCGGGGCTGAACCACGACCGCATCCGCGTCGTGCTGGAAAAGCCCCTGGGCCACGACCTGGACAGCGCGCGCCGCATCAACGCCGTGGTGCGCTCGGTGTTCAAGGAAAGCCAGGCCTTCCGCATCGACCACTACCTGGGCAAGCCCTCGGTGCAGAACCTCTCGGCGCTGCGCTTCGGCAACGCCTTCTTCGAGCCGCTGTGGCGGCGCGAGAGCATTGCCAACATCCAGATCACGATCGCCGAGTCGCTGGGCGTGGGCACGCGCGGCGACTTCTACGACCGCACGGGCGCGCTGCGCGACATGATCCAGAACCACGCGCTGCAGCTGCTGACCATGATCGCCATGGAGCCGCCGCCCACCGCGGACGCCGACGCGATCCGCGACGAGAAGCTCAAGGTGCTCAAGAGCCTGAAGCCCTTCACGCGCGAGAGCGTGCAGCGCGACGTGGTGCGCGGCCAGTACCGCGCCGGCAGCGTGGGTGGGCAGGCCGTGCCGGGCTACCTGGACGAGTCCAAGGTGCCCACCGGCAGCCGCTGCGAGACCTTCGTGGCGCTGCGCACCGAGGTGCAGAACTGGCGCTGGGCCGGCGTGCCCTTCTACCTGCGCACGGGCAAGCGCCTGGCCGGGCGCGACGCGCACATCGTCGTGAACTTCCGCCCCGTGCCGCACCCGATCTTTGCCGGCGTGCACCAGGCCAACAAGCTGGTCATCAAGCTGCAGCCCGAGGACGGGCTGGAGCTGCACCTGATGGCGGCCAAGGGCAGCGTGGGCCATGGCAGCGAGGCGCTGTCGCCGGTGTCGCTCGACCTGGACTTCGACAAGGCCTTCGCCAGCGGACGCGTGGGCGCTTATGAGCGCTTGTTGCTCGATGCCATAGCCGGGCGCCTCAACTTGTTCGTGAGAAGTGACGAACAAGAGCAGGCCTGGGCCTGGGTCGAGCCGATTCTTCAAGCATGGAACCAGGACCCGATCGGTCCGCGGCCCTACGTCGCGGGCAGCTGGGGGCCGCCGGCGGCCAGTGCGCTGGTGGCCCGGGATGGGTTCATGTGGGAGGAAGAGCAGTGAAGAGGCCTGGGCAGAAGTGGCCTGCAGGGCTAAGGCCCATGCCTCCGGCCTGGAGCACATGAACAGAACAAAACCGACTGCCCCGCGAGCGCGGCGCCTGCGTGGAGAGAAGCGATGACCGATGGCAGCCCGATGCTGGAGCGCATCCGCGCCGCCGTGCCGGCGTTGTCGCCGGCCGAGCAGCGCGTGGCGCGGCTGTTGCTGGAGGACGCGCGCGCCTTCGCCGAGCTGCCCGTGGCGGAGCTGGCCGAGCGCGCCAACGTCAGCAAGCCCACGGTGGTGCGTTTCTGCCGCAGCGTGGGCTACGGCGGGCTGGCGGACTTCAAGCGGCGCCTGGCCGGCAGCGTCAACGAGGGCGTGCCCTTCGTGCACCGCGCCGTGGACGCCGGCGACCGGCCCAGCGAGCTCATCGTCAAGGTGGTGGACAACGCCATCGGCGCGATGCTGGCCTACCGCAACCAAGCCGCGCCGCATGCCTTCGAACGCGCCATCGACGCGCTGGAGCAAGCCTGCCGCGCGCAGCGGCGCATCGAGTTCTACGGCGTGGGCAACTCGGGCATCGTGGCGCAGGACGCACAGCACAAGTTCTTCCGCCTGGGCGTGACGGCCACCGCGGTGAGCGACGGGCACGTGCAGGTGATGAGCGCCACCATGCTGCAGCCCGGCGACTGCGCCGTGATCATCAGCAACTCCGGCCGCAGCCGCGACCTGCTGGACGTGGCCGACATCGCGCGCCGGCGCGGCGCCACGCTGATCCTCGTCACCGCCAGCGCCACGCCGCTGGCGCAGTCGGGCAGCAACGGCGCGCACCAGATCCTGCTGTCGGTGGACCATCCCGAGGACGCCGACCGCTACAGCCCCATGGTGTCGCGGCTGCTGCACCTGATGGTGATCGACATCCTCACCACCGGGCTCGCGCTGCGCCTGGGCAGTGAATCGCTGCAGCCCATGCTGCAGGAAATCAAGAAGAACCTGCGCAACCGGCGCTACGTCAACGGGAATTGAGGCGCTGAGCTCGGAATCAGGCTGCCAGAAAAACCGATGCCCGCTTTCGCGGGCATCTCCTCGAGTCTTCAGCGGCCGGCGCTCAGGCCGCATCGACGGCCGCGGGCCGCGCCGTCTCCAGCCCCGGCAGCGCCTCGTCCACGCCGTAGAGCTGCGCCAGCTCGGCCAGCGGCCGCGGGGCGCCGCTGATGCGCAGGTCGCCGCCAGCGGCCTGCGCGCTGCGGCGCAGCTGCAGCAGCACCGCCAGTGCCGCGGAATCGAAGTCGCGCAGCGCGGAGGCATCCACCTCCACCGGCGTACCGCCCAGCGCCGGCTCCAGCGCGCGCAGTGTCTGCGCGGCGGTGGCCAGCGTCACGGTGTCAGGCAGCGTCAGGGCCACGGGCTTCAACCCTTGCCGCCGGTCTTGTTGCGCTCGGCCAGCTTGGCGATCAGGCCGTCGATGCCGCCGGCGGCGATCTCCTGCGCGAAGCTGTTCTTGTACTGATCCACCAGCCACACGCCCAGCACGTTGACGTCGTAGATCTTCCAGCCGTCGCCCGCCTTCTCCAGGCGGTAGTCGAGCTGGATCGGCTCGCTGCCGCCGCGCACTTCGCTGCGCACCACGGTTTCCTGGTCGGCCGCGTTGCCGCGGTAGGGCTTGAGCTGGATGGTGGTCGAGCTCTTGACCTGCGTGAGCGCGCCGGCGTAGGTGCGCACCAGCAGGGTCTTGAACTCCTCCTGCAGCCGCTGCTGCTGCTGCGGCGTGGCGGTGCGCCAGGGGCGGCCCACCGTGGCGGCGGTCATGCGCTGGAAGTTCACGTGCGGCAGCACCTTGGTGTCCACCAGGGCGCGGATGCGGGCCACGTCGCCACCCTGCGCAGCCTTGTCGCTCTTGAGGGCTTCGAGCACCTCGTCGGAGAGCTGGCGCACGAAGGCGTCGGGCGCCACGCCCTGCGCGTGCAGCGGCCCGGCCAGCAGGAAGGTGCCCAGGAAAGCGAAGAGAGCCAGAAACTTTCGGATCACGGAATGGGTTCCTTCAGGTTGCGGCGCCGACAGCGGCGCCGTGTCTTCAACGCGCCAGGGCGCCGGTTGGTTCACCGCGCCGGTGCGGAGGCCGGGGCCTGGGGCGCGGCGGGCGGTTGTGCGGACGTGGCATCCGGCGTGCCGCCGTCCTCCTCCTCGGGCTGCTCAGGCGGCTCGGGCGGGTTGCCGTCGTAGACCTGGCTGTGCCGGCGCGCCAGGTAGCCGTCGCGGATGAACTGGTACTTGTCCAGCGCGATGTCGTCCACGACCCGCGTGGCATCGAGCAGCTCCGAGCGCCGGTGCACCACCTGCAGCGTCGAGGCGGCCACGACGTCGGCCGTCTCGTTGAACAGCAGGTCGCTGGGCGAGGTCTGCAGGTCCAGCACCAGGCCGCCGGCGTCGCGTACCGACGACGGCCCCAACAGCGGCAACACCAGGTACGGGCCGGCGCCCAGGCCCCAGCGGCCCAGCGTCTGGCCGAAGTCCTCGCTCTGGCGATCCAGGCCCATCTCGGTGCCCCAGTCCAGCAGGCCGCCCAGGCCGAACGTGGTGTTCACGAGCACGCGGAAGCTCATGTGCACGCCCTCCTGCGGCTTGCCCTGCAGGAACTGGTTGATCGCGGACCAGGCGTCGCCGAAGTTGCCGATGAAGTTCCCCACGCCCGTGCGCACGATCGAGGGCACCACCTTGCGGTACCCGCTGGCCACGGGCTGCAGCACGTGGCGGTCCAGCCCCTCGTTGAAGTTGAAGATGGGGCGGTTGATGCGCTCCAGCGGGTCCTGCGGGGACGCGGGCTGCGCCTGGACAACCGCGGCGCCCATCAGCAGCGCGGCGGCCAGCGACAAGGGGGCGAGCTTCATGGCGGGGCTCCTGGGTGAACGACGCGGGTCGATGGGATTCAAGGCTTGGCGGGGGCCGAGCCACCCTCGCCGGTGCCGCCGCCGGCATCGGCCGCCTTGTTGAAGAGGAACTGGCCGATGAGGTTTTCCAGCACCACGGCCGACTGCGTCTGCGTGATGGTGGCACCCGGATCGAGCATCTTGTCGTCGGCGCCGGGCTCGATGCCGATGTACTGGTCGCCCAGCAGGCCCGAGGTCAGGATCTTGGCCGAGGAGTCGCGCGGGAACTGCACGCCCTGGCTGACCTGCAGCGTGACCACGCCCATGTAGGTCTGCGGGTCCAGCGTGATCGACTCGACGCGGCCCACCGTCACGCCGGCGCTGCGCACCGGCGCGCGCGGCTTGAGACCGCCGATGTTGTCGAAGCGCGCCTTGAGCACATAGGTCTCGCCGTTGCCGAAGGCGGCCAGGTTGGCGGCCTTGAGCGCTAGGAACAACAGCGCCGCCAGCCCCAGCAGCACGAAGCCGCCCACCAGGATCTCGATACTTTTCTTTGCCATGGGTTGTGTGTGAGGGAATCGGGGCGTGGGTTTCAGGGCGTGGAGAACATCAGCGCCGTGAGCACGAAGTCCATCGCCAGCACGCTCAGCGAGGAGATCACCACCGTGCGCGTGGTGGCGTAGGCCACGCCTTCGGGCGTGGCCTGGGTCTCGTAGCCCTGGTAGAGCGCGACGAAGGTGCAGATCACGCCGAACACGGCGCTCTTGACGATGCCGTTGCCCACGTCGCGCCAGACGTCCACGCGGCCCTGCATGATCGACCAGAAGTTACCCGAGTCGATGCCGATGAGCAGCACCGCCACGACGTAGGCGCCCAGGATGCCGATGGCCGAGAACATCGCCGCCAGCAGCGGCATCGCCACCACGCCGCCGACGAAGCGCGGCGCCAGCACGCGCGCGCGCGGGTCGATGGCCATCATCTCCATGGCGGCCAGCTGCTCGCCCGCCTTCATCAGCCCGATCTCGGCCGTCAGCGAGGTGCCCGCGCGGCCGGCGAACAGCAGCGCCGCCACCACCGGGCCCAGCTCGCGCACCAGTGCCAGATTGACGATCAGGCCCAGCGACTCCGTGGCGCCGTAGGTCACCAGCGCGTAGTACATCTGCAGCGCCAGCACGAAGCCCACCGACAGGCCCGAGGCCAGGATGATCAGCAGCGACAAGTTGCCGATGGCATGCAACTGCGCCACCACCAGCGGGAAGCGCGCCAGCGCCGCGGGCGTGGCGCGCAGCAGGTCGATGAAGAAGAAGGCCGCGTGGCCCAGCGAGCCCAGCATCAGGATCACGCCCGCGCCCAGGCGCGCCAGCGCGTCGAGCACGGTCTTCATGCCGCCCTCCCCGGCTTGGACACGCCGAAGTCCTGCGCCAGCGGCGGCGCGGGGAAGTGAAACTTCACCGGACCGTCGGGCTCGCCGCGCACGAACTGGCGCACCTCGGGGTCGGTGGAGGCCATGAGCTCCGCGGGCGTGCCCTGCGCCACGATGCGCCCGCCCGGCGCGGCCATCAGGATCACGTGGTCGCTGATGGCCATGCACTCGGGGATGTCGTGCGACACCACCAGCGAGGTCGCGCTCGTGGCGTCGTTGAGCTTGCGGATGAGGTTGGCCGCCACGCCCATGGAGATGAGGTCCAGGCCCGCGAAGGGCTCGTCGTACATGATCAGCTCCGGGTCCAGCGCGATGGCGCGTGCCAGCGCGATGCGCCGCGCCATGCCGCCCGAAACCTCCGAGATGCGCAGCCGCGCCGCGCCGCGCAGGCCCACCGCGTTGAGCTTCATGAGCACGATGTCGCGGATCAGCGCCTCGGGCAGCCCGGTGTGCTCGCGCAACGGGAAGGCCACGTTGTCGAACACGTCCAGGTCCGTGAACAGCGCGCCGAACTGGAACAGCATGCCCATGCGCCGACGCAGCCGCAGCAACTGGTTGCGGTCGCGCGCATTGATCACCTCGCCGTCGAAGCGCACGCGCCCCGCGTTGGGCGCGGCGATGCCGCCGATGAGCCGCAGCAGCGTGGTCTTGCCGCAGCCCGAGCCGCCCAGGATGGCCGTGACCTTGCCGCGCGGAAAGCGCAGGCTCACGTCGTTGAGGATCAGCCGACGGGCGTCGTAGCCGAAGCTGACATGGTCGATCTCGATCAGGGACTCGGGCGCAAGCATCAGAAATGGCAGGGGGCGCGAAATACCGCGCAAAAAAGAAGGCCCGCCAGCATGAATGCGGGCGGGCCTTCATTGTCTCATGCACGCTGCTGTGGTAGCGGCAGCGTTGTGGCTTCACAGCAAGCGGCTTGCCAGCCGGTGCCGTGCGTGCGCAAACCGGCGCCCGGCGCGGGCGCCGTGCGCGGGGCTCAGCGCGGCAGGTCGCTGGCGCCCATCAGGAACTCGTCGATCGCGCGCGCGGCCTGACGGCCTTCACGGATCGCCCACACCACCAGGCTCTGGCCGCGGCGCACGTCGCCGGCGGCGAAGACCTTGGGCGCGTTGGTGGCGTAGCCGCCGGTGAAGTCGGTCGTGGCCTTGGCGTTGCCGCGGCCGTCACGCTCCACGCCGAAGCCTTCGAGCAGCGTGTTCACCGGGTTGGTGAAGCCCATGGCCAGCAGCACCAGGTCGGCCTTGAGCACCTGCTCGGTGTTGGGCACCTCGACCATCTTGCCGCCTTCCCATTGCACGCGCACCGTCTTGACGCCCGTGACCTTGCCCTTCTCGCCGATGAATTCCTTGGTGGCAATGGCGAACTCGCGCTGGCAGCCTTCCTCGTGGCTGGAGGAGGTGCGCAGCTTGTAAGGCCAGTACGGCCAGGTCAGCTCCTTGTTCTCCTGCTCCGGCGGCATGGGCAGCAGCTCGAACTGCGTCACGCTCACGGCGCCGTGGCGGTTGCTGGTGCCCACGCAGTCGCTGCCGGTGTCGCCACCGCCGATCACGACCACGTGCTTGCCGTCGGCGCGCAGCTGGCCCTTGAGCTTGTCGCCGGCGTTGACCTTGTTCTGCTGCGGCAGGAACTCCATCGCGAAATGGATGCCGTCGAGGTCGCGGCCCGGCACGGGCAGGTCGCGCGAGACCTCGGAACCCGCGGCCAACAGCACGGCGTCGAACTCGGCCTGCAGCTGCTCGGGCGCCACGCGCTCCTTGGCCCAATTCGTGATCTTGGTGCTCTTGGGGATGTCGCCCACGGCCACGCCGGTGCGGAAGACCACGCCTTCGGCCTTCATCTGCTCCACGCGGCGGTCGATGTGCGACTTCTCCATCTTGAAGTCGGGAATGCCGTAGCGCAGCAGGCCGCCCACGCGGTCGTTCTTCTCGAACACCACCACGTCATGGCCGGCGCGCGCGAGCTGCTGCGCCGCGGCCAGGCCGGCGGGGCCGGAGCCGACGACGGCGACCTTCTTGCCGGTCTTGGCCTTGGGCGGCTGCGGCACCACCCAGCCTTCGGCCCAGGCACGGTCGATGATGGCGTGCTCGATGGACTTGATGCCCACCGGGTCGTCATTCACGTTGAGCGTGCAAGCGGCCTCGCAGGGCGCGGGGCAGATGCGGCCGGTGAACTCGGGGAAGTTGTTGGTCGTGTGCAGGACCGTGATCGCGTTGCGCCAGTCGTTGCGGTAAACGAGATCGTTGAAGTCCGGAATGATGTTGTTGACCGGGCAACCGTTGTTGCAGAACGGCGTGCCGCAGTCCATGCAGCGCGCGCCCTGCACCTGCGCCTGCTCGGCGTTCAGGCCGATGACGAATTCCTTGTAGTTCTTCAGGCGCGTCTCGACGCCTTCGTAGCCTTCCTCGATGCGCTCGTATTCGAGGAAGCCGGTGACCTTACCCATGGTGTTTCTCTACTTTCGCTGATCGTTGGCTGCCGCCGGCCCGCGCGCGCAGGTATTGCACGCGCGGCGGCTCGGCTGGACCGGCCCCGCGGCACGGCGGCCGCGGGCCGGCTTCCCCTTTACTTCGCGGGCACGCTCCCGGCGGCCTTGGCGTCCACCGCCTTGGCCTTGGCGATGGTCTGCCCGGCCTCGCGGCGCGCCGCCATCTCGCCCAGGGCGCGCTTGTACTCGTGCGGGAACACCTTGACGAACTTGGCGCGCGCGGCGGCCCAGTTGTCCAGGATCTCGCGCGCACGCAGCGAGCCGGTCCACTTGTGGTGGTCTTCCACCAGCTTGCGCAGCAGCGCCTCGTCGGGCTGGCCCTTGTGGAAGGTCACCTCGTCCTGCGCGGCGCGCTGCTCCTCGGCGCTCAGCACCTTCTCCAGCGCCACCATCGCGGTGTTGCAGCGCTTGGCGAACTGGCCGTCCTCGTCATAGACGTAGGCGATGCCGCCGCTCATGCCCGCGGCGAAGTTGCGTCCGGTCTTGCCCAGCACGACCACCGTGCCGCCGGTCATGTATTCGCAGCCGTGGTCGCCGGTGCCCTCCACCACCGCGGTGGCGCCGGACAGGCGCACCGCGAAGCGCTCGCCCGCGACACCGCGGAAGAAGGCCTCGCCGGCCGTGGCGCCGTACAGCACCGTGTTGCCCACGATGATGTTCTGCGTCGCGTCGCCGCGGAACTCGATGCTCGGACGCACCGCGATGCGGCCACCGGACAGGCCCTTGCCGGTGTAGTCGTTGGCCTCACCGATCAGGTAGAAGGTGATGCCCTGGGCCAGGAACGCGCCGAAGCTCTGGCCGCCGGTGCCTTCCATCTGCACGAAGATGCTCTGGTCGGGCAGCCCTTCCGGGCGGTGGCGGATCAGCTCGCCCGAGAGCATCGCGCCCACGGAGCGGTTGACGTTGCGCACCTGCTCCATGAACTGCACCTTCTCGCCGCGCTCGATGGCGGGCTTGGCCTTCTCGATCAGGCGCTGGTCCAGCGCCTTCTCCAGGCCGTGCTCCTGCAGCTCGACGTGCAGGCGCGGCACCTCGGCCGGCACGGCCGGCTGGTGGAAGATGCGGCTGAAGTCCAGGCCCTGCGCCTTCCAGTGCTCGATGCCCTTCTTCATGTCGAGCAGGTCGGAGCGGCCGATCAGGTCGTCGAACTTGCGGATACCCAGCTGCGCCATGAGCTGGCGCGCCTCTTCGGCCACGAAGAAGAAATAGTTGACCACGTGCTCGGGCTTGCCCGAGAACTTCTTGCGCAGCACCGGGTCCTGCGTGGCCACGCCCACCGGGCAGGTGTTGAGGTGGCACTTGCGCATCATGATGCAGCCCTCGACCACCAGCGGCGCGGTGGCGAAGCCGAACTCGTCGGCGCCCAGCAGCGCGCCGATGACCACGTCACGGCCGGTCTTCATCTGGCCGTCGGCCTGCACGCGGATGCGGCTGCGCAGGCGGTTGAGCACCAGCGTCTGCTGCGTCTCGGCCAGGCCCAGCTCCCACGGCGTGCCGGCGTGCTTG
>NZ_CALAOH010000211.1 GCF_937926365.1 uncultured Azohydromonas sp. | reverse complement strand
GGCGGCCAGGCCCAGCGCCTGCGGCGTGAGGCGGCTGCCGCGCGGCAGCACCACGGCGCCGGTGCGCACGTCCTCGCCGCGCGGGCGCACCCACTGGCCGGGCGCGGGAGTGGCGTTGAAGCTCACCGTGCCCTCGCCCACCGTGGCGTCCTCCTGCATCACCACCGCATCGGCGCCGGGCGGCATCTGCGCGCCGGTGAAGATGCGCGCGGCGGTGCCGGGCTGCAGCGGCTGGCCCACGTGGCCGGCGGGGATGCGCTGCGACACGGGCATCGCCTGGCCGGGCTTCACGTCGGCGGCACGCACGGCGTAGCCGTCCATGGAGCTGTTGTCGGCGGGGGGCACGTCCAGCGGCGAGACGAGATCGTGCGCCAGCACGCGGTTGAGCGCGTCGAAGGTGGAAAGCTCCTCGGTGTCGCGGATCGCCTGCGCCCGCGCGCCTTCCACCAGGCGCGCCTGGGCCTCGTCCAGGCTCAGCAGCGGGGGCCGTTCAGCCATGCGTGTCTCCTGTGTAGTTGAAGCGCTCGCCCCAGGCGAGCAAGCGGTCCGCCACCGCGCCGGGACTGTTGAGCGCCAGCACCGGCAGCGCGCCGGGCGGCACCGGCAACGCTGCCGGGTCGTCCGTGGCGACGGCGATCACGCCCGGATCGTCCGGGTACAGCACCGGCTGGCCCAAGGCGGCGCGCCAGACCTCGACCTTGGGCAGCGCGGCATGTTTGAAACCTTCGACCAGCACCCAGTCCACCGGTTGCAGCTCGCCGATGAGCGCGTGCACGTCCGGCTCGCGCGGCTGCGGCAGCTCGCGCAGCAGCGCCAGGCGCTGGCTGGAGGCCAGCAGCACCTCGCCGGCGCCGGCCTGGCGATGGCGCCAGCTGTCCTTGCCAGGCTGGTCAATGTCGAAGCGCTTATGAGTGTGCTTGATCACCGACACGGCTTGCCCATGCGCGCGCAGCGCGGCGATAACGCCCTCCAGCAGCGTGGTCTTGCCCACGCCGGAGGGGCCGCAGAAACCCACGACCTTCATGCGCGCGGCGGCCGGGTCAATCGACCGCGCACTCGAGCTCGATCAACGCCTTGACCTTGTCGGCATCGGCCGGCAGCACGGTGAAGCGCTTGGGCAGGTCCTCAATGCCCACGTGCGCCGCGGGGCGCTCCGGCTCGCGGCCCAGGGCCTCGACGATGGTGGCGGCGAATTTCACGGGCAGCGCCGTCTCCAGCACGATCATCGGCACGCCCGGCTGCAGCCGCTCGCGCGCGACCTTGACGCCGTCAGCGGTGTGCGTGTCGATCATCACGCCGCAGCGCTGGTACGTGTCGCGGATGGTGGCGACGCGGTCGGCATGCGTGCTGCGGCCGGAGACGAAGCCGAACTCGGCCACGCGGCGGAACTCCTCGTCCGTCAGCGTGAAGGAGCCCTTGGCGTCCACCTCGTCCTTGAACAGCTGGCGCGTGCGCGCGGCGTCGCGGCCCAGCAGGTCGAAGATGAAGCGCTCGAAGTTGCTGGCCTTGGAGATGTCCATCGAGGGGCTGGACGTCTCGTGCGTCTCGGCGCCCTTGCGCACGCGGTAGGTGCCGGTGCGGAAGAACTCGTCGAGCACGTCGTTCTCGTTGGTGGCGCAGACGAGTTGCTCGATGGGCAGGCCCATCATGCGCGCGACGTGGCCGGCGCAGATGTTGCCGAAGTTGCCCGAGGGCACCGTGAAGCTCACGCGCTCGGCGTTGGACTTCGTGGCCTGGAAGTAGCCGGCGAAGTAGTACACCACCTGCGCCAGCAGCCGCGCCCAGTTGATGGAGTTGACGGTGCCGATGCGCCAGTGGCGCTTGAACTCCAGGTCGTTGCTGACGGCCTTGACGATGTCCTGGCAGTCGTCGAACACGCCCTCGATGGCGATGTTGTGGATGTTCTCGTCCTGCAGGCTGAACATCTGCGCCTGCTGGAACGGGCTCATGCGCCCGTGCGGGCTGAGCATGAACACGCGCACGCCCTTCTTGCCGCGCATGGCGTGCTCGGCGGCGCTGCCGGTGTCGCCGGAGGTGGCGCCCAGGATGTTGAGTTCCTGGCCGCGGCGCGCCAGCTCGTACTCGAACAGGTTCCCGAGGAGCTGCATGGCCATGTCCTTGAAGGCCAGCGTGGGCCCGTTGGACAGCGCCTCCAGCGCCAGGCCCGGTTCCAGCGGCTTCAACGGCACGATCTCGGGCGTACCGAAAACCTCGGCCGTGTAGGTCTTGCGCGCGAGCGTGCGCAGGTCCTCGGCCGGGATGTCGTCGATGTAGAGCGACAGGACCTCGAAGGCGAGGTCCGCGTAGGCCAGGCCGCGCCAGCGGGTAAGCGTGGCGTCGTCAACCTTCGGATAGTGCGTGGGCAGGTACAGCCCGCCGTCCGGCGCCAGGCCTTCGAGCAGGATCTCGGAGAAGCCGCGCGGCGTGGCGTCGCCGCGGGTGCTGAGGTACTTCATGTTCAGGCCAGCTCTTCCTTGCGCAGGCTCACGATCGGCGCCAGCACGGTGGGCAGCGCCTGCATCTGCTCGATGGCCTTGCGCATCGAGCCCTCGATGGTGTCATGGGTGAGGATGATCACGTCGGTGTTCTTCTCGCCCTCGGCCGACTCGCGCTGCAGCAGCGCGTCGATGCTGATGCCGTGCTCGGCCAGGATGCCCGTGATGCGCGAGAGCACGCCGGCCTCGTCGGCCACCTGCAGCCGCAGGTAGAACGCGGTGCGCACCTGCTCGATGGGCAGGATCGGCATGTCCGACAGCGCCTCGGGCTGGAAGGCCAGGTGCGGCACGCGGTTGCCCGGGTCGGCGGTGTGCAGCCGCGTCACGTCCACCAGGTCGGCGATCACGGCGCTGGCCGTGGGCTCGGCGCCCGCGCCCTTGCCGTAGTACAGCGTGGTGCCCACGGCATCACCCTGCACCACCACGGCGTTCATGGCGCCTTCGACGTTGGCGATCAGTCGCTTGGCCGGGACCAGCGTCGGGTGCACGCGCAACTCGATGCCGCTGTCCTGGCGCCGCGCGATGCCCAACAGCTTGATGCGGTAGCCCAGCTGCTCGGCGTAGCGGATGTCCGTGGCCTGCAGCTTGGTGATGCCTTCCACGTGCGCCTTGTCGAACTGCACCGGCACGCCGAACGCGATGGCGGCCATGATGGTGGCCTTGTGCGCGGCGTCCACGCCCTCGATGTCGAAGGTGGGGTCGGCTTCCGCGTAGCCCAGGCGCTGCGCTTCCTTGAGCACCACGTCGAAGTCCAGGCCCTTGGAGCGCATCTCCGAGAGGATGAAGTTCGTGGTGCCGTTGATGATCCCGGCGATCCACTCGATGCGGTTGGCGGTGAGGCCCTCGCGCAGCGCCTTGATGATCGGGATGCCGCCGGCCACCGCCGCCTCGAAGGCCACCATCACGCCGCGGGCGCGGGCGGCTTCGAAGATCTCGGTGCCGTGCACCGCCAGCAACGCCTTGTTGGCCGTGACCACGTGCTTGCCCGCGGCGATGGCCTCCATCACCAGCGCCTTGGCCACGCCGTAGCCGCCGATGAGCTCGACCACGATGTCGATCTCGGGATTGGCGATGACCTCGCGCGCGTCGGCCACGACCTTGGCGCGATCGCCGACGAGGCTGCGGGCGCGCTCGGTGTCGAGGTCCGCCACCATGGCGATCTCGATGCCGCGACCCGCGCGGCGGCGGATCTCTTCCTGGTTGCGCGTGAGCACGTTGAACGTGCCGCCGCCGACGGTGCCGATGCCGAGCAGGCCGACCTGGATGGGTTTCATAGCGGTTTCAGTCAGAACGAGTGACGTTTGCGGTAGTTGTCGAGGAAGCGCGCGATGCGCCCGATGGCATCGGCAAGGTCGTCCGAGTTGGGCAGGAACACGAGCCGGAAATGGTCCGGCTGCGGCCAGTTGAAGCCGGTGCCCTGCACGATGAGCACCTTCTCCTCGGCCAGCAGCTCATACGCGAACTGCTGGTCGTCGGCGATGGGATACAGCTTGGGGTCCAGGCGCGGGAACATGTAGAGCGCCGCCTTGGGCCTGACCACGCTCACGCCCGGGATCTGGTTGAGCAGGTCGGTGGCGAGGTCGCGCTGGCGCGCCAGACGCCCGCCGGGGCACACCAGGTCCTTGATGCTTTGGTAACCACCCAGCGCCGTCTGGATCGCGAGCTGGCCCGGTGTGTTGGCGCACAGCCGCATCGAGGCCAGCATGTTCAAGCCTTCGATGTAGTCCCGGGCGTGCTTCTTGGGGCCCGAGACCACCATCCAGCCGGCACGGTAGCCGCAGGAGCGGTAGTTCTTGGACAGGCCGTTGAAGGTCACGCACAGCACGTCATCGGCCAGCGAGGCGATGGAGGTGTGCGTTGCGCCGTCGTAGAGCGTCTTGTCGTAGATCTCGTCGGCAAAGATGATCAGCTGGTGTTGGCGCGCGAGCTCAACGATCTCGCGCAGCAGCTCCGGCGGGTACAGCGCGCCGGTGGGGTTGTTGGGGTTGATGACGACGATGCCGCGCGTGTTGGGCGTGATCTTCTTGCGGATGTCGTCAAGATCGGGCGTCCAGCCAGCCTGCTCGTCGCAGATGTAGTGCACCGGGCGCCCGCCGGAGAGCGACACGGCCGCGGTCCACAGCGGATAGTCGGGCGCGGGCACCAGGATCTCGTCACCCGTGTCCAGCAGCGCGTTGAGCGCCATCACGATCAGCTCGGAGGCACCGTTGCCCAGGTAGACGTCGTCCACCGTCACGCCAGCGATGTTCTTCTCCTGCGTGTAGTGCACCACCGCCTTGCGCGGCGCGAACAGGCCCTTGCTGTCGGTGTAGCCGGCCGTGGCGGGCAGGTTGCGGATCATGTCCTGCACGATCTCGTCGGGCGGGTCGAAGCCGAATACGGCCAGGTTGCCGATGTTGAGCTTGATGATCTTCTGGCCCTCTTCCTCCATCTGGCGGGCCTTTTCCAGCACCGGACCACGGATGTCGTAACAGACGTCGGCAAGCTTGCTGGACTTGGAAATCGGCTTCAAGAAGGGTCTCCGGCGAAAGGCGCAGCGCCACGCGGCGCGCGAAAACTAGAATTATCCACGTGAAGTTCCAGCCCGATCGACTCGAAGGCGTCAATGCCATTTCGCGCCACGAGCCCCAGCGCTTGTGGGTCAACACCACCGAATGGGGGCACAGCGTGCTCGTCCCCGTGCGCGGCGACGTGCAGCCCTGGCCCGTGGAGCGCTTTGAGCAGCTGGCCGAGGAGCACTTCGCGCAGCTGCTGCAGCTGCGTCCGGAGCTGGTGATTTTCGGTTCCGGCGCACGGCTGCGCTTCGTGCGGCCGGCGCTGCTGCGTCCGCTGATCCAGGCCGGCATCGGCGTGGAGACCATGGACACGCCGGCCGCCTGCCGCACCTACAACGTGCTCGCCAGCGAGGGGCGCATCGTTGCCGCGGCGCTGCTGCTGGAGCGCAGCTGAGGCTTGAAATCCGGCGCGGCGCACACAGCTGCCAGGACAGCGGCAGCGAACTCTCGCCTGCGGCCGCTCACGGCATGCGCCAAGAAAGTGGGGGGATTCGCCCGGGGCCATTTCCCCGCAGCGGCGCCTGTAACTTGCGCGGAGCTATAATAAATAGTTGCTCCGGCGCTGCCCGGCCCCATAGCGAGAAGAGAAACACTCCTCCATGACGCCTGCCCTGAACAAGCCCCTGCCTGAATTCGAAGCGCTCGCTACCAGCGGCATCAAATTCACCCCAGCCGCCTACGCGGGGCAGATCGTGGTCTTGTATTTCTACCCCAAGGACAATACCCCGGGTTGTACCACCGAGGCACTGCAGTTCCGCGATCAACACAAGGAATTCGTGAAGTCCGGCGCAGTCGTGTTCGGTGTGTCGCGCGACAACATGGCTTCGCACGACAAGTTCCGCCAAACGCTGGAGCTGCCCTTCGACCTCATCGCCGACACGGAAGAAAAGCTCTGCCACATGTTCGGCGTGGTCAAGAACAAGATCATGTACGGCAAGAAGGTCAAGGGCATCGAGCGCAGCACCTTCCTCATCGACCAGAGCGGCGTGCTGCGTGCGGAGTGGCGTGGCATCAAGGTCGCCGGCCACGTAGATGAAGTGCTCAAGGCTGTCAAGGCACTCAAGACCACGGCCTGAGCCCCGGTCCCGCACCTCAGCGCACCATCTTGATGCACCGGCGCCACGCGCCGATGCATCCAGCCGGCTCCAGGAGCCGGCTTTTTTACGCCCGCATGACAACCCCAGCGCCCAGACTTCCCTCTCACGCATAGGCATGGGAGCTGCTAGAAAGGCGTCATGGCGCCGACGCCCAGTGGTTGCAGTAGCAGTAATCCCCATGTTTTGGGGGGTTATGATGGCTGCATGCCCCTGAGCCATCAGCGCGCATCGAGCCGAAGCCGCACCGTCCTACCGGACCGTGCGGCTTCGGCGTTTTCGGCCTCCGTAAACGCATCTTCCAGAGGACCTTCATGCCCCTTCCCAAGCCGCCCGCCCGCAAAGCCGCTCAGCTCACGCCCGCCGACTTCGAGTCGCAAGCCGCTCCCAAGGGCGGCAAACGCGGCTTGAAACGGGCCGCTGCCGCGGAAGCCGAGCCGGCGTTGCTGGACCTGCGCAACGATGCCGCCGAGGCCGCGGCTCCGCCTCTTGAGGTCTCCGCGCCCGTGGCGGCCGCGCCCAGCGCGCAGCCCGCATCGCCCAACATCCAGGCCACGCCACGCCCGCGCAAGCCGCGCAGCACTGGCCCGGCCAAGCTCTTCGTGCTCGACACCAACGTGCTCATGCACGACCCGATGAGCCTGTTCCGCTTCGACGAGCATGACATCTACCTGCCGATGATCACGCTCGAGGAGCTCGACGGCCACAAGAAGGGCATGAGCGAGGTCTCGCGCAACGTGCGCCAAGTCAGCCGCGACCTCGACGCCCTGGCTGGCGGCCCCGACGCCTCCAAGCTCGACCCGGCGGCCGGCATCCCGCTGGCCAAGACCGGCCACAAGGAAGCGCTGGGCAAGCTCTTCTTCCAGACCCAGCTGCTGGAAACCCGGCTGCCCCAGGGCCTGCCCCAGGGCAAGGCCGACAACCAGATCCTGGGCGTGGTGCAGTCGTTGCGGGAACAACAGCCGCAGCGCGAGGTCGTGCTGGTGTCCAAGGACATCAACATGCGCATCAAGGCCCGCGCGCTGGGCCTGCAGGCCGAGGACTACTTCAACGACAAGACGCTCGACGACGTCGATCTGCTCTACACCGGCGTGCTGCCGCTGCCGGCGGACTTCTGGGAGCGCCACGGCAAGACCATGGAGAGCTGGCAGCAAGGCGGCCACACGTACTACCGCATCAGCGGCCCGCTGGTGCCGGCGCTGCTGGTGAACCAGTTCGTGTATCTGGAGACGCCCGGCGCTGCACCGCTGTACGCGCG
This sequence comes from uncultured Azohydromonas sp., assembly GCF_937926365.1. Taxonomy (GTDB): domain Bacteria; phylum Pseudomonadota; class Gammaproteobacteria; order Burkholderiales; family Burkholderiaceae_C; genus Azohydromonas. The sequence goes on along the minus strand of NZ_CALAOH010000211.1, from coordinate 55,656 downwards.
AGTGACCGAGATCACCGGCAAGAGCGCGGTGCTCAAGACGCTCAAGGAGTACACCCACCAGAAGAACGCCGTCTGGGGCGTCACGGCGCGCAACCGCGAGCAGAACTTCGCGCTGAACCTGCTCATGGACCCGGAGTGCGACTTCCTCACCCTCACTGGCACGGCGGGCACCGGCAAGACGCTGATGACGCTGGCCGCGGGCCTGTCACAGGTGCTCGATGACCGGCGCTACAGCGAGATCATCGTCACGCGCGTGACCGTGCCCGTGGGCGAAGACATCGGCTTCCTGCCCGGCACCGAGGAGGAAAAGATGGGGCCGTGGATGGGCGCGCTCGACGACAACCTGGAGGTGCTCGCGCGCAGCGACTCCAGCGCCGGCGAGTGGGGCCGTGCCGCCACCAACGAGCTCGTGCGCAGCAAGATCCGCATCAAGAGCCTGAACTTCATGCGCGGGCGCACTTTCCTCAACAAGTACGTGATCATCGATGAGGCCCAGAACCTCACGCCCAAGCAGATGAAGACGCTGATCACGCGCGCGGGCCCGGGCACCAAGATCGTCTGCCTGGGCAACCTGGCGCAGATCGACACGCCCTACCTCACCGAGGGCAGCTCCGGCCTGACCTACGCCGTGGACCGCTTCAAGGGCTGGCCCCACTCGGGCCACGTCATGCTCGCGCGCGGCGAGCGCTCGCGCCTGGCGGACTTCGCCTCCGAAGTGCTGTAGGGGCTGCCGCATTCGACCCGAAGGGCTGCGAAAGCAGCCCTTTTTCGTTGGCGTGCCTTTCCCGCGCCGGGACTACATTCCCGTCCCGATGAAGCTGCGTTTGAAGATCCTGCTGCTGGCCCTGCTGCCACTGGCCGCCGCGCTGTGCGGCGTGGCCTGGGCGGTGGTACACCAGCAGCGCGAGCTGCTGGAGCGAGAGCGCAGCGCCGTGCAGCGCACCTACATGGAGGCGCGCCGCGACGAACTGCGGCACTACGTGGACCTGGCGGTGAGCAACGTGCGGCCGCTGTACGAACGCACCGCCCACCAGGACGCCGCGCAACGCCAGGCCGCCACCGCGCAGGCGCTGGCGCTCATCGAGCAGCTGGACTACGGCACCGACGGCTACTTCTTCGTCTACGACCTGCAGGGCCGCGTGCTGATGCACTCGCGCCAGCCGGAGCTGGTGGGCCAGAACCTCTGGGAGCTGCGCGACCCCAAGGGCAACCCCACCATCCAGCGCCTGATCGCCCAGGCCCAGGCCGGCGGCGGCTACGTCGAGTACCTGTGGCGCCAGCCCTCCAGCGAGCGCATGGCGCCCAAGCTGGGCTACGTGGTCGCGCTGCCGCAGTGGAACTGGATGCTCGGCACGGGGCTGTACCTGGACAGCATCCAGGCCACGCTGGCGCAGCTCGAAGCCGAGGCGCGCGACAACGTCACGGGCACGCTGTGGCTGATCGGCGGCATCGCGCTGGTGGCGCTGCTGCTCATCAGCGCCAGCGGACTGGCCCTGAACCTCAGCGAGCAGCGCGCGGCCGAGCACAAGCTGCGCGCGCTGGCGCACCAGGTGGTGCGGCTGCAGGAGGAGGAGCGCGCGCACCTGGCGCGCGAGCTGCACGACGGGCTGAGCCAGCGTCTGGTGTCGATCAAGCTGCTGGTGGAGTCCGCCCAGCACGACACCCGCCCCGAGCTGCTGCGGCAGGCGGCACAGCGCCTGGGCGACAGCCTCAACGAGGTGCGGCGCATCTCGCACCGGCTGCGCCCCGCCCTGCTGGACACGCTGGGCCTGCCCGCGGCGCTGGCGCACCTGGCGCAGGAGCTGCACGAGAGCGGCGCGATGCAGGCCGGCGCCAGCGTGGAAGGCAAGCCGCGCGCGCTGCCGGAGGTGGTCAACACCGTGCTGTTCCGCGTGGCGCAGGAGGCGCTGACCAACGCCGCCAAGCACGCCGCGGCGCGGCACCTGGCGCTGACGCTGGAGTTCCCAGCCGAGGGCGGCGTGGCCATGCGCGTACTCGACGACGGCCGCGGCTTCGACACCGAGGCGGCACAGGCCGACCCCGGCGCCGGCATCGGCCTGCGCAACATGCGCGAGCGGCTGGCTTCCATCGGCGGCCGGCTGGACGTGCAGAGCCGCCCCGGCCACGGCACGCAGATCGAGGCCGTGATCGACGCACCGCAGCTCGCGCGGCTCGCCCGCGACAATTCCGCGCCATGAACACGCCGCCACCGCTGCGCATCCTCCTCGTTGACGACCACCCGCTCGTGCGAGAGGGCCTGCGCGCGCGGCTGCAGGCGGGGGGTGGCTACGAGATCACGGCCGAGGCCGGCAGCGCCGAGGCGGCGATGCAGGCGCTGCTGCGCGAGCAGCCCGATCTGGTGCTGATGGACGTGGGCCTCAAGGGCAGCGAGGCCAACGGCATCGAGCTGGCGGCGCAGATGATCCGGCGCTGCCCCGAACTGCGCGTGCTGATGTTCAGCATGTACGACAACCCCGAGTACGTGCAGCGCGCGCTGCAGGCCGGCGCGCGCGGCTACGTGCTCAAGGACGCCGCGGCGGATGAGCTGCTGGCCGCTATCGAAGCGGTGCGCTCCGGCGGCACCTTCCTCAGCCCCGGCGTGACGCGGCGCCTGTTCCGCGCCCAGGCTCCCAAACCCCTGCTCACCCCGCGCGAAAGCGAGATCCTCAGCGCCATGGCGCGCGGCGAAAGCAGCAAGCAGATCGCGCGGGGGCTGGACCTGTCGGTGCGCACGGTCGAGACGCATCGGCAGAACATCAAGCGCAAGCTGGAGCTCGACAGCCCGGCCGAGCTCATGCGCTATGCGCTGGAGCACGCGCGCAACCCCTGAGCCCTAGGGGTTGACCCCTAGGTGGCGCCACGCAGGCGCCGCCGGTGCGGGGACGGATGTGCGGGGGTGCCGCGACGCGGACCATGACGCCCCTGTCCATCAACCCGTTGCGCGTGAACGCACTCCCCGTGCCCGACGCGCAGGAGGAGACCGTCCATGTCCTTCATCCGTCGCCACCTCGCCTGGGCGGGCGTGGCCCTCCTGGGCGCGTCCGCGCTGGCCATCGTGGCCCTGTCGCGCGGCGAAGCCGTCAGTGCGCTGTGGGTCGTCGTCGCGGCCGTGTGCGTCTACCTCATCGGCTACCGCTACTACAGCCTGTTTCTCGCGCAACGGGTGCTGGGCCTGGACGCCACGCGCCAGACCCCGGCCTGGAAATACAACGACGGCCTGGACTTCGTGCCCACCAACAAGCACGTGCTCTACGGCCACCACTTCGCGGCCATCGCGGGCGCGGGCCCGCTGGTGGGCCCGGTGCTGGCGGCGCAGATGGGCTACCTGCCCGGGCTGCTGTGGCTCCTGGCCGGCGTGGTCTTCGCCGGCGCGGTGCAGGACTTCATCGTGCTGTTCATCTCCACGCGCCGCGACGGCCGCTCGCTGGGCGATCTGGTCAAGCAGGAGATGGGCACGGTGCCGGGGCTGATCGCGCTCTTCGGCGCCTTCATGATCATGATCATCATCCTGGCGGTGCTGGCGCTGATCGTGGTGAAGGCGCTGGCCGAGTCGCCCTGGGGCACCTTCACGGTGGCCGCCACCATCCCGGTGGCGCTGTTCATGGGCGTGTACCTGCGCTTCATCCGCCCCGGGCGCATCGGCGAGATCTCCGTCATCGGCTTCGTGCTGCTGATGGGCGCGATCCTCGGCGGCCAGTGGGTCCATGAGAGTCCCACCCTCGCGCCGCTGTTCACCTTCGACGGCAAGGCGCTGACGTGGATGCTGATCGGCTACGGCTTCGTGGCCGCCTCGATTCCCGTGTGGCTGCTGCTGGCGCCGCGCGACTACCTCTCCACCTTCCTGAAGATCGGCACCATCGCGGCGCTGGCGGTGGGCATCCTGATCGTGGCGCCCACGCTGCAGATGCCCAAGCTCACGCAGTTCGCCGCCGGCAACGGCCCGGTGTGGGCGGGCGACCTGTTCCCCTTCCTGTTCATCACCATCGCCTGCGGCGCCGTCTCCGGCTTCCACGCGCTGATCTCCTCGGGCACCACGCCCAAGATGCTGGAGAACGAGACCCACGCCCGCTACATCGGCTACGGCGGCATGCTGGCCGAGAGCTTCGTGGCGGTGATGGCGCTGGTGGCGGCCTCGTGCATCGAGCCCGGCGTGTACTTCGCGATGAACAGCCCGGCCGCGATGGTGGGCAAGACGCCCGAGGCCGTGGCGGCCACGCTGTCCACCTGGGGCTTCGTGGTCACGCCCGAGATGCTGGTGCAGACCGCCAAGGACGTGGGCGAGAACACCATCCTGGCACGCGCCGGCGGCGCGCCCACGCTGGCCGTGGGCATGGCGCACATCCTTCACCAGGTCGTGGGCGGCAAGGCGATGATGGCCTTCTGGTACCACTTCGCCATCCTGTTCGAGGCCCTCTTCATCCTCACCGCGGTGGACGCCGGCACGCGCGCCGGGCGCTTCATGCTGCAGGACTTGCTGGGCAGTTTCGTGCCCGCGCTCAAGCGCACCGAGTCGTTGCCCGCGAACCTGCTGGCCACGGGGCTGTGCGTGGCGGCCTGGGGCTACTTCCTGTACCAGGGCGTGGTCGATCCGCTGGGCGGCATCAACACGCTGTGGCCGCTGTTCGGCATCGCCAACCAGATGCTCGCGGCGGTGGCGCTGATGCTGGGCACGGTGGTGCTGTTCAAGATGAAGAAGGACCGCTATGCCTGGGTCACGATCCTGCCGACGCTGTGGCTGCTGCTGTGCACGCTGACGGCGGGCTGGCAAAAAATCTTCTCCGAGGACGTGCGCGTGGGCTTCCTGGCGCATGCGCGCAAGTACGCCGATGCGCTGGCGCAGGGGCAGGTGCTGGCGCCGGCCCGGAGCCTGGAGGCCATGGAGCGCGTGATCTTCAACGACCGGCTCGATGCCGCGCTGTGCGCGCTGTTCATGTTCGTGGTGCTGAGCGTCGGCGTGTACGGCGTGCGCAGCGTGCTGGCCGCGCGCTCCAGCCACGCGCCCACGGCGCGCGAGGTGGACTACGAGCGCCTGCCCGCCGATGCCAAGGCGGCCGCCCATGCCTGAGGCCAAAGCCCCGCAAGCCCTGGCCCGGCTGGGCCAGGCCGGCCGCTACTTCGCGCAGGGCCTGCGGCTGATGGTGGGGCTGCCGGACTACGGCGGCTACCTGGAGCACATGCGGCGCACCCACCCCGACCAGGAGCCCATGAGCTACGAGGCGTTCTTCCGCGAGCGGCAGCAGGCGCGGTATGGGTCGCGGGCGGGGAAGTGCTGCTGAGGTTGCAACTGCAACGACTCAAGAAAAAAGGGCCGCTTTCGCGGCCCTTTCCCCTCCTCCTGACGCCCTCTTGTTACTTCACGGTCACCAGGTCGCTGATCTGGCGAAGCGCGGCCGGGTCTTCCATCGTGGTCAGGTCGCCCGGGTCGCGCTGCTCGCACACGGCCTGGATGGCGCGGCGCAGCAGCTTGCCGGAGCGGGTCTTGGGCAGCACGCTCACGAAGCGCACGCGCGCCGGACGCGCCACGGCGCCGAGCTGCGCGTCCACCGTCTTCATGATCTCGCCCTCGAGCTGCGCCAGCTTGGCCTCGTCGCCCAGCGCCGAGGCGTCGCGCAGCACCGCGAAGGCCATGGCCACCTGGCCCTTGAGCTGGTCGGCCACGCCCACCACCGCCACTTCGGCCACGGCCGGGTGGCTGCAGATGCTCTCCTCGATCTCGCGCGTGCCCAGGCGGTGGCCGGCGACGTTGATCACGTCATCGGTGCGGCCCAGGATGAAGTAGTAGCCGTCCTTGTCGCGGATGCCCCAGTCGAAGGTGCTGTACAGCCAGCGCTCGGGCTTGCCGTCCAGCGCCGGTACCTTCTGCCAGTAGGTCTTGACGAAGCGGTCGTCGTCGCCCCACACCGTCTGCAGGCAGCCCGGGGGCAGCGGGCCCTCGACCACCACCACGCCCTTCTGGTCGGGGCCGGAGAGTTCCTCGCCCGTCAGCTGGTCGATCAGCTTGACGTCGTAGCCGTAGGTCGGCACGCCGGGGCTGCCGAACTTGCTGGGCTGCTTCTCCACGCCGTTGGCGATGGACAGGATTGGCCAGCCGGTCTCGGTCTGCCAGTAGTTGTCGATGATCGGGCAACCCAGCCCGTCGCTGATCCAGCGCGCGGTGGGCTCGTCCAGCGGCTCGCCGGCCAGGAACAGCGCCTTCAGCGTGGACAGGTCGTACTTCTTCAGCAGCGCCGGATCGTGCTTCTTGAGCACGCGGATGGCCGTCGGGGCGCTGAACATCACGGTGGCCTTGTACTTCTCGACCAGGCTCCACCACACGCCGGCGTCGGGCGCCGTCGGCAGGCCTTCGTACAGGATGGTGGTCATGCCACCGATCAGCGGGCCGTACACGATGTAGCTGTGGCCCACCACCCAGCCGATGTCGCTGGTGCACAGGAAGGTCTCGCCCGGCTTGCCCATGAAGATGTGCGGAATGCTCGCCGCCAGCGCCACGGTGTAGCCGCCGGTGTCGCGCTGCACGCCCTTGGGCTTGCCGGTGGTGCCGCTGGTGTAGAGGGTGTAGCTCGGGTGCGTGGCATCGACCCAGGTCACGGGCACCTGCACGTCCAGCACCTGCTCGCGCGCGGCGGCGTAGTCCACGTCACGGCCCTCGGTGCGCTCCATCGGCGCCAGGCCGCGGTCCACCAGCAACACCTTGGCCGGCTTGTGGCTGGACAGGCGCAGCGCCTCGTCCAGCAGCGGCTTGTAGGGAATGACCTTGCCGCCGCGCGAGCCGCCGTCGGCGCTGACCACCACCGTCGGGCTCGAATCCTCGATGCGGCTGGCCAGGCTGTGGCTGGCGAAGCCGCCGAACACCACCGAGTGGATCGCGCCCAGCCGCACCGCGGCCAGCATCGCGAACACCGCCTCCGGAATCATCGGCATGTACAGCAGCACCCGGTCGCCCTTCTTGACGCCCAGCGACTGCAGCACCGCCGCCATGCGCTGCACCTCGGCATGCAGCTCGCGGAAGCTGTACGCCTGCTCCTTGCCCACCTCGGTGGACACCCACACCAGCGCGTTCTGGTCCGGGCGGTCCTTGAGGTGGCGGTCCACCGCGTTGTGGCACAGGTTGGTCTCACCGCCGGGGAACCAGCGCACGAAGGGCGCGCGGCTGTAGTCGCAGACCTGATCGAAGGGCTTGTTCCACTCGATCAGCTTGGCCTGCTCGGCCCAGAAATCCTCGCGCTGCTGGATCGAGCGCTGGTGAAAGTCCGCATAGGTCATGCTCTGGCTCCTCTTTGGATGCGAAATAATGAATTCAAAATTTGGCGTGACGGCAGCGCCGGGCACCGCCTCGCGTCTTCAGTTGTTCAAGCGTTCAACCCTCGATGCGCACCACGATGCGGCCGCGCACCTTGCCCTCCATCAGCGCACGGGCACCATCGGGGGCCTGCGACAGCGGCAGCTCCTCGGTGATGCGGTCCAGCAGCGTGGTATCCAGGGACTCGAACACGCGCTGCCAAGCCGCCTCGCGCAGCGGGCGCGGCGCCCACACGCTGTCGATGCCGGCGAGCGTGACACCACGCAGGATGAAGGGCATCACCGTGCCCGGCAGGTCGCCGCCCTGCGCCAGCCCGCAGGCTGCCACGGTGCCGTGCCGCTTCGTTTGCGCCAGCGCATTGGCGAGCGTGTGGCTGCCCAGGGCGTCCACCACGCCGTCCCACAGTTCCTTCTGCAGCGGCTTGCCTGGCGCGGCCAGCGTGGCGCGGTCCTGCACCTCGGTCGCGCCCAGCTCGCGCAGGTAGTCGGCTTCCGCCGGCTTGCCGGTGAGCGCGGTGACGCGGTGGCCGGCGCGTGCCAGCAGCGCCAGCGCGATGCTGCCCACGCCACCGGTGGCGCCCGTCACCAGCACCTCGCTGCCGGGCTTCAGGCCATGCCGCTCCAGCGCCAGCACCGCCAGCGCCGCCGTGAAGCCGGCCGTACCCACCGCCATGGCGTGGCGGGCGCTGAAGCCCTCGGGCAGCTTGACCATCCCCTCGGGCGGCAGCACCGCCTGCTGCGCCAGGCAACCCCAGCGCACCTCGCCCACGTTGGCGCCGGTGCTCAGCACGCGGTCGCCCACCTTGAAGTCCGGATGCCGGCTCGCCAGCACCGTGCCCGCGCCGTCGATGCCCGGCACCATCGGGAAGCTGCGCACCACGGGCGAACGGTTGGTGATGGCCAGCCCGTCCTTGAAGTTCAGCGTCGAGTACTCGACGCCCACCAGCACTTCGCCGTCACCCGGCTCCAGCGCCGGCAACTCGCGCACCTCGGCGCTGAAACCGCTTTCGTCCTTCTGCAGGTACAGGGCCTTGAACAACATGGGGGCGTCTCCTGATGGCGACCGGTGGCCGGCGGCTCGTGTTCTGAGATGGGGATTGCATGCTGAAGCGCTGACGGCATGCTGACGCACCGCAAGGTGGGAAAAGGAAGCAGGAAACGCGAAAAAATCCATCCCCCACGCGTGGTAATCTCCGCGCCCGTGAAGAAAGCCCTGCCGTCCCTGCTGCTGTCTTGTTGCCTTCTCGCCACAGTCGGTGTGAAGGCGGCCCCGCCGGCCGACAGCCCGGCACCGGTTGCGCCCGCAGACGGCGTCACGCAATTGCTGATCGACCGCGGCCTGTTGCCTGCCAAGGCCATGCCGCTGGTGCAGAACATGCGGGACCGCGCCTCGGACCTGGTGCTTTCCGCCTTTGACTTCCTGGGCGTGCCCTACCGCCGCGGCGGCAACACGGCCGAGACGGGTTTCGACTGCAGCGGCTTCACGCGCCACGTGTTCGAACGGACGCTGGGCCTGGTGCTGCCGCGCCGCGCCGACGAGCAGGCCAAGGCCGACGGCCTGGAAAAGGTGGACCGCGAGGAGCTCAAGCCGGGCGACCTGGTGTTCTTCAACACGCTGCGCCGCACCTTCTCGCACGTGGGCATCTACGTCGGCGACGGCAAGTTCATCCATGCCCCGCGCACCGGCCAAGTGGTGCGCGTGGAAGACATGCGCGAGGCCTACTGGGCGCGCCGCTTCACGGGCGGGCGCCGCGTGCCCGGCGCCGACGGCACTCAGATGCTGCGCGGCGTGAACGCCCAGCCCACCCCCTGAGACGCACTGCGGCGCCGCACCGGTGCCGGGTGACGCAAACCCAACCTGCTTTAAATCCCTCCTTTGGAGGGAGCGGCACAATCAAGGGATGGCCGAACGAGCGATCCCCATAGCCGACCTGCGCTACGCCGCGGCGACGCCGCGCATTCCCGAGCAGCTCACGCCGCCCAGCGGGCTGCTGTCCGACCGCCTCGGCCGGCCGCTGCACGACCTGCGCATCTCCGTCACGGACCGCTGCAACTTCCGCTGCAGCTACTGCATGCCCAAGGAGATCTTCACCAACGACTACGGTTTCCTGCCGCAGTCGTCGCTGCTGAGCTTCGAGGAGATCACGCGGCTGGCGCGGATCTTCACCCTGCACGGCGTGCACAAGATCCGGCTCACCGGCGGCGAGCCGCTGCTGCGCAAGAACGTGGAGACCCTCGTCGGCATGCTGGCCGGACTGCGCACGCCCGATGGGCAACCGCTGGACCTCACGCTCACCACCAACGCCACGCTGCTGGCGCGCAAGGCGCAAGCGCTGAAGGACGCGGGTTTGAAACGCGTGACGGTGAGCCTGGACGCGCTGGACGACGCCGTGTTCCGCCGCATGAACGACGTGGACTTCCCCGTCGCCGAGGTGCTGGCCGGCATCGAGGAGGCGCGCCGGGTGGGACTGGGACCGATCAAGGTCAACATGGTCGTCAAGCGCGGCACCAACGACCACGAGATCGTGCCCATGGCGCGCTGGTTCAGGGAGCACTACGACGGCCAGGTGATCCTGCGCTTCATCGAGTTCATGGACGTCGGCAGCTCCAACGGCTGGCGCATGAACGACGTGCTCCCGTCGGCGCAGGTGCGCGAGCGCATCCACGAGGTGTTCCCGCTGGAACCGCTGGAGCCCAACGCCACGGGCGAGACGGCCGAGCGCTGGCGCTACCGGGACGGCGCGGGCGAGATCGGGCTGATCTCCAGCGTGACGCAGGCCTTCTGCGGCGACTGCAACCGCGCGCGGCTCTCGACCGAGGGCCGCCTCTATTTATGTCTGTTCGCCTCGCAGGGGCAGGACCTGCGCGCGCTGCTGCGCGGCGGCGCCAGCGACGAGGAGATTGCCGGCGCCATCGGGCTGATCTGGCAGAACCGGGACGACCGCTACTCCGAGCTGCGCGGCGCGCAACAGGCCGACGCGGGCAGCGGACGGCGCCGCGTCGAGATGCACTACATCGGCGGGTAATCCGCTCTCCAAACACATGATCGACCCTCAGGACATCACCGGCCTGGTCCTGGCCGGCGGACGCGGCAGCCGCATGGGCGGCGTGGACAAGGGACTGCAGACGCTGCAGGGCGTACCGCTGGCGCTGCACGCGCTGCTGCGGCTGCAGCCGCAGGTGGGCGCGACGCTGCTCAACGCCAACCGCAACCTCGCCGCCTATGAAAGCTTCGGCGTGCCGGTGTGGCCGGACGCCCTGCCCGACTTCCCGGGGCCGCTGGCCGGCTTCCTGGCCGGGCTGGAGCACTGCGAGACCGAGTGGCTGATCACGGTGCCCTGCGACACGCCGCGCTTTCCCGAGGACCTGGTGCGGCGCCTGGCCGACGCGGCCGAGGCGGCCGGTGCCGAGATCGCCATGCCCGTCACCGAGGAGGACGGGCAGCCGCAGGTGCAGCCGGTGTTCTGCCTGATGAAGGCCTCGCTGCTGGAGAGCCTGGTGCGCTTCACCGGCGAGGGCGGCCGCAAGATCGACCGCTGGGCCGCGCAGCACCGCCGCGTGGAGGTGCCCTTCGCCGACGCCGCGGCCTTCTTCAATGCCAACACGCTGGCCGAGCTGCGCCAGCTCGACGCCTGACCCATCCCGCACCGCGTTTCCGTTCGCCCTGCGCCTCGACTTCCCCTGCCCTGACTCCCGGTTCCGTTCGTCCTGATGCTTCGATACCTCAGCACAGGGCGCGCCTTTGGCGCGTCGAAGGATGAACGGCCCAGGCCGAGCGGCAGGCCAGCGCGAACGGTCCAAGAACTCAAAGACTTCGCACGAGGCCCATGCCCATGACCCACACCGCCCTCGCCGACATCGCTTCCTGCCTCAGCGGCTACGACCCCAACGCGCTGCCCGTGGTGCAGGCACAGGAGTTCATCAGCCGCATGGTTCCGCGCGTGCAGGCGGTGGAGAGCCTGGCGATCCGCTCCGCGCTGGGCCGGGTGCTGGCGCGGAACGTGATCTCTCCCATCGACGTACCGGCACACGACAACTCGGCCATGGACGGTTTCGCGCTGCGCAGCGCGGACATGGCCGCCGAGGGCGACACGCTGCTGGCCATCGCCGGGACCGGCCTGGCCGGCGCGCAGTTCGAGGGTGACGTGCCCGCCGGCCATTGCGTGCGCATCATGACCGGCGCCGTGATGCCGGCCGGGCTGGACACGGTGGTACCGCAGGAGTTCACCAAGCTGGTGGACGGCAAGGTGCTGCTGCCGGCCGGCGTGGTGCGCGCCGGCGACAACCGTCGCCTGGCGGGCGAGGACTTAAGACGCGGCGAGCCCGCGCTGCGTGCCGGCCGGGTGCTGCGCCCGGCGGACCTGGGGCTGCTGGCCTCGCTGGGCCAGGCCGAGGTGCCGGTGCGGCGGCGGCTGCGGGTGGCCTTCTTCTCCACCGGCGACGAGTTGCGCTCCATCGGCGAGCCGCTGGACGCCGGCTGCGTGTACGACAGCAACCGCTACACCATCTGGGCGATGCTGCAGCGCCTGGGGGTGGAGGCGATCGACATGGGCGTGGTGCGCGACGACCCGGCCGCGCTCGAGACGGCCTTCCGCGAGGCGGCGGCCTGTGCCGACGCGGTGATCACCTCGGGCGGCGTGAGCGTGGGCGAAGCGGACCACACCAAGGCGGTGATGAAGACGCTGGGCGAGGTGCTGTTCTGGAAGATCGCGATGCGCCCGGGACGGCCGATGGCGATCGGGCGCATCGGCGAGCCGGGGCGCGAGGCGGTGCTGTTCGGGCTGCCGGGCAACCCGGTGGCGGTGATGGTGACCTTCTATGCCTTCGTGCGCGAGGCGCTGCTGGCGATGTCGGGCGCGACGGCGGCGCCGCTGCCGCTGATCCGCGCCGCCAGCGCCACGCCGATCCGCAAGAAGGCCGGGCGCACGGAGTACCAGCGCGGCATCGTGGAACGCGGCGCCGACGGCCAATGGACTGTGCGCATCACCGGCAGCCAGGGCTCGGGCGTGCTGCGCAGCATGAGCGAGGCCAACGGGCTGATCGTGCTGGGGCACGAGCAGGGCAACGTGGCGGCAGGCGATTTGGTCGATGTGCTGCCCTTCGAGGGGCTGATCTGAGCCCTGCCCTGCGGGCCGCTTGATTCCCAACTTCATCCCGACCGTCAGCCAGGCCTGGTGGCTGCTGGCCGCGGCCATCGTGCTGGAGATCGCCGGCACCGTGTGCCTGCGCCTGAGCGAGGGCCTGACGCGCTGGCTACCCTCGGTATTGATCGTCGTCTTCTACGTGATGTCCTTCGGCATCAACAGTTTTGTCGTGCGCACGCTGGGGTTGAGCGTGGTTTATGCCGTGTGGTCCGGCGTGGGCACCGTTGCCATCGCCGCGATCGGTTTCTGGTGGTTCAAGGAGCCGGTGACGGCGTTGAAGCTGGGGAGTATTGGGTTGATCGTGGTAGGGGTCATTGGGCTGCATGCCAGCGTTCGAAGCTGAGTTCCCCAAACTTCGGAAATGCCGGGGTCAGGTCTTGCCTTCTACCCCCTGTAATGTCTTCACCAATAGCGACATAGGAACGGCCGCCATAACAACCGTAGATCCAAAATGACCCATCCGGCCACAAACCCGGAACCGGAATCGTGGAATGGGCAGACTGTTATTCATGCTTCATTCCGCATGAATATCGCGGAATGAAAACAGTGTAGGCAGCAGATTCCATGCATCCACCCTCGGAGGGTGGCGCAATTTGGAGGGGAGCTAGAATCCCGCCAATGACCGCCGGCATTGCGTTGACACGAATACCCCATCGCTCCATGCGGAAATTCAAATATTACCTGCTTCGGGCCTTCCTGGCCCTCGCCGGTCTCATGGCCGGCAGCACGCATGCGCAATACGGCAACCTGGGTTTTACTCAGCTGCCCCAGGTGGACGGCGGAAAAACTACGCTTTTCTATCCCACGCTGGCGGCGGAGTCTCCCGTGCGAAGGGGGTCCTTCGAGTTTTCCTGGGCGGCCGAGGCACCGCCCTCCTTCGGCAACGGCCGGTTGATCGTGATCTCGCACGGCTCCGGTGGATCGCCCTGGGTGCATATGGACCTGAGCCGGGTATTGGTGGGCCGGGGTTTCACCGTGGCCTTTCCCCAGCACCAGGGCGACAACGGCGTGGACGCCTCTAGTCCGGGCCCTGAAAGCTGGACCAAACGGCCGCTGGAAGTCAGCCGCGCCATCGACGCGGTGGCGTCCTACCCGCCGCTGTTCAATCTCGTGTCCACGGACAGGGTCGGCATATTCGGCGGCTCGGCAGGCGGACACACGGCGCTGTCGCTGGCCGGCGGCGCGTGGTCACCGGCCCGCTTTAAAGCCCATTGTGAAAAACACCTCCGGGAAGATTTCTCGTCCTGCGTCGGCTCCACCACCCTGCTTCGCAATGATGGTTTCGACGGCATCAAGCTCTGGCTGGCACGGCGAATCATCGCGTGGCGCTTTTCGGATGAAACTCCGCGGCGCCATACCGATCCGCGCATCCGGGCCGCCGTCGCCATGGTGCCTTTCGCCGCGGATTTCGATCCGGAGTCACTGGTCGAGCCCAAAATCCCGCTGGGGCTGATCCTTGCCAGCAAGGACCTCAGCCAGGTGCCGAAATTCCATGCGGAGGCCGTCGCGAAGCTTTGCGAGCCCCGCTGCGAAATTCTCATGCGGTTGCCCGAAGCAGGGCATGGCGCCATGCTGTCGCCCCTGCCGCCGCTGGCCCCGGGCAGCGTGGCGCATGTCTTATTGAGCGATCCCCCGGGTTTCAACCGCGCCGCGGTGATTCCCGCGGTTCACCAGGGCATCGCGGATTTCTTTGCACACCACCTGCTGCCGGAGCAGTGACCGGCTCGCGGCCGGGGCGCTCCGGAAAGCCGTGCCGCCGCGGCTCAGCGCATCACCTCGGCCGTCCCGCGGTTGGCGAGCTGATCGGCGCGCTCGTTGCCCGGGTCGCCGGAGTGGCCCTTGACCCAGTGCCAGCGCACTTCATGGCGCTGCGCCAGCTCGTCCAGGCGCTGCCACAGCTCCACGTTCTTCACCGGCTTCTTGTCGGCCGTGGTCCAGCCGCGCTTCTTCCAGCCGTGGATCCAGGTGGTGATGCCGTTGCGCACGTACTCGCTGTCGGTGTGCACATCCACACGGCAGCGCTTCTTGAGGATGGCCAGCGCCTCGATCACCGCCGTGAGCTCCATGCGGTTGTTGGTCGTCAGCCGCTCGCCACCCCATAACTCCTTCTCGTGCGTGCCGCTGCGCAGCCACGCGCCCCAGCCGCCGGGGCCCGGGTTGCCCTTGCAGGCGCCGTCCGTGTAGACGACCACGGCGGCGGATGCTGCCGCGGCCTCGTCACGGCTCAGGGCCGCCCCACTCGTTTCACTCAACTTCCAGTCCTTCCTTGTTCGCGACCACGGCAGGTGCCGCGCCGCTCTTGATGCGTTCGCGCCGGGCCAGTCCCACCAGCCGCATGCCGCGCACGCGCTTGACCGCCACCACCAGGTACACGGCGCCGAACACCGGCCACCAGCGGTCGCCGCGGTCTTCCATCCAGGCGAAGCGCCGCAGCCAGCGATGCGTCCACAGCGGCGGCACGAAGCAGCCGAAGCGTCCCGCCTCCACCTCGAAGCTCAACAGCCGCAGCCAATCACGCAGCCGCCAGTAGCCGATGGGCTCGCCCGCCTGCGGCAGGAACAGCGGCGCGCGCGAGCCCAGCCGCCGCCGCAGGCGCCCCACCCGCTGCCGCAACCCCCACAGGCTCAACGGGTTGAAGCCCAAGATCACCACCCGACCTTCCGGCACCAGCACGCGCTCGACCTCGCGCAGCGTGCGGTGCGGGTCGCTGGCGAGCTCCAGCGCGTGCGGGAGCACCACCAGGTCCAGGCTGGCGTTGGCAAACGGCAGGGCGTCGGATTCGCAATGCAGCGCCACCACCGCCGCGCGCGACCCGGCGCTGATGACGCTCGGCGACTCGTCGCTGGCACGCCAGCGGTGCGGCATGCGGTTCATGCGCAGCGCATCAAGCTCCGGCAACCCCAATTGAAGGGCATGGAAACCGAACAGATCCGGCACCGCCTGGTCCATGCATTGCTGCTCCCAGGCCAGCAGGTAGCGCCCGGGGGGCGTCGCCAGCCAGCGCCGCAAGGCTTCATGCTGCGATTGCGCACGCGATGCCAACGGGTTCAAACGTTCGGCATCCATGACGAACGTCTGCGCTGCCACAGGGTTTTCACTTGGGGAGCCTTCCTATAATCCGCCCGCCATGCGCTTGCTTGCCCTGCCCGCCTTCACCGACAACTACATCTGGATGCTGCACGACGGCGTGCGGGCGCTGGTGGTCGATCCGGGCGAGGCGGCGCCGGTGGAAGCCGCGCTGCAATCCCAGGGGCTGCAGCTCGCGGGCATTCTAGTGACCCACCATCACGGCGATCACGTCGGGGGCGTGGACGCGCTGCGGCCGCGGCTCGACGGCCCGGTGTTCGGGCCGGCGCGCGAGCGCATCCCGCAGCCCTTCACGCCGCTGCACGGCGGCGACCAGGCCTCGCTGCTGGGCCTGGAGTTCCAGGTCATCGACGTGCCCGGCCACACCGCCGGCCACATCGCCTACTTTCTCCCCGAGGGCGCACACGGTGCGCCCCTTCTTTTCTGCGGCGACACGCTCTTCTCCGCCGGCTGCGGCCGGCTGTTCGAAGGCAGCCCGGCGCAGATGCAGGCGTCGCTGGCGGCGCTTGCCGCGCTGCCGGGTGATACGCGCGTGTGCTGCGCCCACGAGTACACGCTGTCCAACCTCCGCTTTGCCGCCGCCGTGGAACCGCACAACCCCGCCATCGCGCAGCACCGCGCGTGGTGCGAAACCGAACGTGCACACGGCGGCATCACCCTGCCTTCCACGCTTGCGCTGGAGCGGCAGATCAACCCCTTCCTGCGCCTGTCGCAGCCGGACGTCGTCCGTGCCGCGCAGCAGCGCCGGCCAGGGACCCACGGCGACGTCGAGGTGCTGGCGGCGCTGCGCGAATGGAAGAACGGATTCCAATGAAAAAACTGCCGACTTCGCTGCCGCCGTGCTGGCGCACCCTGCTGTCCCTGGCCGCCGCCGCGGCGCTGAGCGCCTGTGCCACGGCGCCCATGCCCAGCGGGCCCGTGACGCCCGCCGACGTGGACGCCGCCCCGCCGGTGACGCCGGCCATGGCGCCCGATGTGACGGTGATGCCCGCGGTGACGGAAGCGGCCCCGGCGCCGGTGGCCGCACCGGTGGACCCGCTGCGCCCCGAGGAGTCGGTGGACCTCAACGCCGGCAGCGCGCGCATCGATCTGTGGTCGCGCGTGCGCTCGGGCTTCGCGGTGCCGGACCTGGACAACGACCACGTGCGCCGCGCCGAGCAGTGGTACTCCAGCCGGCCGGACTACGTGCAGCGCATGACCGAGCGCGGCGGGCGCTACCTCTATCACATCGTCGAGGAGGTGCAGCGCCGCGGCCTGCCCACCGAGCTGGCCCTGCTGCCCTTCATCGAGAGCGCCTTCAACCCGCAGGCGCTGTCCACGGCCAAGGCCTCGGGCATGTGGCAGTTCATGCCCGCCACGGGCCGCGACTTCGAGCTGCGCCAGAACATCTTCCGCGACGACCGCCGGGACGTGCTGGCCTCCACCCGCGCCGCGCTGGACTACCTCACGCGGCTGTACGGCATGTTCAACGACTGGCACCTGGCACTGGCGGCCTACAACTGGGGCGAGGGCAACGTGCAGCGTGCCGTGGCGCGCAACGCCAGGGCCGGGCTGCCGACGGACTACGAAAGCCTGCGCATGCCTGATGAGACGCGCTACTACGTCCCGAAGCTGCAGGCGGTGAAGAACATCGTGCTGCGCCCGGACGCCTTCGCGCTGTCGCTGCCGCCGCTGGAGAACCACCCGTATTTCCTGGGCGTGCCCATCCAGCGCGACATCGACGTGGCGCTGGCCGCGCGCCTGGCCGGGCTGACGCTGGAGGAGTTCAAGGCGCTCAACCCGCAGATGAACCAGCCCGTGATCCTGGCCGCGGGCACGCCGCAGGTGCTGCTGCCTTATGACAACGCCAGCATCTTCGTGGACAACCTTTCGCGCCACCGCGGCCAGCTCGCAAGCTGGACCGCCTGGGTCGTGCCGCGCAACATGCGCCCGGCCGACGCGGCCAAGGAGCTCGACATCTCCGAGGCGGAGCTGCGCGAGGCCAACCGCATCCCGCTGCGCATGCTGGTGAAGGCCGGCTCCACGCTGATCGTGCCGCGCACCGAGGAGCGCTCCCACGACGTGGCCGGCCACATCGCGCAGAACGCCTCCATCGCGCTGGCGCCGGACGTGCCGCCGCTGCAGCGCGTGGTGGTCAAAGCCGGCCGCAAGGGTGAGACCGTGGCTGCCATGGCGCGCCGCACGCGCACCTCCGTGGCGCAGCTCGCCGCCTGGAACAAGGTATCCGCCAAGGGCCGCTTCGCACCCGGCGCCAGCGTCGTGATGTACCTACCGGAGCGCGCGGCGCAGGTGGCGATGGCCTCGGTGGCGTCCGAGCCCGAAGCGTCGTCCAAACCCGCCGCCAGCGTCCGCGCCGCCAAGGCGAGGCCCACGCGCAGCGCCGCCCGTCCCGCTACCCGCCGCACCACCGTGGCAGCTCGCCGGGCTCCGACACGCAGCGTCGCGCGCGCGGCCGCGCCGGCCCCGCGCGCCGTCGTGGCCAGCCGCAACAACGGCAGCCTGAAGGTGGCGGAAGCCCGCGACAGCGTGCGCCGCTGAGCTACCGCCCCGTCCCGCCCGGACAGCCCGGGCCGGAGACCTCTACCACCAAAAAGCCGCCGCGGGGCACCCGTCCCGCGGCGGCTTTTTCCTGGGCGATTCCCTGGCGTGGGTCCGATCAATAGACGGTGGTGTGCTGCGGCAGCACGCCCAGCAGGCCGAGCAGGTCGTCCGTCGTGGCAGCGGCCGTGACAGCCAGCTGATCCAGCAGGAACTGGTCGTCCGCCTTGCCGCCCTTCACGCTGGCCGCGATGACCAGCACGTTGCCCTCGCGCCCGGCGGCGTTGAGATCGGCCCAGCGTGGCGCTGTGGCCGGTGACGATGGCGGTGCCGGCGATCTGGGTGCCGGCCACCACGGTTTCGCGGGCGGTGTAGGTCCAGGTCTCACCGACGTCCAGACGGCCGCCGCGGTTGGCGTCGCCGCCGACGAAGGTGAGCGCGGACAGGTGATCGTCCGAGACGCTGACCTTGTCCAGCGCCACGCTGCCGGTGTTCTTGAGCACGTAGGTGTAGACGGCCTGGCTGCCGGCCGGGATCAGTTGCGCCGCGAACAGGTTCTTGGTGGCCTCGTAGCTGCCGCTGGCGAAGGCCTGTTTCACCATCGCCAGCACCTGCGCGGGTGAGCAAGGAAGAAGAGGCGCTGCCCATGGCGGGCGGGGCGCATGCCGGCACCTCAGCGCCGGTCCACCAGGGCGTGGGCGATCGTGGAGAGGTCCACGTATTCGAGTTCGCTGCCCGCGGGGACGCCGCGCGCGAGCCGGGTGACCTGCAGCCCGCGCGCCTTGAGCGCCTGGGCCAGCACGTGCGCGGTGGCTTCGCCCTCGGCGGTGAAGCTGGTGGCCAGGATGACCTCCTGCACCTGCCCGTCGCCCGCGCGCTCCAGCAATTCGGCCGCGCCGATGTCGCGCGCGCCCACGCCGTCGAGCGGGCTCAACCGGCCCTTGAGCACGAAGTACAGGCCGCGGTAGCTGCGAGTGCGCTCCAGCGCCGCGAGGTCGGCCGGCCCCTCCACCACGCAGAGCTGGCGCGTGTCGCGCTCGGGATCCGCGCAGATGGCGCAGAGCTCGGTTTCGCTCAGGCCGTGGCAGCGGCGGCAGTGCCGCACGTGTTCGGCCGCGGCCCGCAATGCGTCGGCCAGGCGCAGCGCACTGGCGCGGTCATGCTGCAGCAGGTGGTAGGCCATGCGCTGGGCCGATTTCACGCCCACGCCGGGCAGGCGGCGCAGGGCGTCGATCAGCGCATCGAGGTGGCTGGGGGCCGGAGTGTCCAAGCCGGGTCGGCGAGCGGCCTCAGAACGGGAACTTCATTCCCGGCGGTAGCGGCATGCCGGCGGTGAGCTTGGACATCTTTTCCTGGCTCACGGTCTCAGCGCGGCGGATGGCGTCGTTGAAGGCCGCAGCGACCAGGTCTTCGAGCATGTCCTTGTCATCGGCCAGCAGGCTGGGGTCGATGGTCACGCGCTTGACGTCGTGCTTGCAGGTCATGGTGACCTTGACCAGGCCGGCGCCGGATTGGCCTTCGACCTCGATGTTGCCCAACTCGTCCTGGGCCTTCTTGAGGTTGTCCTGCATCGCCTGCGCCTGCTTCATCAGACCGGCCAGTTGTCCCTTCAACATCGTGATTTCCTTCGTGTGTCAGTTCGGTTTGATCGACCCCGGCACGATGCGTGCCGTGGGATAGCGCTGGAGCATCTGCTGCACCAGCGGGTCGTCGCGGATGATGCGCTCGGCCTGGCGCTGGCGGCGGTCGCGCTCGGCGTTCTCGCGCAGCGCGGGCGAATCCTGCGCCTTGCCGGCTTCCACCTCCAGGCGCAGGGCCGGATGCACCACCTCACGCAGCGCCGCCTGCAGCTTCTCGCACAGCGCGGGGTTGCGCAGCGACTCACGCTCCACGCGCAGCCGCCACAGCGGGGCATCGGCTTCGTCCGCCGCGACGAGCTCGGCTTGCATCGCCAGTTCGCGCACCAGCGCCACCAGGCGCACCTGCTGCACGACGGCGTACCAGCGCTCGCCCAGCGCGGTGGGCGCCAGCTCCGCCACCTCCTCGGCAGCGGCCGGCTGCGCCCTGGAAGCCGGGGCCGGCACCGGTTCACGCAGCATCGGCTCGGCCGGCTCCTCGGCCATGGGCGCGGCATCCGGCTGCCAGGACGAGGGCTCGTCCTCCCAAGGCGGCGCCTCGTCGTGCCAAGCCGGCGGTTCCTTCTGCATGTCCGGGGCGGCGGCAGGACGCGCGGCCGCGGCAGGCGGCTGAAGACGCGCCTCGACGGCAGCCCGTGGTTGCGGACGCACCGGCGGAGTGGTGGCCGGCGCCTCCCCCCGGACAGCGGCCGGCGGCAACATGCGCTCCGGACGCGCCGCGGCGGATACGGGCGCAGGCGCCGCCACCGGGGCACGCACCGGCGCAGCAGCCATGCTGGAAGGCCCAGGTGCCGCGGCCGGCGGTTGCGCAATGTCCGGCCGAGGCGCCGCGACGGAAACGGGTGTCGGCGGCCGGGCCGCCACCGGCGCCGCGGTCGTGGTGGATGTGGCGCTCGCGCCGCGTGTCCCTTCGGGCCTGGAAAGGGTTTGCGGCACGCCACCCGCCGACGGGAAGGCCAGCAGGCGCAGCAGCACCATCGTCAGCCCGGCGTACTCGTCGGGCGCCAGGCTCAGCTCGGCGCGGCCATGCAGCGCGATGCTGTAGAGCAGTTGCGTTTCGTCCGGCGGCATCAGGCCGGCGAGCTCGACGGCGCCGGCGATGTCGGGATCAGTCTCGTCCAGCGCGCCGGGCACCATCTGCGCCACGGCCATCTGCTGCAGCAGTGTGGCCATCTCTTCCAGCGTCGCCGCGGCCGAGAGCCCGCGCTCGCGCAGCGCCTGCACGCCCGAGAGCACCGCGGCGCCGTCGCGCAGCGCCAGCGCGCGCACGAGGGTGGCGGCATGGCCGCGGTCCACACTGCCGAGCATGGCGCGCACGGTTTCCTCGGCCAGCGCGCCGCCACCGTAGGCGATGGCCTGGTCGGTGAGCGAGAGCGCGTCGCGCATGGAGCCGCGCGCCGCGCGCGACAGCAGCCGCAGCGAGGGCGCGTCGAACGACACACCCTCGTTCTGCAGCACGTTGAGCAGGTGCTCGTGCACGGTCTCCGGCGCCATGGGCCGCAGGTTGAACTGCAGGCAGCGGCTGAGCACCGTGGGCAGCATCTTGTCCGGGTCGGTGGTGGCCAGGACGAACTTCAGGTACTCCGGCGGTTCCTCCAGCGTCTTGAGCAGCGCATTGAACGCGTCGCGCGTGAGCTGGTGCGCCTCGTCGATCATGAAAACCTTGAAGCGGCCGACGCTGGGCTTGTAGGCGGCACGCTCGATCAGGTCGCGGATCTCGTCGATGCTGCGGTTGCTGGCGGCATCGAGCTCGACGTAATCGATGTAGCGGTCAGCATCGATCTCGGTGCAGGCAGTGCACACGCCGCAGGGGTGCGAGGTGATGCCGCCCGTGCCATCGGGACCGGTGCAGTTGAGGCTCTTGGCGAGGATGCGCGAGACGGTGGTCTTGCCCACGCCGCGCGTGCCGGTGAAGAGATAGGCGTGATGCAGGCGCTGCTGCTGCAGCGCGTTGGTCAACGCCTGCACCACATGCGCCTGGCCGACCATTTGGTCGAAACTGCGCGGGCGGTATTTGCGGGCAAGGACCACGTAGGACATCCGGCGATTCTACGGGGCGCGCCAACCCCGCCCCGCGGCCCTGCCGGCAGCGCGCGCAACGAGGAGCGGCCGGGGCACTGGCCGATAATCCGCGCCCATGAATGCCCAAACGCCCCCTTCTTCCGACAACAGCGCCGCACCCCTGAGCTACGAACAGGCGGGCGTGAACTACGACCTCATCGACCCGCTGAAGGTCAGCGCCCAGCGCGCCGCCGCCGCCACGGCACAACACGTGGCCGCGCACGGCTTTGCCGAAGTGGCCGCCTCGCGCGGCGAATCGGCCTACGTGGTCGATGTCGGCCCGTTCTACATCGCCAGCATCGTCGAGTGCCTGGGCTCCAAGGCGCTGGTGGCCGACGAGATGGCCCAGCTCACCGGGCACAGCTTCTATCAGGGCATCGCGCAGGACACCATCGCCATGGCGGTGAACGACCTCATCACCGTCGGCGCCACGCCGCTGGTGGTACAGGCCTATTGGGCCGCCGGCGGCAGCGAGTGGTTCAGCGACGCGCAGCGCGCGCAGGCGCTGGTGGCGGGCTGGAAGGCTGCGTGCGATACCTGCGGCGTGGCCTGGGGCGGCGGCGAGACACCGGCGCTGGCGGGCATTGTGGAAGCCGGCCGCATCGACCTGGCGGCCTCCTGCACGGGCTTGATCAATCCCAAGGAACGACTGTCAGTGGGCGACAAGCTCGCCGCGGGCGACGCCATCGTGCTGCTGGCCTCCAGCGGCATCCACGCTAACGGCCTGAGCCTGGCGCGCAAGCTCACCGAGCGACTGCCGCACGGCTACCTCACGCCGCTGGCCAACGGCCAGACCTACGGCGAAGCGCTGCTGGCGCCCACCACGCTGTACTCGCCGGTAACGGAGGCGCTGTACAAAGCCGGCATCACCCCGCACTACTGCGCCAACATCACCGGCCACGGCTGGCGCAAGCTGCTGCGCCATCCGGCGCGCTTCACGTACCGCATCCACGCCGTGCCGGAAGTGCCGGAGGTGCTGAAGTTCATCGCCCAGCACGCCGGGCATGACGACCGTGAGGCCTACAGCACGCTCAACATGGGCGCGGGCTTCGCGCTGTTCGTGCGCGCCGAGGATGCGCAGCGCACGGTGGAGGTCGCGCAGGCGCAGGGCATTCCCGCGCTGGTGGCCGGCCGGGTCGAGGAAGGCGACAAGCAGCTGCTGATCGAGCCGCTGTCGATTCGTTTCGGAGACGACGACCTGCAGCTGCGCTGAGCGGCTTTGCGAGGCGCATGCCGGGCCCGTATCGGCATGCGTTCGGCAGCTCCACCGGGGGTGGCGCATCGTGTGAGCTACAATGCGCGTTGACGGGCCTCCCCGCATGGGAGCGCGGCCAACCGGGTCAGGTCGGGAACGAAGCAGCCCCAACCGTTGTGACCAGTGCCGGGGGTAAGGCTCGTCATCCCCCACTTGGCGTGTTCTGCGCCGGGTTCTTCGATTCCCATCGCACCACACCGCCGAACGAGCACCACGTGCGTCGCCCGGCGGCCGGCCGGCGTGCAGGCTCAGCTCACCACGGGATCTTCCGATTCGCGCAGCATGGCTCGCAGCTTGGCCGAATCCAGCCGCAGCAGGTGGCCGTAGCGCTGTGCGACCCGGTCCACCGCGGCGGCGTACAGGCGTGATGGTTGCGCATGCGCATGCACGGCTTCGCAAGCCGCACTGGCCACGGCGCGCAGGAGCTCATCGCTGTCGGTGACACGCACGGGCTGGTCCAGCGGCAGGCGGCCCATCAGCTGCAGCATTGAGTCGTCCAAGCCCCATTGCCGCACCACGTGCGTGGAGAGCACGCTCGGCTCCAGCCCCAGCACCGTTTGCGCCGCGCTGAACTCGTCCATGCCGAAGACCTCAGGCTCCTCCTCTGACGTGGTCGGCGGCGGCGCCATGAGCATGCGGATCTGCAGCGCCAGGTCAGGGAAGTGGTAATGCAGCAGCAGGTTACCCATCTGCTGCAGCATCGTCACGATGTAGACGACCTCGGGGTCGTGCTGTCCCGGGTTGAGCAGTTGCGCCAGTCGGGCCGAATGCTGCGTGTACGTGATCTGCTGCATCAGCCGCTGGGCGGCCGCCTCATCCAGCGCCCCGGGCCAGGAACGCTGCAACTGCACCGCGCGCTGCACGCCTTCCAGGCCAATCAGCGTGATCGCCCGGCGTACGGTCACCACGGCGCCAGCGCCTGGGCGCTGCGTATTGCGCACGTAGGAAGCATTTGCTTGCCGCAGCAGCTCGAAGCACAGCGCCGGATCCTGCAACACCTCCCGGGCCAGTGCACCCACGTGCCGACGCTCCATGCTCATCAGCCGTGTCGCCATGGCCGCACCATCGGGCAAGGCCGGCAAGACGCCATGGCGGCGCGTACGATCCATCAGTTGCGTGGGCAACTCACTGCGCGATGACGAATGTTGCGACGGCACCCAGGCTTCCAGCGCACGCACCATCGTTCGCGCATGACGGTAGCGCTGATGCGGGTAAGGGTCGAGGCAGCGGCTGACGATGGCGCGAAACTCCTCGGGCACGGGCAACGGCAGCTCACGGGGCAGCCGCACTGTGGCATTGCCGAAAGGCGTGAGGCGCTCGACTGCCCGGCCCAGGTCTGGCTCATCCAACGCCGGCCGGGCCGCAAGCAGGTGGTACATCTGCAAGCCTACCGCCAGCAGGTCGCGCTCGGCCATGGCGTGCCGAGCCTGGAGTGGACCAATGTGCTCGGGCAGCTTCGGCTCGGGTGCCACACCAAGCCCCAGGAGTTGCACGTCGCTGCGGTCATCGAGTTGCACCATATGCAGTTGCAGGACTCGGTGCGCCTGACCGGCGTCATGGGCGAAGGCCAAGCCTTCGAGCACCTGTCCGGCCCAGCGGGCGACGTCCATCGTCACTTGGCCGCGCGGATCCAGCCGCTCCGCCAGCGTCGGGCCACTGCTGCGCGCATACGCAACAAAAGGCAGGCGCTGGAAAACGCCGATTTCCACCACCGGCGCCAGCCGCGGATGACCCAGCCGCGCCGCCGCGCGCACGTCCTCCATCCAGCGCTCCATCGCCAGAGCGCCATGGGGTGGCACGCGCGGCATGCACAGCGCCAACAGGCGGTCGTGCTCCGCATCATGGGCTTCCCACAACATGCTGCGCTCGCTCTTGCCCAGCAACCGGCGGACTTCGAAACGCTCAAAGCGTTGTGGAGAGCGATCGATAGGCTGGGAGGGAGGGTAAGACATGACGGCGGTCACTGTGCCACCGTGCTTGGTTCACATCAGCCGCAACGACGTGAATTGCTGCCGGTTTTCAGAAATTCACGGTTACAGGCCGATGAAAATACCTTGCCAAGTACCCGGCTTGCATGCCTGCAGCAAGCTGGCCGCCGGGACATCTGTCAGCGCCTCCTCTGCCCGGGCAGGGTGGAGGCTTTGTGTCAGAATCTTCAGACCACCGCTATTACGCATTGCGCCGCAGTTCATCCCTGCGGACGCGGGCAAATCCAACATGAGCAGCGAACTGATCAAGCATGTGTCCGACGCCTCGTTCGAGGCTGATGTACTGAAGGCTTCCCAGCCGGTACTGGTTGACTACTGGGCCGAATGGTGCGGCCCCTGCAAGATGATTGCGCCCATCCTGGACGATTTGGCCGAGACCTACAAAGGCCGGCTACAGATCGTTAAGCTCAACGTTGACGAAAACCGTGACACGCCGGCCAAGTACGGCATCCGCGGCATCCCGACGCTGATGCTGTTTCGTGACGGAAATGTCGCAGCGACCAAGGTAGGAGCCTTATCGAAGGCACAGTTGGCGGCTTTCCTGGACGCTAATCTATAATTCCGTAACCGCTGCGGTTTTCGCCGCCTGAGATTTCGCCAAGGTCCGTTGCTCTCTATGGTCCTGGGCGGTGTCCGCAGCCCAAGCTTTGCCATCACACGCTCTACCGCCACGGCGGTTTGCAGCGTGTGAGTCCGGCTCCCAACCCCCCGTGCATTTCCAGTTTCTTGGCTGCGACCAGCGGGTTGGTCCCGCCCGACATCGGGCCTTTCGAGCCGTAACGATCCGGTGCGCTTCCGTGGCAAGGATGCGCACCCTCCCCTCCCAGGGTTTGCCTTCCATGCATCTGTCCGAACTGAAAGCGCTGCACGTGTCCGAGCTCATCAAGATGGGCGAGGCGCTGGAGATTGACAACGTCGCTCGCATGCGCAAGCAAGAGCTGATGTTTGCGATCATGAAGAAGCGCGCCAAGGCCGGTGAGCAGGTCTTCGGCGACGGCGTTCTGGAGGTGCTGCCCGACGGCTTCGGCTTCCTGCGCTCGATCGACACCAGCTACATGGCGTCGACTGACGACATCTATCTCAGCCCCAGCCAGATCCGCCGCTTCAATCTCCACACCGGCGACATGATCGAGGGCGAGGTGCGCGTGCCCAAGGATGGCGAGCGCTATTTCGCGCTGGTGAAAGTTGACCGCGTCAACGGCCTCACCCCCGAGGAGAACAAGCACAAGATCATGTTTGAGAACCTGACACCGCTGTTCCCCAAGGAACAGTTCAGGCTCGAACGCGACATCAAGAACAACGAGGAGAACATCACCAGCCGCATCATCGATCTCATTGCGCCCATCGGCAAAGGCCAGCGCGCGCTGCTGGTGGCACCGCCCAAGAGCGGCAAGACGGTCATGATGCAGCACTTGGCGCACGCCATCGTCGCCAACCACCCCGACGTGCACCTCATCGTGCTGCTGGTGGACGAGCGTCCCGAGGAAGTCACGGAGATGCAGCGCACGGTGCGCGGAGAGGTCATCAGTTCCACCTTCGACGAGCCCGCAGCGCGCCACGTGCAGGTGGCCGAGATGGTGATTGAGCGTGCCAAGCGCCTGGTCGAGCTCAAGAAGGACGTGGTGATCTTGCTGGACTCCATCACCCGCCTGGCCCGCGCCTACAACAACGTGCTGCCCTCCTCCGGCAAGGTGCTCACCGGCGGCGTGGACGCCAATGCGCTGCAGCGCCCTAAGCGCTTCTTCGGCGCCGCGCGCAACGTCGAGGAAGGCGGCTCACTCACCATCATCGGCACCGCGCTCATCGACACCGGTAGCCGCATGGACGAGGTGATCTACGAAGAGTTCAAGGGCACGGGTAACTGCGAGATCCACCTGGACCGCCGCATGGCCGAGAAGCGCGTATACCCCTCGATCCTACTCAACAAGAGTGGCACGCGGCGCGAAGAGCTGTTGCTCAAGCCCGAGATCCTGCAAAAGAGCTGGATCCTGCGAAAACTGCTCTACCCCATGGACGAGATCGAGGCGATGGAGTTCATCCTCGACAAGATGAAGTCCACCAAGAACAACCTGGACTTCTTCGATCTGATGCGCCGCGGCGGCTGACCGGCCGTTCGCGCGGGCCGTCTCCGCACCGGCCCACTGCCGCAGCCCCACGGCAGTCGTGTATCAGTGGCGCTGCTTTTTGGCGGCGTCAATCCCCGGTCGGCATGCCGGCTTGGGCTACAATCGCGGGTTTTCCGCTTTCGCCAAGTGCGCCGCATGGGGTGGCGTGGCTGGCGGCAACGCAGCGAGGTTTCCGATGAAAGAAGGCATCCACCCGAACTACCGCGAAGTCTGCTTCGTGGACCTGTCCAACGGTTTCAAGTTCGTCACGCGCTCGTGCGTGCAGAGCAAGGAAACCATCAAGCTCGACGACGGCCGCGAGCTGCCGCTGGTGAAGCTGGAAACCACCAGCGAGACGCACCCCTTCTACACCGGCACGCAAAAGAGCGTGGACAGCCTCGGCGGCCGGGTCGAGAAGTTCCGCAACAAGTTCGCGCGCGTCGGCCTCATCAAGAAGTGAGGTCGCGCTCCGGCGACACCAAAGGCAGCCTCGGCTGCCTTTTTTTCTGTCTGCGCCAACGCAGCGGCATGCTGGCCGGTTGCCCGATGTCCAGCGAGCAGCCGTGACCCCGCACGGGGTCGTTCTCACATTGACGGCATGATTTCGGCGTGAACATCCCATCTCCCGCCCTGGTGACGCAACGCGCGGTGCAGCGGCTGCCACGCATACCGCTGCTGCTGCTGTGCGCCGCATACCTGCTGCCCGGCCTCTTCGGGCGCGACCCCTGGAAAGGCGCCGACATCACGGCCTTCGGCTACATGGCGGCCATCGGCGAAGGACGCGGCTCCTGGCTGACGCCCCTGGTGGGACTGCTGCCGCCGGACGGCCCGCTGCTGCCGCATTGGCTGGGCGCCTCGTTCATCGTCCTGCTCTCGCCGCTGGTCGAACCACCCCTTGCCGCCCGCATTCCTTTCGCACTGCTGCTGGCAGCGACGCTGGCGCTGACCTGGTACAGCGCTTTCCACCTCGCACGTACCGAAGCGGCCCAGCCCGTGGCCCTGGCCTTCGGCGGTGAAGCCAATACCGTGGATTACGCCCGCGCCGTGGCCGACGGCGCACTGCTGGCCCTGATGGCCACGCTGGGCCTGCTGCAGCTCGGCCACGAGACCACGCCCGAGTTGGCCCAGCTCTTCGCCATGGCGCTGCTGTTGTGGGGCTTGGCCGCAGCGGCCTGGCGCACCGCCCTGGCCCGCGCGGCGGTGCTGTGCGCCCTGCCCTTGCTGTCGGCCTGTGACGCGCCCAACGTGGCACTGGCCGCGGGACTGATCGGCACGGCCATCTGTGCCCGCTCGGCCGACACGCCGATGCGGCGCTTCGCGCCCTGGATCGGCGCCTCGACGCTGGCCTCCCTGCTTTTGACGCTGGCCCTGGAGCATGCGCGCTGGCGCTGGGAGTTCGAGCCCAACGCCGCGCAGCTGTTTCAGCTGGGCCGCCTACTGTCGTGGTTCCTGTGGCCGGTGTGGCTGCTGGTGCCCTGGACGCTGTGGCATTGGCGCCGCCAGCTGTTCAAGCGCCACATCGTGCTGCCGCTGTGCCTGGCGTTGGTTGGACTGAGCACCTGCGTCGCGCTCGGCGGCTCGGACCGTGCGCTACTGCTGGCGCTACCCCCGCTGGCGGTGCTGGCCGCGTTCGCGCTGCCCACGCTGCGGCGCAGCGCCAGCGCCGCGATCGACTGGTTCTCGGTCTTCTTCTTCAGTGCTGGCGCGATAGTGATCTGGGTGGTGTACGCCGCCATGCAGACCGGCGTCCCCGCGCGCACGGCCGCCAACATCGCCCGCCTGGCGCCGGGCTTCAAGGCTGACTTCTCCCTCGTGAGGCTAGTGGCAGCGGTGGCCGGCACGCTGGCCTGGCTAGCGCTGGTGCGTTGGCGCACGGCGCGTCATCCGCAGGCGCTGTGGAAGAGCCTGGTGTTGCCCGCCGGCGGCGTGGCGCTGGCCTGGCTGCTGGTGATGACGCTGTGGCTGCCGGCGCTGGACTATGGGCGCAGCTACCGCCCGTGGGTACAGCGCATCGCACGACATGTGGGACAGAACCCCACGTGCCTGGCCGCACCGGACCTGCCGCGTGCCGCGATCGCCGGGCTGGAGTACTTCGGCGGCTGGCGCGTGGACGCCCGTCCTGAGGCCAGCGAGTGCCCGGTGCTGCTGCGGCCCGATGCCGACCAAAAGGCCGCGCCGCCATCGCTTCCCGGCTGGCGCTTCGTCGCCCGGGAGCGTCGTCCCACCGACCGCAATGAAAGCGTGTTGATCTACCGGCGGACCGCGACGTCGACGCGCTGATCCAGCGGCTGTGCCTGCCGCCGCGCCCGCACCGGCGGCAACAGCAGGCTGAAGGTGGAGCCCTGGCCCGGCGCGCTGTCGATGAGCAGTTCGCCGCTATGGCGCTGCGCCACGTGCTTCACGATCGACAGTCCCAACCCGGTGCCGCCCGTCTCACGCGAGCGGCTGCCGTCCACCCGGTAGAAGCGCTCGGCCAGCCGCGACAGGTGCTCGCGCGCAATGCCGATGCCGTTGTCGCTCACGGCGATCTCCAGCCACCCGTCCTCACGCCAGCGCAGAGCCAAGCCGATACGTCCGCCCACGGGCGTATAGCGCACGGCATTGCTCAGCAGATTGGTCAGCGCGCTGTCGATCTCGCCCTCGCTGCCGGCCACCTCGATGCCCTCCAGTACCGCGAAACGCAGCTCGTGCGCACCGCTGGACAGCGCCTGCGTGCGTGCCCGCACTTGTTGCAGCAACGGATCCAGTGCAAACCAGCGGTCCGGCGCCGGACGCGGGCTGCCCTCCAGGCGCGCCAGCGTCAGCAGGTCGTCCACCAGCGTGCGCATGCGCGCCGTCTGCTGGGCCATCAGTGCCAGCACCCGGTGCCGCTCGGCCTCGGCCAGCGGCAGCGTCTGCATGGTCTCCACGAAACCAGACAGGGCCATGAGCGGCGTGCGGATCTCGTGTGACACGTTGGCCACGAAATCGCGCCGCATGGCCTCGTGACGCTCGCGCTCGGTCACGTCCTGCGACAGCACCAGCTTCAGCCCAGCCCCGTAGGGACGCAGCAGCACCAGCAGCGTGCCGGCGCGGCGCAGGCCCGACAGCAGCTGGGGCTGCATCGGCGTTGGGGCCGCCTGCAGCAACGCCACGAAGTCGGGAGCGCGCACCAGGTTCGTCACGCGTTGCAGCCGGTCCCGCTCGGGATCGAGCCCGAAGTGGTCCGCCGCCGCCGCGTTGCACCACAGGATGGCGTCACCCGCGTCCAGCAGCAGCACGCCGTTGGGCGAGGCCTCGATGGCATTGAGGAACTGCGCATGCTGCGACCGCTCCCGCACTAGCTGCCGCTCACGCAGCCGCAACGCCCGCTCGATGCGGTAGCCCAGTTCGCCCCAGAAACCCGTGTCGCGCGGCGCCGCCGCGTCCTGGCCCCCGCGCAGCCAGCGCATCAGCCGCTGTCCGTGCAGCGCATCCGCCGAAGCGTGCAGCAGCACGCCGAGGCCGCCGCCGGCCAGCACCCCGGGCCACAACTCGCCCATCGGTGCCCCCACGAGTGCGCCCAGGCCTGAGCCCGCAGCCCAGGTCGCCACCGCGCCCAACGGACGCCCCAAGAGGTAGCGCACGGCCCGTCAGTCCTTCTGGCCCGGATGGAGGTCTTGCGCCAGGCGGTAACCGGCGCCGCGCACAGTCTCCACCAGCGCCGCGCAGTCCACCGGTGCCAGCGCCTCGCGCAAGCGTTTCACGTGTACGTCCACCGTGCGTTCCTCGATGAACACGTGGTCGCCCCAGACACGGTCCAGCAATTGCGAGCGCGAGTGCACGCGCAGTGGGTGTGCCATCAGGAAGTGCAGCAGCCGGAATTCGGTGGGCCCGATCTTCACTTCCTGCACTGCCCCACCGAGCTCCCGAGTGACGCGCCGCGCCGCCGGGTCCAGCCGCAGCCCGGCGATTTCCAGCGGCGCCTGTAGCGCCTCGGGCGCGCGTCGGCGCAGCACGGCGCGCATGCGCGCCTGCAGCTCCTGCATGGAGAACGGCTTGACCAGGTAGTCGTCCGCGCCGGCATCCAGGCCGCCAACGCGGT
The DNA here is from genome assembly GCF_937926365.1 of uncultured Azohydromonas sp. Taxonomy (GTDB): domain Bacteria; phylum Pseudomonadota; class Gammaproteobacteria; order Burkholderiales; family Burkholderiaceae_C; genus Azohydromonas. The sequence continues at coordinate 24,479 of NZ_CALAOH010000211.1, read as the reverse complement.
CGGCCTCCTCGGAGCGAGCGGTGAGCATGATGATGGGCAGCTCCCGCGTGCGTGGCTGGCTGCGCCACTGGCGCGCCAACGCGACGCCGGAGCGCCCGGGCAGCATCCAGTCCAGCAGCACCAGATCGGGCAGCACGCGGTCCACGGCGGCAATAGCGGCCTCGGCATCGCTCACGCTGGTCACGCCATGGCCGGCATGGCGCAGGTTCATCGCGATGAGCTCGGCAATCGCGGGCTCATCCTCCACCACCAGCACCTCGCTCACGCGCGGGACTCCTTGGTAGGCCGGTGAAGCTCAGCGCACCGCATTCTCGACCGCCTCCATCGAGGCATGGCGCACGTCGGTGCCCTTGACGACGTAGATGATCACCTCGGCCAGGTTCTTGGCATGGTCGCCCACGCGCTCGATGGCCTTGGCCACGAACACCAGGTCGATGCTGGCAGAGATGGTGCGCGGATCTTCCATCATGTAGGTGATGAGCTTGCGCAGCAGGCCGTCGAACTCCTGGTCGATCTGGTCGTCCTGCTTGAGCACTTCCAGCGCGCGCACCGTGTCTAGCCGCGCAAAGGCGTCCAGCGCCTTGCGCAGGCTCGCAGTAGCGAGCTCGGCCTCGTACTTGAGATCGCCCACCGGCTGGCGCAGTCGCGTGGACACGCCGGCGTTGATGAGCTTGTCGACCGTGCGCGCGATGCGCGCAGCCTCGTCGCCCACGCGCTCCAGATTGGCAATGGCCTTGCTCACGGCGATGAGCAGGCGCAGGTCGCGCGCCGTGGGCTGGCGCCGGGCGATAACGCCGGAAAGCTCACGGTCGATCTCCAGCTCCATGCGGTTGACCAGCGCCTCGCGTGTGATCACCTGTGCCGCGGTTTCGGTGCTGAAGTCCGACAGCGCGGCCATGGCCTGGGAAAGCTGCGATTCGACCAACCCGCCCATCTCCAGCACGCGGTTGGAAATGCTGCTGAGCTCGGCGTCGAACTGGGTGGAGAGGTGCTTGTCGGGCATGGCGAATCCTCCTTGCGTGGAACCCTGGCGCGTCAGCCGAAGCGCCCGGTGATGTAGTCCTCGGTGTCCTTCTTGCGCGGCTTCATGAACAGCTCCGAAGTCGGCCCGAACTCCACCAGGTCGCCCAGGTACATGTAGGCCGTGTAGTCCGAGCAGCGCGCGGCCTGCTGCATGTTGTGCGTGACGATCACGACCGTGTAGTCGCTCTTGAGCTCGTGGATGAGCTCCTCGATCTTGCCGGTGGAGATCGGGTCCAGCGCCGAGCAGGGCTCGTCGAGCAGCAACACCTCCGGGCGGATGGCGATGCCGCGCGCGATGCACAGCCGCTGCTGCTGGCCACCGGAGAGGCCCGCGCCGCTCTGGCCGAGCTTGTCCTTGACCTCGTTCCAGAGGGCTGCCTTGCGCAGCGCCCACTCCACGCGCTCGTCCATCTCCACGCGCGGCAGCGACTCGAAGAGGCGCACGCCGAAGGCGATGTTGTCGTAGATGGACATCGGAAACGGCGTGGGCTTCTGGAACACCATGCCGACCTTGGCGCGGATGAGGCTCACGTCCAGGCCGGACTTCAGGATGTCGTGGCCGTCCAGCAGGATCTGCCCTTGCGCGCGCTGCTCGGGGTAGAGCTCGAACATGCGGTTGAAGGTGCGCAGCAGCGTGCTCTTGCCGCAGCCCGAAGGGCCGATGAAGGCCGTGACCTTGTTCTGCGGAATGTCCAGGTTGATCTGCTTGAGCGCGAGGAACTTGCCGTAATAGAAGCGCAGGTCGCGCACGGTGATCTTGGCCTTCTCGTGGGCGGGTAGCTCGAAGTCGAGCACGGGCTTTTCGGCGACGGCGGCGTTCATGTCGGTGAATCTCAATGCTTGTGCCGCAGCAGCACGCGCGCGGCGATGTTGAGCGCGAGCACGCCCAGCGTGATGAGGAAGACGCCGGCCCAGGCCAGCTGCTGCCAGTTCTCATAGGGGCTCATGGCGAACTTGAAGATCGTCACGGGCAGGCTCGCCAGTGGCTGTGAGAGATCAGCGCTCCAGAACTGGTTCGACAGCGCGGTGAAGAGCAGCGGCGCGGTCTCGCCCGAGACGCGGGCCAGCGCCAGCAGCACACCGGTGGCCACGCCCGAGCGCGCGGCCTTGAGCGTGATGGCGCCGATGACCTTCCACTTCGGTGTGCCCAGCGCGTAGGCCGCTTCGCGCAGCGCGTTAGACACCAGCGAAAGCATGTTCTCGGTGGTACGCACGACGATGGGGATGACGATGAGCGTCAGCGCCAGCACCCCGGCCCAGCCGGAGAAGCCTTTCATCTGAGTGACAACCACCGAGTAGACGAACAGGCCGATGACGATGGAAGGCGCGGACAGCAGGATGTCGTTGATGAAGCGGGTGGCCGCACCCAGCCAGCCCTTGCGCCCGTACTCGGCCAGGTAGATGCCGGCCATCACGCCCACGGGCGTGCCGATAAGCGTGGCCAGACCAACCATCAGCAACGAGCCGAAGATGGCGTTGACCAGGCCACCGCCCTCGGACTGCGGCGCCGGCGTCATCTGCGTCAACACCTGCAGCGACAGCGCGGGCAGCCCCAGGCGCAGCGTCTCCCACAGAATCCAGATCAGCCAGAACACGCCGAAGGCCATGGCAGCCAGCGCCAGCGTCAGCGCGATGGCGTTGGTGCGCTTGCGCGCGCGGTGTCTGGCCAGCCGGCGGGCATCCAGGCCCGGATCGGCTTTCGCGGCAGCGGTATTCATGCGCGCGCTCCTTCACCCTTCTTCAGCCGCGTCAGCAGCAACCGCGACAACACCAGCACCACGAAGGTGATGAAGAACAGCACCAGCCCCAAGTAGATGAGGGATGCTTGGTGGAGCCCCTCACCCGCTTCGGCGAACTCGTTGGCCAGCGCCGAGGTAATGCTGTTGCCCGGCTCGAACAGCGACAGCGAGCGGAGCTGGTTCATGTTGCCGATGACGAAGGTAACGGCCATGGTTTCACCAATGGCGCGGCCCAGGCCGAGCATGATCCCGCCCACCACGCCGGTCTTGGTGTAGGGCAGCACCACCTTGGAGACGACTTCCCAGGTCGTGGCGCCCAGCCCATAGGCGGACTCCTTGAGCATCGGCGGCGTGACCTCGAACACGTCGCGCATCACCGAGGCGATGAAGGGAATGATCATGATGGCCAGGATGATTCCGGCCGACAGCAGCCCCAGGCCCACCGGCGGGCCCTGGAACAGCTGGCCCAGTCCCGGCACGTCGCCGAAGGCGGATTGCAGCGGCTGCTGCACGTAGGTCGCCAGCAGCGGGCCGAAGACAAGCAGGCCCCACATGCCGTAGACGATGGAGGGCACGGCCGCCAGCAGTTCCACCGCGATGCCCAGGGGCCGCTTGAGCCACGAGGGCGCCAGCTCGGTCAGGAACAGCGCGATGCCGAAGCTCACGGGCACGGCAATGAGCAGCGCGATGGCGGAGCTGGCCAGCGTCCCCCAGATCATCACCAGGCCGCCAAAGCGTTCCTGCACCGGGTCCCACTCACTGCTCCAGAGAAAGCCCAGGCCGAAGGCTTCGATGGCCGGCCGGGCGCCGATGAGCAGCGAAACGATGATGCCTAGCAGCAGCGTCAGCACCATCACCGCGGCGGCGTGTGCAGCGGCAGAGAAAAGGCGGTCGGGCCAGGGGGAGAAGCGTCGCACCACGGGTGATCTGGGCACCACGTCGAAGGCGTCCATCGCATCGACGGCTTCCTGGCGCAACGTGGCCGGCAGTCTTGCGGTCATGTCTTTGAGAAGGCGGGCGCTGCGGCGGCCTGAGACGGCGCCATCAGCAAACTGGAAGAGGAACTTGCGTCACACAGGGTCGTGCGAGGAACGATGGGCGTACACCGGCACGGGCGGGACATCACTTGAAGGCCAACGCCTTGCCGTCCTTGCCCTGGATGCCAGCCCAGCGCTCGCGCACCAGCGTCTTGAGCGTTTCCGGAAGGACCACGTACTTCAGCTCGGTGGCCACGGCATCGCCGCTGGTGTAGGCCCAGTCGAAAAACTTCAGCGCGGCCGCCACCACCTCGGGCTTATCCGGCGACTTGGGCATGAGGATGTAGGTGGCGCCCGTGAGCGGCCAGGCATCCTTGCCGGGCTGGTTGGTAAGTACTTGGTAGAAACTCTTGCCCCAGTCGGCGCCCGCAGCGGCGGCCTTGAAGTTGGCGTCCTCCGGCGCCACGAAATGGCCTGCCTGGTTCTGGAGCAGCGTGTACGTCATCTTGTTGTGCTTGACATAGGCGTACTCGACGTAGCCGATGGCGCCGGGCAGCTTCTGCACATAGCTGGCCACGCCTTCGTTGCCCTTGCCGCCGAAGCCGACCGGCCACTTCACCGAGGTGCTCGCCCCCACCTGCGCCTGCCACTGCGCGTTGGTCTTGGAAAGGTAGTGGGTGAACAGGAAGCCGGTGCCCGAACCGTCGGAACGCTGCACCACGGCGATGGCCTGCTCCGGCAGCATGAGGCCCGGATTGAGCGCGGTGAGCGCCGGGTCGTTCCACTTCTTGATCTTGCCCAGGTAGATGTCGCCGAGCACCTGGCCGGTGAGTTTCAACTGGCCGGGCTGGATGCCCTTGACATTGACCACCGGGACCACACCGCCGATGACGGTGGGGAACTGCAGCAGGCCCCCTTTGTCCAGTTCCTCGTCCTTGAGCGGCATGTCGGTAGCGCCGAAATGCACAGTCCGGGCCTTGACCTGCTTGATGCCGGCGCCGGAACCGACGGACTGGTAGTTCACGCGCACGCCGGTGGCCTTGTTGTAGATGTCAGCCCACTTGGCATAGACCGGCGCGGGAAATGTGGCGCCAGCGCCTGTTACGTCCTGGGCGGCAGCCGTGCCGGCAGCGGCGATGAGCAGGGAACCGATCAGCACCGGCAGATGGGGGCGCGACATCGCGGATCCTCAAGGCAGTTGAGCGATGGGCGCGACTCTAGTGCGCATGTGTGACACCCGTGTGACAGCATCCCTGCGCATCAGCGCGGCTGTCTCGCTCTTGTCTTGTAGTCACAACGCGATGACATGGGTGAGACGGATCGCCGACATCACACGGACGTCATGCTGCGGGATAGCGGGCGGGCACCGAAACAGCCGACGGAAAAACAAAGAGGCGGCTGCCGCCGCCTCTTCTGCCCAGGACAAAAACCCGACGCGCGCCTCAGCCTCGCGCCGCCTCGGCCAGCAGTTCCGCGCAGGAGCGACCCTGCTGCGCGTCACGGGCCTCGACCATCACACGCAGCACCGGTTCGGTGCCGGAGGCGCGGATCAGCACGCGGCCGGCATCGCCGAGGGCGCGCTCAACTTCCATCTGGGTCTGCGCCAGCTTGGCGTTTTTCTTCCAGTCGCTGCCTTCGGCCAGACGCACGTTGAGCAGCGTCTGCGGAAAGAGGCTCACGCCTTCGAGCAGGGACGCCAGCGAACGGCCCTGGCGGCGCACGGCCTGCAGGATCTGCAGTGCGCTCACGATGCCGTCGCCCGTGGTGTGGCAGTCCAGCGCCAGCAGGTGGCCCGAGCCCTCGCCGCCGAACTGCCAGCCGCGAGCCGCGAGCTCTTCCAGGACGTAGCGGTCGCCCACCTTCGCGCGCACCAGCGGCACGTCTAAGCGGCGCAGTGCCATTTCCACGCCCATGTTGGTCATCAGCGTGCCAACTGCACCGGGCACGCTGTTGCCCTGGGCCAAGCGGTCCGCCACCATGACGTAGAGAAGCTCGTCGCCGTTGTAGAGGCGGCCGGTGGTATCGACCATCTGCAGCCGGTCCGCATCGCCATCGAGCGCGATGCCGTAGTCGGCACCGTGCTCACGCACGGCCTGCACCAGCGCCTGCGGTGCCGTGGCGCCCACGCCGGCATTGATGTTGAGTCCATCCGGGCTAGCGCCAATGGTCACGACCTCTGCGCCCAACTCGTGGAACACCGCCGGGGCCACGTGGTAGGCCGCGCCATGGGCAGCATCCACAACCAGCTTCATGCCCTTGAGCGAGAGCTCGTTGCTGACGCAACTCTTGCAGAACTCGATGTAGCGCCCGCCCGCATCCTCCAGGCGGCGCGCCTTGCCCAGGCCCGTGGAATCCACCCAGTGCGCCGGCTCCAGCAGCGCCGCTTCCACCGCCAGCTCCCAGGCATCGGGCAGCTTTTGGCCTTGGGCCGAGAAGAACTTGACGCCGTTGTCGTTGAAAGGGTTGTGCGAGGCGCTGATGACCACGCCCAGGTCCAGCCGCAGCGCCCGCGTGAGATAGGCCACGCCGGGGGTGGGCAGCGGCCCGCTGAGCACCACGTCCACACCGGCCGAGGCGAAGCCGGCCTCCAAGGCGGACTCGATCATGTAGCCCGAGATGCGCGTGTCCTTGCCGATCAGCACCGTCGGGCGCTTCGTGCCGGCGCGCAGCACCCGTCCCACGGCATGCCCCAACCGCAGCATGAAATCCGGGGTGATGGGCGATTGGCCGACAGTCCCTCGGATGCCGTCCGTGCCGAAGTAGTTCCTGCTCATCCTCTTTCCTTGTGCTTGTAAGCCAGCGTCATCGCGACCCTCAGGGCGACCCGGCATTGTCGTCCAGAGGCTGGCTCTTGCAGCCTTACCGCACCAGCCCGGCAGCTTGCCAAACCTTGAGAGCGTCCACGGTGGCAGCGACATCGTGAACTCGTACCACCTGCGCACCCTGGGCCACTGCGGCCAGCGCCGCGGCCACGCTGGGAACCAAGCGCTGGTTCACAGGGCGGCCGGTGACGGTTCCCAGACAGGACTTGCGCGACAGGCCCACCAGCAGCGGCCTCCCCAGGGCCAGCAGCTCTCGTTGACGGCGCAGCAGGTCCAAGTTGTGCGCCACCGTCTTGCCGAAGCCGTAGCCGGGGTCCAGCACGATGCGCTCGTCAGCCACGCCATGCTCACGCAGGGCAGTCAGGCGCTCTTGCAGGAACGCACCGACCTCGGCTGCCACGTCTTCATACGTGGGCGCGGCCTGCATCGTGGCGGGCTCGCCCTGCATGTGCATCAGGCACACGCCGGCGGCGATGCCGGATTGCAGCAGCGCTTCTTGTGCTCCCGGGCGCTGCAAGGCGCGCACGTCGTTGATGATGTCCACGCCGAGATCCAGCGCGTTGCGGATCACCAGCGGGCTGCTGGTATCGACCGACACCGGCACGCCCAGCGTCATGGCATGGCGCAGCGCGGGTTCGACGCGGGCCCACTCTTCCGCCTCGCTGGGCGTGGATGAGCCCGGACGGGTGGATTCGCCGCCGATGTCCAGAATGTCGGCACCCTCAGCCAGGAGTTGGTCGCAGTGCGCCTGCGCCGAAACCGCGTCGGCATGCTGGCCGCCGTCCGAGAAGGAATCAGGCGTGACGTTGACGATGCCCATCACTTGCGGGCGAGAGAGGGCGATGCGAAAGCGCGTGGTGGTCCAGAACATGGGCAGATGAATAAAAACGGGGCCCGAAGGCCCCGTATGTACAGCGTGTTAGTCAGGGAACGCCAGATCAGGACGATGCCGTGGCGGGCGTGCCGTCCGGGTTGACCGGCGGCGTGACGTTGCCACCCGAGCGGGGCGGCGTGGACGTCCAGTCCTTGGGTGGACGGGGCGGCTTGCCGGCCATGATGTCGTCGATCTGGTCGCTGTCGATGGTTTCCCATTCGATCAGCGCGCGCGCCATAGCATGCATCTTGTCCTTGTTCTCCTCGATGAGCCGGCGCGCGATGGCGTACTGCTCGTCGATGATCTTGCGGATCTGCTTGTCCACCTTCTGCATCGTCTCCTCGGAGACGTTGACCTGCTTGGTGACGGAGCGGCCCAGGAACACCTCGCCTTCGTTCTCCGCGTAGACCATGGGGCCCAGTTCATCGGTCATGCCGTAACGGGTGACCATGTCACGGGCGATCTGCGTAGCACGCTCAAAGTCGTTGGAAGCACCGGTGGTCATTTGGTTCATGAACACCTCTTCCGCGATGCGTCCACCGAATAGCACGGAGATGGTGGAGAGCATGCGCTCCTTGTCCATGCTGTAGCGATCGCCTTCGGGCAGCTGCATCGTCACGCCCAGGGCACGACCGCGCGGGATCACCGTGACCTTGTGCACCGGGTCGGTCTTGGGCATCAAGCGCGCCACCAATGCATGGCCGGCCTCATGGTACGCCGTGTTCTTGCGCTCTTCCTCGGGCATGACCATGGACTTGCGCTCGGGGCCCATCATGATCTTGTCCTTGGCCTTCTCGAAGTCGACCATCTCGACCACACGCGCATTGCGCCGTGCGGCGAACAGCGCCGCCTCGTTGACGAGGTTGGCCAGATCAGCACCAGAGAAGCCCGGGGTGCCGCGCGCCAGGATGTCGGCGCGGATGTCCTGGCCCACCGGTACTTTGCGCATGTGCACGTTGAGGATCTGCTCGCGGCCACGCACGTCGGGCAGCGTCACGTAGACCTGGCGGTCGAAGCGGCCAGGACGCAACAGCGCGGGATCGAGGATGTCGGGCCGGTTGGTGGCCGCCATCACGATCACACCCAAGTTGGTTTCGAACCCGTCCATCTCAACGAGCATCTGGTTCAGCGTCTGCTCGCGCTCATCGTTGCCGCCGCCCAGGCCAGCACCGCGGTGGCGACCCACGGCGTCGATCTCGTCCACGAAGATGATGCAGGGAGCGCTCTTCTTGGCCTGCTCAAACATGTCGCGCACACGCGCCGCGCCCACGCCAACAAACATTTCAACGAAATCGGAACCGGAGATGCTGAAGAAAGGCACCTTCGCTTCACCCGCAATGGCCTTAGCCAGCAACGTCTTACCGGTACCCGGAGGGCCCACCAGCAACACGCCGCGCGGGATGCGGCCGCCGAGCTTCTGGAAGCGCTGAGGATCCTTCAGGAAGTCCACGAGTTCCTTGACCTCTTCCTTGGCCTCGTCGCAGCCGGCAACGTCGGCAAAGGTGGTGGAGTTGTTAGCCTCGTCCAGCATGCGCGCCTTGGACTTGCCAAAGCTGAAGGCGCCGCCCTTGCCCCCACCTTGCATCTGGCGCATGAAGTAGATCCACACGCCGATGAGCAGCAGCATCGGACCCCAGCTCACGAGAATGCTCATCAGCACTGAGGGCTCTTCGCGCGGCTTAACGTCGAACTTGACCCCGTTGTTGATCAGATCACCCACCAAGCCCCGATCGAGGTAGGTAGCGGTACTGCGCAGCCGTTTGTCGTCGGTAGTGGTGGCAATGATGTCCGTACCGCCGTTGCCTTCCTGCAGCGTCACGGACTTGATGCGCTTAGCACGCACCTCTTCCAAAAAGTCCGAATAACCGATCTGGTTACCGGCCGTCACTCCGCGGTCGAACTGCTTGAAGACGGTGAACAGCACCAAGGCGATCACCATCCAGACAGCGACTTTAGAGAACCATTGATTGTTCACCGCGGCTCCTTTTCAAACCAGGCCCCGTCACGCGCGCGGGGCGTGACGGAGCGGAATTGGGGGCAATTTTAGTTCAGTCAAGGGTTCGACAAATCTTGCTTTGTCCCGGGAGGAGGCAGGTGTTTTCAACGCCCTGGGCAACACGGATGGACAAAGCCCCTCAAGCCTTTTTCAGACCCAGGCCTACCAGGAAAGTTTCCGCCGACCGGTCACGCGAAGCCTTGGGCTTGATCGGCTTGACGACACGAAAGTGCCGCTTGAAGAGTTCCACCAACTGGCTGTAGCCACTGCCGTGGAAAACTTTACACACTAGCGCACCGGAGGGCTTGAGGTGTCCGTCACAGAACTCCACCGCCAGTTCGACCAAATGGGCAATGCGCGCAGAGTCTGCACTCTCGATACCGGACAAGTTGGGCGCCATATCTGAGACCACGAGATCGGCCTGCCGCCCGGCCAGCGCTTCCTGCAGTTGCACCAGCACCGCGTCCTCCCGGAAGTCACCCTGGATGAACTGCACGCCTTCCACCGGCTCGAACGGCAGGATGTCCAACGCGATGATCGTGCCCTGCAGCTCACCCACTGCCGCACCGCCCGTACCGGCGGCCTTGGGCGCGAAGCGCCGCCGCAGATACTGGCTCCAGGCCCCAGGAGCGGCACCCAGGTCCACCACTACCTGCCCCGGCCGGACCAGGCCCAGCGCTTCGTCGATCTCCTTGAGCTTGTAAGCGGCACGGGCACGATAGCCCTCCCGCTGCGCCAGCTTCACGTAGGGATCGTTGATGTGATCCGCAAGCCACGCCTTGTTGACCTTCTTGCTCTTGGTCTTGATCTTCATGCTGCGTCGATAATGTAAGGATGTCTGCGATCAATCTGACCCCGGCCCAGCGTAAGGAACACCGCGCCGCCGCTCACCACCTCGACCCCGTTGTGCAAATTGGGGCCGAGGGCCTCACCCCCGGCGTGCTCAAGGAACTCGATGCCGCGCTCAAGGCCCATGGCCTGATCAAGGTGCGCGTCTTTTCCGATGACCGCGCCGCGCGCGAGGCCCTGCTCGGCCAGTTGGCCGACCAACTCGACGCCGCACCCATCCAGCACATTGGCAAGCTGCTGGTGCTGTGGCGCCCCATCCCACCCAAGGAAGCTGAGGAGCGCGAAGACCGCCGCCCTGGCCCGAAGGTGGTGAAGATCGTGAAGTTCAGCAAAAGCGGCAACCACCGCCCCCAGGTTAAGAAAGTACGCGTTCTAGGCAACGAGCGCGTGACACCCGGTGGCAGCATCAAACGCGCCAAGCGCCGCACCACCAGCGTCAAAAAGCGCGTGGCCGAGTAAATCGAGAAACTCGCGTCAGGAAGGTGGCGCCTTGGCCGGCGCCGTCACCCGCCACGACAGCGCCAGAACACACAGGATCTTCATGCCGAAAAGCACCAGGCTGACGGCGTGCAGTTGCCCGAAGCCCAGCGTGCCCTGCTCAGCACGCGCCAAGGCCATCATCGGCTGCAGGCCAAAATAGCCGATCACCGTGAAGAACAGCGCACCCAGCGCCAGTGCCATTTCGGTACTGAACTGGGGCCCCAGCCCGGCGCGCGCGCGGCGCCGCTCGATCAGCACGAAGGCCAGCGCCGCTGCCAGCGTTAGGAACGCCTCTCGCTTGAAGATGAAAGCCACTACCAGCCCGGCCTGCGTACGCTCCAGCGTCGCAAAAGGCGCCGGCGTGGCCACCAAGGCGACGCACAGCAGCAGCCCAGCCCACAGCGGGGGCAGCAGCCGGCGTGCGCGCAGCAGGCCGCCACCGCCCGTTGTCGCGGCAGAGCTCACCGGTAGTGCACTTCCATAATCTCGTAGGTCTTGATGCCGCCGGGCGCCTGTACCTCGGCCACATCGCCGGCTTCCTTGCCAATGAGCGCGCGCGCAATGGGCGAGCTGATGGAGATCAGACCCTGCTTGAGGTCGGCCTCATCGTCCCCGACGATCTGATAGGTCACGCTCATGCCCGTGGCCTCGTCCTCCAGGTCCACCGTGGCGCCGAAGACCACGCGCCCACCGGCATCAAGCTCTGATGGGTCAATCACCTGTGCTGCAGCCAGCTTGCCCTCAATCTCCAGGATCCGGCCCTCGATAAAGCCCTGCTTGTCCTTGGCAGCGTCGTACTCGGCGTTCTCCGACAAGTCGCCCTGCGCTCGCGCCTCCTGAATTGCCACGACCACCGCAGGCCGCTCGACGTACTTCAGGCGCTGCAGCTCCTCCTTGAGCTTCTCGGCGCCGCGTTTGGTAATGGGAATGGTGGCCATGGTTCGGATTGATGGATCAAAAGCAAAACGCGCCCGGGGCGCGTTTAAGTTGGAAGAAGACACCGCCCCGACGGCAGGCCCGGGCGGTGGCGACGCGGCTGCAGTTTAGTGCAGCTGGGCGTGCATCTCCTGCAGCGAGATGACGCCGAGGTCATCCTGGTGCTTGAGCGCCTCGGTGGCGGCCTCGCAGCCGGCCATGGTCGTGTAATAGGTCACGCGGTTGGCCAACGCGGCGGTACGGATGTAGCGCGAGTCGGCGATGGCCGTGCGCGTCTCGTCCACCGTGGTGAGCACCAACTGGATCTCGCCCGCCTTCACCATGTCAGCGATGTGAGGGCGACCGTCCTTCACCTTGTTCACCGTTTTCACCGGGATGTTGGCAGCCGCGATGGCCGTGGCCGTGCCCTTGGTGGCCAGCAGCTTGAAGCCCAGCTTGTGCAGCTCGGCGGCCACCTGGACCGCGCGCTGCTTGTCGTTGTTCTTCACGCTGATCACCACCGTACCTGACGACGGAAGCCGCGAGCCTGCGCCGAGCTGGCTCTTGAGCATGGCCTCGCCGAAGCTCTTGCCCACGCCCATGACCTCGCCCGTGGAGCGCATCTCAGGGCCCAGGATCGGATCCACGCCGGGGAACTTGTTGAACGGGAACACTGCTTCCTTGACGCTGAAGTACGGCGGCACCACTTCGCGCGGCGCACGGCCGTCCAGCCCCTTCTGCTCGGTGAGCTTCTGGCCCGCCATGCAGCGCGCAGCGATCTTGGCCAGCGGCTGGCCCGTCGCCTTGGAGACGTAGGGCACCGTGCGCGAGGCGCGCGGGTTGACCTCCAGCACATAAACGACGGCTTGGTCGCCCTCGCCCTGGATGGCGAACTGCACGTTCATCAGGCCTACGACCTTGAGCGCCTTAGCCATCAGCGTGGTCTGGCGGCGCAGCTCGTCCTGCAGCGAGGCCGGCAGCGAGTACGGCGGCAACGAGCAGGCGGAGTCGCCCGAGTGAACGCCGGCCTGCTCGATGTGCTCCATGATCCCGCCAATCATGACGGCCTCGCCGTCGCTGATGCAGTCCACGTCCACTTCGATGGCGTCGTCCAGGAAGCGGTCCAGCAGCACCGGCGACTTCTCCGACACGCGCACGGCCTCGCGCATGTAGCGCTCCAGATCCTTGTCGCCGTGCACGATCTCCATCGCGCGGCCGCCCAGCACGTAGCTCGGGCGCACCACCAGCGGGTAGCCGATTTCGTGCGCCAGCTGCAGCGCGGCTTCTTCGGTGCGCGCCGTGCGGTTGGGTGGCTGCTTCAGACCCAGCTCGTGCAACAGCTTCTGGAAGCGTTCACGGTCCTCGGCGATGTCGATGGAGTCAGGCGTGGTGCCGATGATAGGGACACCGTTGGCCTCGAGATCCAGCGCCAGCTTCAGCGGCGTCTGGCCGCCGTACTGCACGATCACGCCGACGGGCTTTTCCTTGTCGACGATCTCCAGCACGTCCTCCAGGGTCACCGGCTCGAAGTACAGGCGGTCGGAGGTGTCGTAGTCGGTGGAGACGGTTTCCGGGTTGCAGTTGACCATGATGGTCTCGTACCCGTCCTCGCGCATCGCCAGCGCCGCGTGCACGCAGCAGTAGTCGAATTCGATGCCTTGCCCGATGCGGTTCGGACCACCGCCCAGCACCATGATCTTCTTCTTGTCGCTGGGCGCGGCCTCGCACTCCTCGTCATACGTGGAGTACATGTAGGCCGTTTGCGTCTCGAACTCGGCGGCGCAGGTGTCAACGCGCTTGTACACCGGGCGCACCCCCAGCGCTTGGCGCGCGCGGCGCACGTCATGCTGATTGCTGCCCAGCAGCTTGGCCAGGCGCTTGTCGGAGAAGCCCTTGCGCTTGAGGAAGAACAGCTCCTCCTTCGATAGGCTCTGTAGCGTGCGGCCCTTGAGCGTCTGCTCGATCTGTACGAGTTGCTCGATCTGCGCCAGGAACCACGGGTCGATCGCGGTTTCCTCGAAGATCTCGTCCAGGCTCATGCCGATGCGGAAGGCGTCGGCCACGAACAGGACTCGCTCGGGACCGGGATTGCCGATCTCCTCGACGATCTCGTCGCGGTCGGTCGACCGTTCGGAAAGGCCATCGATACCGGTTTCCAGGCCGCGCAACGCCTTCTGGAAGCTCTCCTGGAAAGTGCGACCCATGGCCATCACTTCGCCCACTGACTTCATCTGTGTGGTCAGGTGTGGATCGGCCTCGCGGAACTTCTCGAACGCGAAGCGCGGGATCTTGGTGACCACGTAGTCGATGCTGGGCTCGAACGAGGCCGGCGTGGCGCCGCCGGTGATGTCGTTCTTGAGCTCGTCGAGCGTGTAGCCCACGGCCAGCTTGGCGGCGATCTTGGCGATCGGGAAACCCGTGGCCTTGGAGGCCAGCGCCGAGCTGCGGCTCACGCGCGGGTTCATCTCGATCACGATCATGCGGCCGTTGTTCGGGTTGATCGAGAACTGCACGTTGGAGCCGCCGGTGTCCACGCCAATCTCGCGCAGGATCGCGATGGAAGCGTTGCGCAGCAGCTGGTATTCCTTGTCGGTGAGCGTCTGCGCCGGCGCGACCGTGATCGAGTCGCCGGTGTGGATGCCCATCGGGTCCAGGTTTTCGATCGAGCACACGATGATGCAGTTGTCCGCCTTGTCGCGGACGACCTCCATCTCGTACTCCTTCCAACCGATGAGGCTCTCCTCGATCAGGAGTTCCTTGGTCGGCGAGAGGTCGAGACCGCGCTTACAGATCTCCTCGAACTCCTCGGGGTTGTAGGCGATACCGCCGCCGGTGCCGCCCAGCGTGAAGCTAGGGCGGATCACCATCGGGAAGCCCGAGCCGCCGATCTCGGACTGGATGCGCTTCTGCACGCCCCAGGCCTCTTCCATACTGTGGGCGATGCCGCTTTTGGCCGAGTCCAGGCCGATTTTGGTCATCGCCTCCTTGAATTTCTGGCGATCCTCGGCCTTCTCGATGGCGTGCTCGTTGGCGCCGATCATCTCCACGCCGTACTTTTCCAGCACGCCGTGGCGGTGCAGGTCAAGGGCGCAGTTGAGCGCCGTCTGCCCGCCCATGGTGGGCAGGATCACGTCCGGGCGCTCCTTGGCGATGATGCGCTCCACCACCTGCCAGGTGATGGGCTCGATGTACGTGACGTCGGCCGTGGCCGGGTCCGTCATGATGGTCGCCGGGTTCGAGTTGACCAGGATGACCTTGTAGCCTTCCTCGCGCAGCGCCTTGCAAGCCTGGGCGCCGGAATAGTCGAACTCGCAGGCCTGGCCGATGATGATCGGGCCGGCGCCGATGATGAGGACGCTCTTGATGTCGGTGCGCTTGGGCATCTCAGTTCTTCTCCGTCTGGCGCGCCGCCATCAGCTCAATGAAGCGGTCGAACAGGTATGCAATGTCGTGCGGGCCGGGGGAGGCCTCGGGGTGCCCCTGGAAGCAGAAGGCGGGTTTGTCGGTCCAGGCCAGGCCCTGCAGCGAGCCATCGAACAGGCTCACGTGCGTGGCGCGCAGGTTGGCCGGCAGCGCGTCGGCCTTCACGGCGAAACCGTGGTTCTGGCTGGTGATGCTCACGCGGCCGCTGTCCAGGTCCTTGACCGGATGGTTGGCGCCGTGGTGACCGAATTTCATCTTGTAGGTCGGCGCGCCGGCGGCCAGGGCCATGATCTGGTGGCCTAGGCAGATACCGAAGGTCGGCAGCCCGCTGTTGATGAGCTCGCGCACGGCCTCGATGGCGTAGTCGCAGGGCTGCGGGTCGCCGGGGCCGTTGGACAGGAAGATGCCGTCGGGATTGAGCGCCAGCGCCTGGCGCGCCGATGCCTGCGCCGGCAGCACCGTGATGCGGCAGCCGCGGCTGGCAAGCATGCGCAGGATGTTGAGCTTCACGCCGTAGTCGTAGGCCACGACGTGGAAACGCGGGGCCTCCTGGACGCCGTAGCCGCTGCCGAGCTTCCACTCGGTCTGCGTCCACTCGTAGGCATCGCGCGTGGAGACCACCTTGGCCAGGTCCTGCCCCGCCATGCTGGGCGCGGCCTTGGCGCGCTCCACGGCCTCGGCCTTGTGCGCCTCGGTGATCACGGTGCCGGCCGGGAAGGCGACGATGCAACCGTTTTGCGCGCCGGTGGTGCGCAGCACGCGCGTCAGGCGCCGCGTGTCGATATCGGCGATGGCGACCGTGCCCTGGGACTGCAGGTACTCGGTGAGCGACTGGCCGGCGCGGAAGTTGGACACGCGCACGGGCAGGTCCTTGATCACCAGGCCAGCGGCATGGACCTTCGAGGCCTCGACATCCTCGCCGTTGACCCCGTAGTTGCCGATGTGCGGATACGTCAGCGTGACGATCTGGCGGCAGTAGCTCGGGTCGGTGAGGATTTCCTGGTAGCCGGTGAGCGCGGTGTTGAACACCACTTCGCCGACGGTATGACCGGCTGCGCCGATCGAGGTGCCCTGAAAGACCGTGCCGTCTGCAAGTGCGAGAAGTGCGGGAGGCTGTACAGGCAGCAAGGAAGACTCCGGTGTGTGTGCACGCCCGGCGCTGCTGTGACGCTCGATGTTGGTGCGTAACCGGGTAGACCGGCGGCAGCGATGGCGATATTCGCCGGGCGGGATGGTGGCGGGTAAACCTTGGAATTATAGCGGACCCCGGGTTTCCCCCAGAGCCGCCCCCGTGCTGCGTGAGGAGTTGTCCGCCTTTACCGCGCACTTCTAACGGCATCGCATGCGCTGGCATGGTGCATGCCAGCGCGGCCCCGGCAGCCCGGAGCCAAGGTGCCTTATCAGGCCGTCTTGAGTGCCGCGATGCCCGCGCGCGCGATCTGGGCATCCTCGGTGGACTTCACGCCGCTGACGCCCACGGCACCGATGCAGTGGCCTTCCACCACCACCGGCACGCCGCCTTCGAGCAGGCCCTCGATGCCCGGCGCGCTCAGGAACGAGGTGCGGCCCTGGTTGATCATCTCCTCGTACACCTTGCTCTCGCGCCGGCCTAGCGCTGCGGTGCGGGCCTTGGCCGGGGCGATCTGCGCCGACACCGGCGCCGCGCCGTCCAGGCGCTGCAGCCACAGCAGGTGGCCGCCGTCGTCCACGATGGCGATGGTCACGGCCCAGCCGTTGGCCTGCGCCTCGGCGCGGGCGGCCTCGCCCATCGCCTGCACGTCGTCCTGGGTCAGCATCGGTCGGTTCTTCATCTTGGGAACTGCTCTTTGTGGGGTGAAAAAGGGCCGCCAATGTAGCGGGCAGCCGGTCGCTGCTTCATGCGGCACCGATTAAAACTGCTTCACGCGCCGCGCAGGAGTGGCCACGCCGGCCAAGCCGGGGCAATCCCCCAAAGGGCGGAACTAGAATTGCCGCAGCGGATCGAAACCCGCGTCCTGATCATTTTTGGAGGCTTCTTTCATGGACCAACGCCTGCAGACCGTCTACTCCGGCCAGGGAGCGGCGGGTTCGCTGAGCGCACAGCAACGCAATCGCGTGCTGCGCAACACCTACTGGCTGCTGGCCCTGTCGCTGGTGCCTACGGTTCTGGGTGCCTGGGTTGGTGTAAGCACCGGCATCATGGCCGCGATGGGTACGGGCATGAGCCTGATCGTGTTCCTGGTCGGCGCCTTTGGCTTGATGTTCGCCATCGAGAAGACCAAGGACACCGCAGCCGGCGTTGGCGTTCTGCTGGCCTTCACCTTCTTCATGGGCTTGATGCTCTCGCGCCTGCTGGCTGTGGTGCTGGGTTTCTCCAACGGCGCTCAGCTTGTGATGCTGGCTTTTGGCGGCACTGCGGGCGTGTTCCTGGCCGTGGCTTCGCTGGCCACTGTCATCAAGCGCGACCTCACGAACATGGGCAAGTTCCTGTTCGTGGGCCTGATTCTGCTGTTCGTGGCGATGCTGGTGAACATCTTCGTGCAGTCCAGCGCGCTGATGATGACGCTGTCGGTGATCGCCATCGGTCTGTTCTCCGCCTTCATGCTCTATGACATCAAGCGTGTGATCGACGGCGGCGAGACGAACTACATCACCGCCACGCTGGCCATCTATCTGGACCTGTACAACATCTTCCAGAACCTGCTGGCCCTGCTGGGTATCTTCGGCGGCGACCGCGAATAACCCGAACACGCCGCACCAAGCAAAAAGGCCCCTCGCGGGGCCTTTTTCATGGGCGCGCGGCGGGCGCGTCAGGCCGAAGCCTCGGGCTCGGGCTCGGGCAGCGCAACCGCCTCGCCCGCATCAGCCTGGGGCGCCTTCGGCACGGCATGCGGGTCGTACTCGAACACCGCCATGCTTTCCACGTGCGCCGTGTGCGGGAACATGTTCACCGCGCCGGCCGCCGTGCAGCGGTAGCCCGCCTGGTGCACCAGCAGCCCCGCGTCGCGCGCCAGCGTGGCCGGGTTGCAGCTCACGTAGACGATGCGCCGCGGCGGCTCCCAGCCCGGCGGCGCCAGCTCGGGCGCCTGGCGCAGGTCCGCCAGCGCCTTGGCCAGCGCGAAGGCACCCTCGCGCGGCGGGTCCACCAGCCAGCGCTGCGCCGGCTCGTAGGCCACGACATCCGCCGGCGTGAGCTCGAACAGGTTGCGCGCCGCGAAGCCGGCCTTGTGCGCCAGGCCGTTGCGCTGCGCGTTCTCGCGCGAGCGCTGCACCAACGTCTCGCTGCCCTCGATGCCCAGCACCTCGCGCGCCTGGGTCGCCAGCGGCAGCGTGAAGTTGCCCAGCCCGCAGAACCAGTCGATGACGCGCTCGCCGGGCTGCACGTCCAGCAGCCGCAGCGCGCGGCCCACCAGCACCGTGTTGATGTGGTGGTTCACCTGCGTGAAGTCGGTGGGCTTGAAGGGCATGACCACGCCGAACTCCGGCAGCGCGTACGCCAGCTCCGGACCGCCCTCGTCGAGCAGGTGCACCGTGTCCGGACCCTTGGGCTGCAGCCACCACTGCACGCCATGCTCGGCGGCGAAGTCGCGCAGCCGCGTCACGTCGGCACCGCTGAGCGGCTCCAGGTGGCGCAGCACCAGGGCCGTCACCATTCCTTGCGGGCCCTCGCCGATGGCGAGCTCGATCTGCGGCAGCCGGTCGCGCGCCTCCATGGAAGCAACCAGCGCGCGCAGCGGCATCAGCAGCGCGCTCACGTGGGCGGGGAGCACCTCGCAGCGCTGCATGTCGGCCACGTAGCGCGACTTGCGCTCGTGGAAGCCCACCAGCACCGTTCCCTTCTTGGCCACGTGCCGCACCGACAGCCGCGCGCGGTAGCGGTAGCCCCAGGTCGGCCCCTCCACCGGGCGCAGCAGGCGCTCGGGCCTGACCTTGCCCAGGTGCCAGAGGTTGTCCTCCAGCACGCGCTGCTTGATGGCGATCTGCGCGCCGGCATGCAGGTGCTGCATCTTGCAGCCGCCGCAGGCACCCGCATGCAGCCCGAAGTGCACGCAGCCTGGCGTCACGCGCTGCGCGCTCTCGCGCCGCAGCGCCTGCAAGGTGCCCTGCTCCCAGTTGTTCTTGCGCCGCGAGACCTGGACCTGCACTTCCTCACCCGGCAGCGCTCCTTCGATGAAGACGACTTTCCCCTCGGCGTTGTGGGCCACGCCTTGCGCGTCGAGGTCCAGCGACTCGACGCGCAGCCATTCCTTGTCAACCGTCATAGGGCGCGGATTATCCCGCCCGGGCAAAGGGGAGCCGGCGCGCGCGGCCATGCGCGGTGCCGCGGCCGGGACAAATCCGCGCTTGCGCGGCCTCTGGCGCCTAGAAGATGGAGTCGCGGTCGATGCCCTGGCGCACCATGCGCCGCTTGAGCTTGACCAGCGCTTCCTGCTGGATCTGGCGGATGCGCTCGCGCGTGAGCCCCATGCGCTCGGCCAGCACCTCCAGGGTCTCGGGCTCGCGGTCGTGCAGCCCGTAGCGGCCGGTGAGCACCTCGCGCTCGCGCTCGTTGAGCTCGGAAATGCCCGTGCGCAGCAACTGCTCCACCTCGCGCACCAGCGTGTGGCCCAGCGGATCGAGTGCCTGGTCGTCGGCCACGGTGTCCAGCATGGACTCACCCTGGTCGCGCTCCAGCGGCGCGTCCAGCGAGGTGGGCTGCTCGGCAAAGCGCAGCAGCGCCGCCACGTCCTGCACCGAGCGTCCCAGCGCCGCGGCCACCTGCTCCACGCTCACCGTGCGCTCGCTGCTCTCGCCAGGCCGGGCGTTCTCGCTTTCCAGCGCACGGCGCATCTTGAGCACCTGGTTGAGTTCGCGCACCACGTGCACTGGCAGCCGCACCAAACGGGCCTGGTGCATGATCGCCCGCTCGATGTTCTGGCGGATCCACCACGAGGCATAGGTGGAGAAGCGAAAGCCCCGCTCCGGCTCGAACTTGCCGATGGCATGCATGAGGCCGAGGTTGCCTTCCTCGATCAGGTCGGTCATGGGTAGGCCGCGGCCCATGTAGTTCTTGGCGATGCTCACGACCAAGCGCAGGTTGCGCTCGATCATCGCCTGGCGCGCCTCGAAGTCCCCGGCGCGCGCGCGCACCGCCGTGTCGTACTCCTGCTCGGGCGTGAGCAGCGGCGCGCGGCGGATCTCGCGCAGGTACAGCTGCAGCGTGTTGCCGACGTCGGATTCGCCCGCCGGCAGCGCGACGGCGGGGCCGTCCACCACGGGCTCGTCGGCGGGAGCCGCCTCTTCCGGCACGGGCACCGGCAGCGGCCGGCCCTCCAGGTCATCCAGCGCCGCCACCAGCGGCACGATGTTCACAGGATTCACCGGATTCACCGCTGAGCCCTCGCGTACGTCCCATCGCCTGCTCATTGGTCACCTCCGGTGATATCAAGTCATGCCATCAACGTGGCGGTAGCAGCCTGGTCGGATCGATCGGCTTGCCCTGCTTGCGAATCTCGAAGTGCAGCTGCACGCGGCTGGCGTCGCTGGAACCCATTTCGGCGATGCGCTGGCCGCGGCGCACTACCTGATCTTCCTTGACCAGCAGCGTCTGGTTGTGTGCGTAGGCCGTGAGGTACGTGTTGTTGTGTTTGACGATCACGAGGTTGCCGTAGCCACGCAGCCCCGAGCCGGCATACACCACGCGGCCGTCGGCGGCCGCCAGCACCGGGTCGCCCGCGCGGCCGGTGATGGTGATGCCCTTGTTGCGCGTGTCGTCGAAGGCGCTGGCGACGCTGCCGCCAGCGGGCCAGATCCAGGTGATGTTGTCGTCCGGGTCGCGTGCGGCACTGCTGGTCTCGCGCGCGGGCGCGGGCACGGGCGCCGGTGTCGCAGCGGAGGCGCTGTCGCTGGCCGATGCCGTGACCGCTGCCGATGCGGCGGCAGCCGTGGCCGGCACGGGCTTGGCATCGAGCGGGCGGCTTTCGACGCGGGACGACACCACCGGGCGCGAGGCCACCACACTCGGATCCACGCTTGGCGGCACCACGCGCACCACCTCGCCGACCTCGATCTGATTGGGATTGTCGATCCCGCTCCAGCGCGCGATGTCCTTCCAGCTCTGGCCGTTCTCCAGCCCGATACGGATGAGCGTGTCGCCGGGACGTATGGTGTAGTAGCCGGGCTTGCCGGCGTTCTCGATGCCGCGCAGCGGCTTCACGATCTCAACCGGTGCGGGCGCAGGAGCCGGGCGCACCGCGGTGCGGGGGCGATCCTCGACGGGCGCCTGCTGCTGGGGCGAAGCACAGCCGACGATCAGCACCGTCGACACGCCCGCAGCCATGGCCAAGGCAGCACGCCAGGAATTCGAACTCATCGACAAAACGTCCCTCCGTTCAAGCAACGCCGGATTTTAGGGGTACGAAGTGCACCGCCTCGTGCACCTGCCGGACCCAGGCGGACTCCGTGCGGTCCACCACCATCAGCACCTGCCCGCCGCCGGCGCTCGCGTGCAGCGGCGCCACCAGACGGGCGCCCGGGGCCATCTGGTCCAGCCAGGACTGCGGCAACGCCTCGCCGCCGGCCGCTGCGATCACGGTGTCGTAAGGGGCATTGGGCGAATGGCCCAGGCGGCCGTCGGCCCACACCAGGCGAAGGTTCGGGCGGCGCAGCGGCTGCAGCAGCGTGCGGGCCCGGTCGTGCAGCGGGCGCACCCGCTCCACCGAGATCACCTGCGAGCCCAGCAGGCCCAGCAGCGCGGCCTGGTAGCCGCTGCCCGTGCCGATCTCCAGCACGCGCCCCAGCGTGCCGCGCTGCCGCGCCGTGCGCCCTTCGAACAGCAGCGCCAGCATGCGCGCCACCACCGACGGCTTGGAGATGGTCTGGCCGTGGCCGATGGGCAGCGCGGTGTCCTCGTAGGCCTGGGCCACCAGCGCCGCGTCCACGAAGTGGTGGCGCGGCACCTGCTCCAGCGCCTGCAGCACCGGCTCGCACAGCAGCCCCTGCGCGCGCAGCCGCTGCACCATGCGCGCGCGCACGGCCCCGGAGTCCAGTCCCAGCCCGCTGGGCGCGCTGCGCCGCCGGGCATCGGCGGCGGCCTCATGCACCGGGCGCTGCGGACGCTGCGTGACGCCCGGGGCCTGCGCGCCGGGTGCCACGCGGTCCAGACCGATCGGAAAGCGCGGCCCGCGCGGCTTCATGACTGGCGCTGCAGCACCGCACGCCACGCCGGCAGCGTGGCATGCGCGGTGAGGTCCACCTGCAGCGGCGTGATGGACACACAGCCGCTGGCCGTGGCGTGGAAATCGGTGCCCGCGCCCGCTTCGCGCGCGTCGCCCGCAGGGCCGATCCAGTAGATGGGCTCGCCACGCGGGTTGGTCTGCCGGATCACGGGCTCGCTGGCGTGGCGCCGGCCCAGCCGCGTCACCAGTCGCGGCAGCCGCTCGGCTTGCGGATGGTTGGGAATGTTGACGTTGAGCAGCCAAGGCACGGGCGCCGGGGGCTGGCGCAGCACTTCGTCCACGATGGCACGCGCCACGCGCGCGGCGCTCTCCAGGTGGTGCCAGCCGCGCTCGGTCTGCGAGAACGCGATGGCCGGCACGCCGAACAGGTAGCCCTCCATGGCCGCGGCCACGGTGCCGGAGTACAGCGTGTCGTCGCCCATGTTGGCGCCGTTGTTGATGCCCGAGAGCACCAGGTCGGGCCGCTGCGGCAGCAGCCCCGTGAGCGCCACGTGCACGCAGTCCGAAGGCGTGCCGTTGACGACGTTGAAGCCGTTGCCCGCCTTGAACACCGACAAGGGCCGGTGCAGGCTCAACGAATTGGAGGTGCCGCTGGCGTTCTGCTCGGGCGCGATCACATCGATCTCGCCGAGGTCCTGCACGGCGGCCACCAGGGCCGCCAGTCCAGGCGCAAGATAGCCATCGTCGTTGGCGATCAGGATTCGCATCGGGTATTGCTTGGGTTGGGCCCGCGAAGCGCGCCGGAGTTGGCAGCCCGGGGCCGGACGTGGCGCCGGTCGGGCCGGCGCAAGGTTAGCGGGTGTTAGGATAATTTCAACAACATAACGGCCGCATTTCTTCACGCCGCGATCCTTGTCAAGGCGAGCGGCTTCTCATAGGGCGGGAGCCGTCTCCATGGCCGTCAAGGTCCTGATCCTGGAAAACAACCCGGTCGCGCGCAGCTTCCTGTGCCGCGTGGTACGCGAGAGCTTCAGCGAAACAATGAGCATCACCGAGGCCGGCAACCTGGAGTCGGCGCGCGCTTACCTGCGCAACGACGGCGGCGAGCCGTTCCGCCTCGTGCTCGTCGATCTGGAGTTGGCCGACAACCAGGGGCTGGCCTTCCTGGCCGAGCTGGCCGACTACCCCGCCACCCGCATCGTCACCACGCTGTACGTGGACGACGAGCACCTGTTCCCCGCGCTGCAGTGCGGCGCCGAGGGGTACCTGCTCAAGGAAGACCGCTTCGAGCTGCTGGTGGAGGAGCTGCAGCGCATCGTGCGCGGGCAGCCACCGCTGTCGCCGGCCATCGCGCGGCGGATGCTGTCGCATTTCCGCGTCGGCGCGCCGGCCACCGCGCTCGCCGCGCCCGGCCGCATCGCGCTGGAGCCGCACCAGGCGCAGGAGCAGCTCACGCCGCGCGAGAACGAAGTACTCACCTTCCTGAGCAAGGGCTTCACGCTCAAGGAGATCGCTGGGCTGCTGGGCCTGCGCACCCCCGGGCTCAACGAGCACATCCGCGCCATCTACCGCAAGCTCAACCTCAGCAGCCGCGCCGAGGCGGCCGTGCTCGCCAGCCAGCGCGGGCAGGCCTGACGCTGCGCCTTACTCCTCCCACGCCTCCAGCACCAGCGACACCCGCTGTACGCCCTGCACCACCGTGGTGGCCAGCAGCCGCAGCGGGCGCCCGGCGGGCAGCCGCACGCTGAAGCGGTAGTCCAGCGAGTCGCTGCCCTCGGCGCTGTCCACGCGGCGCGACCAGCGCAGCGCGCCGTCCACCGACACCCGCAGCTCGAGCCACGCCTCGTCCGCATCGGCGCGGCGGCGCACCACGAAACGGCTGTCGATCTCGAAATGGCGCTCGCGCTGCGCGTCGGCCGGGATGTCCAGCCGCGCAACGTCGCCGCTGCCCGCGTCCAGGCTCCAGCGCTCGCGCGGACCCTGGGCACCTTGACGAATGCTGTGTTGCTTGCCCATGCGCGCGAGCTTAGCCAAGCGCGCCACGGCGCCCGGCCGCCAGCCCCAGGCGCCGCGCCAGCCGGTGGAAATTGCTGCGATCCATGCCCGCCTCCCGCGCCGCCGCGGCCATCGAGGCGCCGTGGCGCGCCAACGCAGCTTCGATCCAGGCGCGCTGGAAGGCGTCGGTGGCCTCGCGCAGCGTCTGTCCCGGCAGCGCCACCGGGCCGCCCGGCGCGCCGCCCGCGGC
>NZ_CALAOH010000210.1 GCF_937926365.1 uncultured Azohydromonas sp. | reverse complement strand
CCATCCTGATCATGACCCCGGTGCTGATGCCGGTGATCAAGGCCGCGGGGATCGATCCGGTGTACTTCGGCGTGCTGTTCATCATCAACAACGCCATCGGGCTCATCACGCCGCCGGTGGGCACCGTGCTCAACGTCGTGGCCGGCGTGGGGCGCATGAAGATGGACGAGGTGACGCGCGGTGTCATCCCGTTCATGGCCGCGCAGTTCGCCGTCATGTT
Organism: uncultured Azohydromonas sp.; assembly: GCF_937926365.1. Classification (GTDB taxonomy): domain Bacteria; phylum Pseudomonadota; class Gammaproteobacteria; order Burkholderiales; family Burkholderiaceae_C; genus Azohydromonas. Next base: position 4,335 of record NZ_CALAOH010000210.1, on the reverse strand, counting down.
CCTGATGGTGCTCTTCCCCTCCATCGTCATCGTGCCGGCGCGCTGGTTCGCCGGCGGCTGACGCTGCGGCGCGCAGGCCGCTCAGGGGGCGTGCAGGAAAAGACAAGGCCGGCAGGTGCCGGCCCTTGATGACGCCCGTGCCACCGCACGGGCGTCTTGCTTTCGTCAGGCCGGCACGCTGAGCTTGACCTGGTAGCCGGCGACGTTGCTGGGATGGTCCTGGCGCGTGAACACCGAGCGGTCGTTCTTGAGCACGATCACTTCGAAGAAGGGCTTGAAGCGCGTCTCGGACACGCCGAAGGCCTGCAGGAACTTGCCGAACAGCACCTGCTCCTCGGGCTCGGGCTGGCCGTCGGACAGCGACGAGTCGATGAGGTTCACGAGGATGCACATGCGCTGCGCATCGCTGAGCAGCGGCGTGGCCTCGGCCAGGAACTGCTCGACGGAGTGCGAGCGCCGGTACTTGAGCGCGCTGTCCAGCAGCGCCTGGTTCTGCGCGCCGACACCGACGGTGCCGTTGCCGCTGTCCTGCCCGCCCAGCACGGACAGCAGGTGGCCGATTTCCTCATGGTCCATCTCGCCATCGGCGGACATCATGTAGAGAAGGCTGGTGGCCAGCGCCTTGTGCGGCGTCATCTTCTCGCCCGAGTCGCTCTTGAACATGTCGAAAAGGCCCAAATCGATCTCCTTGGTAGCAGGTTCGTCTTGATGTTCCGGCGCGTGGGATGCGCGCCGGCTTTGTCGCCGGCCCGTTTGCTTCAGCCGCCGACCAACGCATTGTTGCGGCATCGATGATTCGAGAAAATCCGTTTATCTCGATGTAATTGCTCGAAAAAACCAAGAGTTTTTCCCAGGCGGCCGAATCTGTTCAAGCCGCCAACGCCTGGGCGCCCTCGCCCTGGCGCACGAGGTTCATGTGCTGACGCAGCACCAGCGCCGACAGGTGCTTGCCCAGGTCGGGCAGCCCGGCCGCGCGCAGCTCGGCCGCCGCCGCCAGGGCGCGCTTGTCGTCGCGCGGCAGGAACAGCGCCTGCGCGTCGGTATAGGGCGCCGGCAGCGGCTTGCTGAAGTACGGCGCGCGCAGCCGGCGCAAGGCCTCGTGCAGCCCAATGGCCAGCGCGGCATCGCGGGTGCTGACGGCAAACAGCTCGTAGTTGCGCCGCAAACCGCTCACCGCCAGCGGCTCGATGGAGCCGCTGTGCAACTCCGCGCACAGCGGCACGGGCAGCCCGATGCGCCCGGCGATCCAGCGCGCGGCGGCAAAGCGCAGCGTGCCGCCGCTGTTGGCCACGAACAGCCGGCCGTCCCAGAGATGGCGCACGAAGTGCTCCGAGGCCTTGGGCTGGCGCAGGAAGCGCAGATCCCGATGCGCCAGCAGCGCGGAGAGCTTCGAGCGCGTCACCTCGCTGACCATCGAGCGCGCGCCGCGCTGCGCCAGCGCGTCCAGGCTGTCGAACTTCAGCAGCTCGGATTTCGAGGCCTGCAAACCGGTCACGTCCTGGATGTCGCAGCGCCAGCGCGGCGTGCGCACGCAACTGCCGAAACCCGCCAGATCGGGCAGCACCTCGCGCGTGGCGTGGTAGCCGAAATGGCGGCCGGCGCTCCAGCCCGTCACCTCTCCGGCTTGGAAGGCCTCGCCATGGATCTGGCCGGCCTGACCCCATTCGTGCCACCGGGGCACGCTGCCCAGCCAGAGCGCATCGGGCGTGGGTTCGAGTTGCACCTGCAGGCCCGGCGCCTGCCCGGCCAGGAAGCGCCGCAGCGTGACCGGCACGCCGAACCGCTCGCACACCCGGTCGGTGGCGAAGGACAGAGCTTTGTTGAGCATGGACATCCTCTTGCTGTGGGCCGCCGCGCAGCCTCCCTGCTGCCGGGCCGAAGCCCCGATCGGGGCGGCCTTGATTTGCCGGGCGCGATGATGGCCCGGATCAGGGGCCCCACCGCCGCGGCGGCCGCTCCCGGATGGAAACAGTGCGTTGCTTACCTCGCTGCCCGTCCTCATGAAGCGTTTTCTCAGCCCTTTCATGCTCACGCTGAGCGCGATCGTCGCACTCGGCTACGCCTACCTCGCCTGGCGCCTGACCGCCACGGCCGCGGCACGCGCGCTGCTGTTCGTGCCCTGCCTGCTGATCTGGCTGGTGCCCTGCGTGTACTGGGCCGGCGGACGCGAGAGCACCCGGCGCGGGGACGAACTGCTGCATGCCGCGGCCTACCTGTGCGCGGGCTGGCTGAATTTCCTGCTGCTGCTGACGCTGGCACGTGACCTGGTGCTGGGGCTGGCCCGCCTGGCCGGCGCGCGGGGCCTGGCCGCTGCGGTCGAGACCATCGGCGTGCCGGTGGTCTTCGCCGGCTCGCTGGCGGCGTTGGGCATCGGGGCGCTGGTGGCGCTGCGCGGGCCCAGCCTGCGGCGGGTGAGCATTCCCATCGAGGGCCTGGCGCCGGCGCTGGAGGGTTTCAGCATCGTGCAGATCAGCGATCTGCACGTGGGCCCGACCATCGGCCGGCGCTACGTGCGGCACGTGGTGGAGCGCAGCAACGCGCTGCGGCCGGACCTGGTCGTGCTCACCGGCGACATCGTGGACGGCTCTCCCACCCGGCTGGCGCCGCACGTCGCGCCGCTGGCCGAGTTGCGCGCCGCGCACGGCAGCGTCTTCATCCTCGGCAACCACGACTGCTATTCAGGCGCGCGGCGCTGGACCGACCACTTCCGCTCGCTGGGCCTGCGGGTGCTGCTCAACGAGCACCTGCTGCTGCGCCGGGGCGATGCGAAGGTGGTGGTGGGCGGCGTGGTCGATCCGGCGCTGCAGCTCTCCGAACCGCGCGCCGTGCCGCGCCCGGACCTCGCGGCCGCGCCGGACGAAGGGCCGGCGCTGCGCATCCTGCTGGCGCACAACCCGGCCCTGACCCGGCTGGGCGCGCAGGCCGGCTTCGACCTGCAGCTCTCCGGCCACACCCACGCCGGGCAGTTCTTCCCGTGGACGCTGGCCGTGCGCATGGTGCACGCGCCGCATGTCGCGGGCCTGTCGCGGCAGGGGAAGATGTGGGTCTACGTCAGCGCCGGCACGGGCAGTTGGGGACCGCCGGTGCGCTTCGGCACACGCACGGAGCTGACGCTGATCCGGCTGGCACGGGGCTGAGGCGGTATACCCTGCCGGGCATTCCAATTGCCCTCGGCGCAGGTTTGACTTGCGTGTGCCCGTGTTGACCAGAGACACCAACTTCCTCGTCCTCTCCCTCGTGCTGCTGTTGGCCATCCTGGTGGCCGACGCGCTCACGCCATTGGGCTACAGCATGTGGGCGCTGTATTTCCTGCCCATCGGTGTCACGCTGTTCCAGTCCCGCGCCTCGGTGCCGCTGGTCATCGGCGTCGCCTCGGCGCTGCTGTGTTACCTGGGCGTCTGGCTGTCGCCGCCGGGCATCAATCCGTCACTGTCGCTGTTCAACCGCAGTGTCGGCGCGTTCGCGGAGCTGCTGGTGGCCGCGCTGATCTGGCGCGTGCTGACCACGCGCCAGCAGATCGCGCAGCTGTTGTGGCTGCAGCAGGGCGACTCGCAGGTGGCGCGCGCGCTGCTGGGCGAGCAGCGCTCGGCGGCCGAGCTGGGCCACTCGGCGGCCCAGGCGCTGTGCGACTTCACCGGCGCGCAGGTGGGCGCGCTGTACTGGCTCGAAGGCGACCAGCTTCACCTGGAGGGCAGCCATGGCGTTGAAGAGGCCACGCTGCCGCAGCTGCTCTCCGTGCGCCACGGGCTGGTGGGCGAGATGCTGCAGCCGGGTGCTCAGCCGCGCGCCGTGGCCGACGTGCCGCCCGGCCACCTGGACCTGGCCACCGCGCTGGGCCGCAGCGTCCCGCGGCACCTGATGCTGGCGCCGCTGACGGCCGACGGCCGGCCCTGCGGCCTGATCGAGCTGGGCCTGGTGCGCCGCGAGCCGCCGCAGCCGCGCGAGCTGGAGCTGCTGGCCGCCTGTGGCGAATCTGTGGGCCTGGCGCTGCGCACCGCCGTGTACCGCCAGCGCCTGCAGGAGCTGCTGGAGGAAACCCAGCGCCAGAGCGAGGAGCTGCAGACCCAACAGGAGGAGCTGCGCGTCACCAACGAGGAGCTGGAGGAGCACACCCGCGCATTGCAGGACTCGCAGGCACGGCTGGAGGTGCAGCAGACCGAGCTGGAGCAGAGCAACGTGCGCCTGGAGGAGCAGACCCAGGCGCTGGAGCGGCAGAAGCAGTACCTGGTGCGCGCCCAGGCCGACCTCCGGGACTACGCGCAGCGGCTGGAGGAAGCCAGCCGCTACAAGTCCGAGTTCCTGGCCAACATGTCGCACGAGCTGCGCACGCCGCTC
>NZ_CALAOH010000209.1 GCF_937926365.1 uncultured Azohydromonas sp. | reverse complement strand
GCCGCCCCGGGCGCCCGTGGTGGCGCCGGCGCCGCGTGCTGGCCGCCGCGGCGGCGCTGGCGGTGATGGTGTGCCCGGTGCGGCTGTCGGTGCTGGCGCCGGGCGAGTTGGTCCCTGCGCATCCAGCCGTGGTGCGCGCGCCCATCGACGGCGTGGTGGGGCAGTTCCACGTGCGGCCGAACGAGCAGGTCCAGGCCGGGCAGCTGCTGTTCACCTTCGACGAGGCCCAGCTGCAGGCCCGCGCCGAGGTGGCGGCGCAGAACCTGGCCACCGCCGAGACCGAGTACCGCCAGTACGCGCAGCAGGCCGTGTCGGACCTCAAGTCCAAGGCGCAGCTGGCGCTGCTGCAGGGAAAGATCGAGGAAAAGCGCGCCGAGGCCGACTACCTGCGCAGCCTGCTGGAGCGCTCGCGCGTGGTGGCGCCGCAGGACGGCATCGCGCTCTTCGACGACCCCACCGAGTGGATCGGCAAGCCGGTGCAGACCGGCGAGCGCATCCTGCGCGTGGCCGCGCCCGGGGACATCGAGGTCGAGGCCTGGGTGCCGCTGAGCGACGCCATCCCGCTGCCCGAGGCCGCGCCGGTGAGCCTGTACCTGGCGGCCAGCCCGCTGGACTCGCTCGCGGCCCGGGTGCGCTACGTCTCGCACGAGGCCGTGCCGCGCCCCGACGGCAGCTACGCCTACCGGCTGCGCGCCACGCTCGAAGGCGCTACCGACCAGCGCGTGGGCCTCAAGGGCACAGCCAAGGTCGGCGGGCACTGGGCGCCGCTGGCGTACTGGATGCTGCGCCGGCCGCTGGCCGCCATCCGCCAGACCCTGGGGCTGTGATGCAGCCGCCGATGACGGCCGCGCCGGCGCCGCGCGGGCTGCCGCCCTTGCGCGAGGAACTGCACCTGCTGCCCGGGCCGGTGTTGCGCGACGGCCAGCCCAGCCACACGCTGCACGACCCGGTGCGCAACCTGTTCTTCCAACTCGACTGGCCGACCTTCGAGGTGCTCAGCCGCTGGCACATGGGCGATCCGCACGCGATCCTGGCCGCCGTGCGGCGCGACACCACGCTGGCCCTGGAGCCCTCGGACATGGAGGCGGTGCTGCGCTTCCTGCACGAGAACCAGCTGCTGCGCGTGGCACCGGGCGCGGCGCGCGAGATGGCGCAGCGGCTGCACCAGCGCCGCGGCACGCTGGGCCAGCGGCTGCTGCACAACTACCTGTTCTTCCGCATTCCGCTGGTACGGCCCGACCGCTGGCTCACGCGCTGGGCGCCGCGCCTGGGCTTCTTCTGGTCGGCGCCGTTCTGGTGGCTGACGCTGGCGGCGCTGGTGCTGGGGCTGGCGCAGGTCCATCGCAACGGCGAGGTCTTCGCCGCCACGCTGGTGGACACCTTCAGCTGGTCGGGCATGGCGGCCTACGGCCTGGCGCTGGCGGTGGTGAAAGTGCTGCACGAGCTGGGGCACGCCTTCACCGCCAAGCGGCTGGGCTGTCGCGTGCCGACCATGGGCGTGGCCTTCCTGGTGCTGTGGCCGGTGGCCTACACCGACACCAACGAGGTGTGGAAGCTCACCCGGCGGCGCCAGCGGCTGCAGGTGGCCGGGGCCGGGGTGCTGACGGAGCTGACCATCGCGGTGTGGGCGACGCTGGCGTGGGGGCTGCTGCCGGACGGGACGGCGCGCTCCATCGCCTTCCTGCTGGCGACCACCACCTGGGTCACGACCGTGATCATCAACGCCAGCCCCTTCATGCGCTTCGACGGCTACTTCCTGCTGTCCGACTGGCTGGAGATGCCCAACCTGCACGCGCGCGCCTTCGCACTGGCGCGCTGGGACCTGCGCGAGCGGCTGTTCAAGCTGCGCGAGCCGGTGCCCGAGCACTTCGGGCACCGGCGCCACATGGGGCTGATCCTGTTCGCCTGGGCCACCTGGATCTACCGCCTGGTGGTGTTCCTGGGCATCGCGGTGCTGGTCTACGCCTTCTTCATCAAGGCGGTGGGGATCCTGCTGTTCATCGTCGAAATCGTCTGGTTCGTGCTCATGCCCTTCTTCCACGAATTCAAGGCCTGGCGCGAGCGCTGGCCGCAATTGAGGTCCAGTCGCCGCGCCTGGGCCAGCTTCGGCGTGTTCGCGACGCTGGCGCTGCTGATGGCGGTGCCGCTGCCCACGCGCATCAGCGCCGGCGCGCTGCTCAAACCGGTGGATCAGTACGTCGTGTATGCCCCGGCGCATGCGCAGGTGAAGGCGCTGCCGGTGGCCGAGGGCGCCCGTGTGGCCGCCGGTACGGTGCTCATGGAACTGGAAGCGGCCGACCTGGAGGGGCGCCGCCGCAGCGTGGCGGCCAAGCTGCGGCGGCTGCGCTGGCAGGTCTCGGCCGGCACCTTCGACGCGGAGTTGCGCGCGCAATGGCAGGTGCTGCAGGAGGAGCTGGCGACCGCCGAGGCCGAGTGGGCCACCATCGAGGCCGATGCCGCGCTCTACGCGCCCATGGCGCCCTTCGACGGCGTGCTGCGCGACCTGGACCCCGACATGCGCCCGGGCGACTGGCTGACGGCGCGGGAGCCGCTGGCGCGGGTGGTGTCGGACAAGGGCCAGACGGTGGTGGCCTACCTGGATGGCGAGGACGTGGCGCGCGTGGCGCCGGGGCACCGCGCCCGCTTCTACGCCGACGGGCTGGAGGGCCCCTTCGTGGCGCTGGAGGTGGCGGGCGTGGAGGCCGATGCCGCGCGCACGTTGCCCGAAGGGGAGCTGAGCGCGCCGCAGGGCGGCACGGTGCTGGTGCGGGAGAAGCGCGGGCAGCTCTACCCGGAGCACGGCGTCTACCGCGTGACGTTCAAGCTCACGGGCGACGCCGGCGCGCTGGCGAAGCAGGCCTGGCGCGGCCGGGTCGTCATCGCCGGCGACTGGGCCGCCCCGGGCTGGCCCTACCTGCGCGCGGCGGTGGGGGCGTTCTGGAGGGAAGCGGGGTTTTAGGGAGCGGGGAAAGAAGGCAGGGGATGCGCGGTTTACCCCATGCGCCGCAGAAGAGGGCGGAGCCCCTCAGCCCCCGCTCGCAGTCCCGGTCGCCGGGGCCTGCGCGCTGTTGGCCGCGGGCGCGGCAGGGGGCGAAACCGCCTGTGCCGAGCGCAGGAACGAGCGCAGCTCCTGCAGCTTGGCCAGCGGCGGATCGGTGCTGACCTCGCTCGGGCGCAGCGCCGCGCGCACGGCCGACTGCGCCTGGGCGGTGTAGCGCAGCCGCGGCTCGGCCATGGTCATGCCCTGGGCGTTGCGCAGCGCGGCCACGATGGGCTGGCGCACGTGGTCGCCCCGGGCCAGCACGATGCCGACCTCGTTGCTGGCCAGCGAGACGTAGCTGCCCGGCGGATACAGGCTCATCACCTTGAGCAGCAGCGCGCCCACCATGTCGGGACGGCCGTCCGCTCCCAGGCACACCTGCTGCGCGGCCTGCGTGGGCGACAGCGCCTCGCGCCCGGCACGGCGGCTGATCAGGGCACCGTAGCGCTCCACGCGGTGTAGCAACATCGCCATCTGCTGCGCGGGCTGCAACTGCGCGATGGGCTGCGCGGCCAGGCTGGCGTCGTCATGCAGCCGCACGGCTTCGAGCCAGAGCTCGTCCGTCACGCCGGCCAGGTGGCGGCGTTTCACCAAAGCTCCACGCCTCGATCAGTCAGGAAAGGAAAAAGCCCGGCCGGCAGGCGTAGCCGGGCTTGCCGGTGCGCGGGCAACGGCATGGGGGTGGTGTCGTGGGCGGGAGCTCAGCTTTCCCTGTCCTCGGCAGCGTTGGCCTCCATGCCACTTGGCTGCCACGCCACGCCATGCGCCTTCAGGTAGTCCCGGATGAGCTGGCGCACCACCTGCGACGGCGTCTTGTCCTGCTGCGCGCACAGTTGTTCGAAAGCGCGTTTCTTGGCCGGATCGATGAGCACGGTCAAGCGTGCCGTCTTCTGTTCCATGGCGTTTCGGATGCGGTTTTATGTGCGTTCAATTATAATTTGACGCACATTTGATTAACATGCCAACGGATTCGGCCGTTTGCCTGTGGCGGCGGTGTCCCGTGTTGGTCGAGGCGAGAAACCATGCCGATCCGGTACGCCAGGAAGTTGACGGGGCGCGAGCGCAGCACGGATGCCAACCGCCAGCTCGGCCTGGTGCTCGCCTTCGTCGCCGGCGCGGCCAATGCGGGCGGCTTCCTGGCGGTGCACCAGTACACCTCGCACATGACCGGCGTCGTGTCGGCGATGGCCGATCACCTCGCGCTGGGAGAACTGCGGGAATACCTGGCCGGCCTGGGAGCGCTGTTGTCCTTCGTGTCCGGCGCGGCATGCTCCGCGATCCTGGTGAACCTGGCGCGGCGCCACCGCCTGCACAGCGAGTTCGCGCTGCCGCTGATGTTCGAGGCCCTGCTGCTGCTGGGCTTCGGCGCCCTGGGTGAGCGGTTGGCGCAAATCCACGGCCTGTTCGTGCCGTTCACCGTCATGCTGCTGAGCTTCATCATGGGGCTGCAGAACGCCCTCATCACCAAGCTGTCCCGGGCGGAGATCCGCACGACGCACGTCACGGGCCTCGTGACCGACCTGGGCATCGAGCTGGGCAAGCTGGCGTACTGGAACGCGTCGCGCGCGGCCGACGCGCCGCGCGTGCGGGCGGACCGGGCGCGCCTGCAGATCCTGGCCTTGCTGGCGGTGTGCTTCTTCATGGGTGGCGTGTTCGGGGCGTTGGGCTTCAAGCATTTGGGCTACGCCGCCACGGTGCCACTGGCGCTGGCCTTGACCGCCCTGGCCAGCGTGCCGGCCCTGGACGATCTGGGCCGGCTGGTGCTGAAGCTCAGGAGCTGAGACGCCGTTCCAGGCGCCGGCGCCCTCCGCCGGCCGGCCATGCCGATGCGCCTGCAACGGCATGGCCGGTGTTCATGGGCGGGATGCCGCGGCGCGGGATGGGCGGTGGGGCGAAGGAGGCGGCACGGCCCATAATCCCGCGCCCCCTGAACGTCCCCAGGTTTCCCCGCCTACCGCCATGCCTCCTTCGCAGCTCTCGGTCTACTTCTTTGCCCAGGCGGCGGTGATCGTCCTGGTGTCCCAGCTGGTGGGGCGCCTGGCTCAGCGCCTGGGCCAGCCGCAGGTCGTGGGCGAGATGATCGCCGGCGTGATGCTCGGCCCTTCGCTGTTCGGCCTGCTGTCGCCCGGCCTGCAACAGGCGCTGTTCCCCAAGCCGACCATGGGCATGCTCTACGTCGCCGCGCAGCTTGGTGTGGGCCTGTACATGTTCCTCGTCGGCACGGAGTTCCGGGCCGACCACTTCAAGTCGCGCGCGCGCAGCGCGATGTCGGTATCCATCGCGGGCATCGTGCTGCCCTTCATGCTGGCCTTCGCGCTGACGCCGTGGCTGCACACGGTGCCCGGCCTGTTTGCTGACAAGGCGCGGCAAGGCGAGGCCGCGCTGTTCCTGGGCGCCGCCATCGCCATCACCGCGTTCCCGATGCTGGCCCGCATCATTCACGAGCGCGGGTTGGCGGGCACCTCGCTGGGCACGCTGGCGCTGACCGCCGGCGCGGTGGACGACGCCGCCGCGTGGTGCATCCTGGCCATCGTGCTGGCGAGCTTCGGCGGCAGCTGGTCCGGCGCCTATGCGGCCATCGGCGGCGGCATCGGCTTCGCGCTGTTCATGATCTTCGTGGGCCGCAGGTTGCTGCGGCAATTGGCGAGCTGGGTGCGCCCGGACCAGCCCCTGCCCAGCAGCCTGCTGGCCGCGGTGCTGGCGCTGTTTTCGCTGTGCGCCTTCGCGATGGATGCGATCGGCATCCATGCGGTGTTCGGCGGCTTCCTGCTGGGCTGCGTCATGCCACGCGGGCCGCTGACCGAGAAGCTGCGCGCGGCGCTGCAGCCCTTCGTCGTGGTGTTCCTGCTGCCGATGTTCTTCACGTACTCGGGCCTGAACACGCGGCTGGACATGTTGTTCGAGCCGGCCATCTTCGTGGCCGCGCTGGCGATCCTGGCCGCGTCCTTTGGCGGCAAGCTGGTGGCCTGCTGGGCCGCGGCACGGCTGAGCGGCGAGTCCAACACCGACGCCATGGCCATCGGCGCGCTGATGAACGCGCGCGGGCTGATGGAGCTGATCATCATCAACATCGGCCTGGCCGCCGGGGTCATCCTGCCGGGCCTGTTCTCGGTGCTGGTGCTGATGGCGGTGCTGACCACGCTGATGGCCACGCCGCTGTTCAACTGGGTCATGCGCCGCGTCGGTGGCGGTGCCGCCATGGCCGAGGCCTAGAACCGGCACCGGGAACGCCGCTCGGCAGGCCGGTTGCGCGGGCTACTGCCTCAGGCCGCGCCACCCTCGGCAAACGCCGCCGCTGCCAGGCCGGCGGCGTACTCCCGCACATCCTGCGGCCAGGCTTGCATGGCGCCATTGAAACCCTCGGCGTCCGCCCGGTACAGCGCACGCAGCGCGTCCTCATAGCCCGGCAGGTTGCCGGCGATCGCATGCAGGAAGCGGTAGCAGCGCTCCTGCGCCGCCCGCACGGCTTCGCGCGGGCCTTGGCTGCGCCGAGCCTCGTCCACCAGCCGGCGCAAGGTGACCGAGGCGCCGCCCGGCTGCAGGGCCAGCCACTCCCAATGCCGGGGCAGCAGCGTTACCTCCTTCGCGACCACGCCCAGCCTGGGGCGTCCGGCCTGACGCGCGGGTTGTCCGCCCGGCTGCACCGGTGCGGGCGCTCCGGCCGCCGCCGCGGGCGTGGCCAGCGCGCCCAGGTCGGTCTGGACGCCCGTCGCGTCATCGAACACCAGCACCGGCTCGGACGGCTCCAGGTCCTCCGCGGCGCGGGCGGCTGCGCGCATGACGGCTTCCATGGCACCGGACGCCAGGCGCCGATGGCCCTGGAAGGCCGTGAACTGCCGTCCTTCCGGGACGGGGATGGGGGCTGAAGTTTCCGTGCTCATGGCGCATGATATTACCCGGGTAAAAAGAATTTTTATATTACCCGGGTGAAATGCTGGGCCTCCCTACCGTGCTTGGGCATTGCCGCTGCCGCGCAGGCCCAGGATGCCCCGCAGAGCGAGGGAGGCCGCCTCAGGACGAGCGAATTGCAAGCGCTCGCGCAGGTGCTCAGGCGGTGACGCACGAAGGTGCCCGGGCAACCATAAACAGAACTGATAGCTCCGCCCCTGTTTGGCATTGGTCGCCGAAGGCCGCCGCGGTGATGCTTCGGCTGCGCAACAAGGCGCCGCGCCGGGCGATCGTCGCGCGGTATGCCGACAAGCCCATCAAACCCATCCGCAGCCTTTGCATGACCCCATTCGCCGTGAGGCGGGTCGATTGCCATGAACGCTGAGGAGACAACCTGTTCCTCGAAAGGGACTTGTATGAACGACATCCGCAAGACGCTCGAAGAGAGCGCCATGAGCCGCTTCCAGTGGGTCGCCGTGGCGATCTGCGTGATGCTCATCATGCTCGACGGCTTCGACGTGCTGGTGATGGCCTTCACGGCCTCCAGCGTGGCGGCGGAGTGGAAGCTCAACGGCGCCCAGCTCGGCCTGCTGTTCAGCGCGGGCCTGGTGGGCATGGCGGTGGGCTCGCTGTTCGTGGCCCCGCTGGCCGACCGCATGGGCCGCCAGCCCGTCATCGTGCTGTGCCTGATCGTCATTGCCGCGGGCATGCTGCTGTCGGGCATCGCGCAGAGCCACCTGCAGCTCGTCGGGCTGCGCGGGCTCACCGGCGTGGGCATCGGCGGCATGCTCGCCAGCGTGGGCGTCATCACGGCCGAGTACTCCTCGCTGAAGTGGCGCAGCACCGCCGTGGCGCTGCAGGCCACGGGCTATCCCATCGGCGCGACGCTGGGCGGGCTGGTGGCGGCCTGGCTGCTGCAGCACTACGGCTGGCGCTCGGTGTTCGTGTTCGGCGGCCTGACCACGGCGGTGATGATTCCCATCGTGCTGTGGCGGTTGCCCGAGTCGGTGGACTTCCTCATCGCCCGCCGCCCGGCCGGCGCGCTGGAGAAGCTCAACCGCATCCTGGGCTTCATGCAGCGCCCCGCGCTGCAGCAACTGCCCGAGCGCGCCGCCTACGGTGCGGCGGCCCCCGAGGGCAATGCCGTGGCCGGCCTGTTCAAGAACGGCCTGGCGCGTCCGACGCTGATGCTCTGGACGGCCTTCTTCCTGCTGATGTTCAGCGTGTACTTCTCGCTGAGCTGGACGCCCAAGCTGCTGGTGCAAGCCGGGCTGTCGGCCCAGCAGGGCGTCACCGGCGGCGTGCTGATCAACCTCGGCGGCATCGTCGGCGGCAGCCTCTTCGGCGCCCTGGCGCTGCGCATGCGGCTGGCCCATCTCACGGTGGCGGCCTTCCTGGTCTATGCCCTGTTCACGGCGCTGTTCGGCGCGGTGTCGGGGGCCCTGGGCCTGGCCTTCGCGGCGGCCTTCGGCATGGGCGTCTTCCTCTTCGCCTCGATGGCGGGCTTGTATGCCTTCGCACCGGTCACGTACCCGGCGGCGGTGCGCACCACCGGCCTGGGCTGGGCCATCGGTATCGGCCGCATCGGCGCCATCGTCGCCCCGCTGACCGCCGGCCTGCTGCTCGACGGCGGCTGGCAACCCGCGTCGCTCTACTACGCCTACGCGCTGCCGCTGGTGGCCGGGGCGCTGGCCGTGATGGCCGTCGGCACCGGCCGCTCGGCGCCGGGCCAGTCGCGGACCCACGCGGCGGCGCATTGACCGCGGTCGCCACCCCAAACGCATACGCCCGCAACCACTTCTTCCACAGGACCCAACATGTTTCTGAAGAACGCCTGGTACGTCGCCTGCAAGCCCGAGGAGATCGAGGGCAAGCCGCTGGGCCGCAAGGTCTGCAACGAGGCCATCGTCTTTTACCGCCAGGCCGACGGCTCGCCCGCGGCGGTGGAGGATTTTTGCCCTCACCGCGGCGCGCCGCTGTCGCTGGGCTTCGTCAGCGACGGCAAGCTGGTGTGCGGCTACCACGGGCTGGAGATGGGCTGCGACGGCAAGGCCGTCGGCATGCCGGGGCAGCGCGTGCGGGGCTTCCCGTGCATCAAGAGCTACGCGGTGGAGGAGCGCCACGGCTTCATCTGGGTCTGGCCCGGAGACCGGGCGCAGGCCGACCCCGCGCTCATTCCCGACCTGCAATGGGCCAACGATCCCGAGTGGGCCTATGGCGGCGGCTACTACCACGTCAAGGCCGACTACCGGCTCATGATCGACAACCTGATGGACCTCACGCACGAGACCTACGTGCACTCCACGTCCATCGGGCAGAAGGAGATCGACGAGACGCCGTGCACCACGAAGGCGGAGGGCGACCACGTGATGACCAGCCGCTTCATGAACGACCTGCCCGAGGCGCCGCCGTTCTGGAAGCTGGCGCTGCGCGGCCACGGCCTGCCCGATGACCAGCGCGTGGACCGCTGGCAGGTGTGCCACTTCACGCCGCCCACGCACGTGATGATCGAGGTCGGGGTGGCGCTGGCCGGCCAGGGCGGCAAGGACGCGCCGGCGGACAAGAAGGTCTATGCCATCGTGGTGGACTTCATCACCCCGGAAACCGAGACCTCGCACCACTACTTCTGGGGCATGGCGCGGCACTTCAAGCCGCAGGACCCGGCGCTCACGCTCTCCATCCGCGAAGGGCAGGGCAAGGTCTTCGGCGAGGACCTGCAGATGCTGGAACGCCAGCAGGCCAACATCTCGTTGTGGCCCGATCGCAAGCTGCTGATGCTCAACATCGATGCCGGCGGCCTGCAGTCGCGCCGCGTCATCGACCGGCTGCTGGCGCAGCAGACGGCGGCCAAGGCCGACGCCGGCAGCGCCGCCAGCGTGGGGGAGGCGGCGAAGTAATGGCACTCGACAAGCCCTACAAGGACGTGCCCGGCACGACGATGTTCGATGCCGAGCAGTCGCGCAAAGGCTACTGGCTCAACCAGTTCTGCATGTCGCTGATGAAGGCCGCGAACCGTGAGAAGTTCAAGGCCGGCGAGCGCGCCTACCTGGACCAGTGGCCGATGACGGAGGAGCAGAAGCAGGCCGTGCTGGCGCGCGACCTCAACCGCTGCATCGAACTGGGCGGCAACATCTACTTTCTGGTCAAGATCGGCGCCACCGACGGCGTCAGCGTGCAGAAGATGGTGGGCAGCATGACCGGCATGACGGAGCAGGCCTACGCCCAGATGATGCTCGCCGGCGGCCGTTCGCCGGAAGGCAACCGCTACCTGCACGAGCAGCAGCGCCCGCAGGCCCAGCAACCCCAGCCGCCATCGCGGCAACCCGGGAAGGAGGGCTGACATGGCCCGCATCACCGCATCCATCTACACCTCGCACGTGCCGGCCATCGGCGCCAGCCTGGACCTGGGCAAGACCCAGGAGCCCTACTGGCAGCCGGTGTTCCAGGGCTACGACTTCTCCAAGCAGTGGGAGAAGGAGAACAAGCCCGACGTGATCTTCCTGGTCTACAACGACCACGCCACGGCCTTCAGCCTGGACATCATTCCCACCTTCGCCATCGGCACGGGGGCGGAGTTCCAGCCCGCCGACGAGGGCTGGGGCCCGCGCCCGGTGCCCAAGGTCATCGGCCATCCGGAGCTGGCCTCGCACATCGCGCAGTCCGTGATCCAGGACGACTTCGACCTGACCATCGTCAACAGGATGGACGTGGACCACGGCCTGACGGTGCCGCTGTCGCTGATGTTCGGCCAGCCCGAGGCCTGGCCCTGCCCGGTGATTCCCTTCGCGGTCAACGTGGTGCAGTACCCCGTGCCCAGCGGCCGGCGCTGCTTCAATCTGGGCAAGGCCATCCGCAAGGCGGTGGAGAGCTATGACGAGCCGCTCAACGTGCAGATCTGGGGCACCGGCGGCATGAGCCACCAGCTGCAGGGCCCGCGCGCGGGGCTGATCAACCGCGAGTGGGACAACGCCTTCCTGGACAAGCTGATCGACGACCCGGAAGCCGCCGCCAGCATCCCGCACATCGACTACGTGCGCGAGGCCGGCAGCGAGGGCATCGAGCTGGTGATGTGGCTGATCGCGCGCGGCGCGATGAGCGACGTCAACGGCGGCCCCAAGCCGACGCTCAGGCACCGCTTCTATCATGTGCCCGCTTCGAACACGGCCGTGGGCCACCTGATTCTCGAGAACAACTGACGAGGGAAACCGGGTGCGCAAGCACCCAGGAGAGAAGAACATGACGCGACCGTGTGTGCTGTTGCTGCCGGGCCTGATGTGCGACGCCGCCGTGTGGACGGCGCAGTGCGAAGCGCTGGGCTTCGCGGACTGCGTGGTGCCGTCCTATGGCGAGCTGTCGTCCATCACCGGCATGGCGCGCCATGTCCTGGAAATCGCGCCGGCGCAGCGCTTTTCGCTGGCCGGGCACTCGATGGGGGGGCGCGTGGCGCTCGAAGTGGCGCGCCTGGCGCCCGATCGCGTGGAGCGGCTGGCGCTGCTCGACACGGGCATGGACCCGCTGGCCGAGGGCCCTGCCGGCGAGCAGGAGCGCGCCAAGCGCATGGCGCTGCTGCAGATGGCGCGCGACAAGGGCATGCGCGAGATGGGACGCGTGTGGGCGCGGGGCATGGTGCATCCGTCGCGCCTGGACTCGCCGCTGTTCGAGCGGATCCTGGACATGATCGAGCGCCAGACGCCGGCGATCTTCGAGGCGCAGATCAAGGCGCTGCTGGGCCGGCCCGACGCGCGCGAGGTGCTGCGCAACCTGCGCTGCCGCACGCTGCTGGCCTGTGGGCGCGAGGACGCCTGGAGCCCGCTGTCGCGGCATGAGCAGATGCACGCCATGGTGCCGGGCTCGCGCCTGGTCGTGATCGAGGACAGCGGCCACATGAGCACGATGGAGCAGCCCGAGGCCGTGTCGCGGGCGCTGGCGGAGTGGATGCACTGGTGACGGTCGGCCGGCATGGACCGGAATCACGCCGTCAGCTGCGCCAGCAGCGCGTCCGCCACCTCGATGCCTTCCGTCTCCGCCCGGTGCCGCAACCGCTCGCGCCGTGCGCCGGGCAGCCGCACGCCTTCGTCCACCAGCATTTCCCGCACCAGTACCTCGACACGGTCCAGGTACTCGCGCGAGCCGGCCAGCGCGCCCGGATCGATCACCAGGAAGGCCTGCCCGATGCGGGGACGGTTGCCCTCGGCAACGAAGAAGCTGGAGGCCTCGAAGCCGTAGCGGCCACCGATGAGCGCCGTCACCAGCAGCTCCACCACCAGCGCCAGCATCGCGCCCTTGGCGCTGGTGGCCGCGCCGATGGGCAGCATCGAACCCTCCATGCCGGCCTTCGGGTCGGTGGTGGGGCGGCCCTCCTTGTCCAGCGCCCAGCCTTCCGGAATGGAGCGGCCCTGCTGCGCGGCCACCATCAGCTTGCCGCGCGCCACCTCGGACAGGCTCAGGTCCACCAGCAGCGGGTCGTGGCCGCGGCGCGGAAAGGCGGCGGCCAGCGGGTTGGTGCCGAAGATGGGATGGCGCCCGCCCGCCGCCGGCATGGCCGCCGGCGAGTTGGCGAAGGCCAGGCCCACCAGGCCCGCCGCGGCCACGGGGCGCAGGTGGTCCGCCATCACGCCGCCATGGTGGCTGCGCGTCACGCCGGCGAAGGCCACGCCGAACTCGCGCGCGCGCCGGATCGCCTCGAGCACAGCCAGCTCGCAGGCCGGGAAGGCCAGGCCGTCCTGGGCGTCCACGAGCGCGGCGCCACCGCGCGCCGTGAGCAGGCGCGGCACGGCGCGGCCGTCCACCCGCCCATGGCGCAGGTGCGTCGCGTACTGCGGCACGCGCGCCAGGCCGTGCGAGCCCAGTCCCTGGGCCTCGGCCAGCACCAGTGCGCGGGCGGTGGAGGCGGCCATGTCGGCGTTGGCGCCGGCGCGCTCCAGCGCCGCGGCGGCGAGGCCCAGCGCCTCGTCCAGGCTCAGCCTCGCCATGGCCGTGCCTCGCTGCGGTGTCGCAGTGCCCGCGCAGGGGCGCAATCAGTGGTCCAGTCCAAGTAACCGCCTCGCATTGCCCGCAAAGAACTTCTCCAGCACGCCGTCCTTGAAGCCCAGGCGCTGCGCGTCCTCGATGCTCTGGCGGATGGGTCGGAAGGTGTAGGAGGAACCGAACAGCACCTGGTCGGCCAGGAAGCCGTTGGCGGCTTGCACGACGACCTCGCTGCCCGGCAGGAACAGGTACATGTCGGGCACCAGGAACACGTTTTCGTGCCTGAAGGCCACGCCCACGAGCTGCTGCGTGTTGGGCCAGTAGCCGTGGTAGGCCACGATGCGCAGCTTCGGGAAGGCCGCGGCCACGCGCGCCAGCGGCGCGGGGTCGTTGTAGCGCTGGTCCGGCGTGGTCGGGCCCGACATCAGGAACACCGGCACGCCCAGCGCCGAGAGCTGCTCGTAGACCGGGAAGTACACCGGGTCGTCCGGATGCCGCGCCGGCGTGCCGAAGCCCGGCTCCAGGTTGATGCCGGCCAGGCCCAGCTGCCCGATCGCGCGGTCGATCTCGCCCGGCGTGGCGGCGCCCAGCAGGTCCGGGTCCACCGAGCCGATGCCCACCAGCCGCGAGTCCGTGCTCACGATGGCGTGGATCTGGTCATTGGGCAGGTGCTGGCTGGGCGTGTGGCGCCCCACCACCACGGCCTTGCTCAAGCCGGCCTCCGTGATCTCCGCGAGAAAGCCCTCGTGCGTGCGCGAGCGCGCGTAGTGCTCCGGGTTGCCGCGCGTGCCCACGCGCTGGTTGAGCCAGCGCGCCACGTCGTTGGCCGGGGTATCGGGCGTGGCGCCGAAGAAATCGTGCAGGTACGCCGGCCTGCAGCGCATGTCGATGACTTGCAGGCTCATGTCATGCCGCCTTCTTCTGGGCCGTCTCGCCGGCGCGCACGTCGAAGGCGCCGCCGGTGAGGGTTTGGTCGCGCAGCGTCACGGGCTTCTTGCCCGGCAGCAGCGGGAACACCAGCTCGGCGAAGCGGAAGGCCTCCTCCAGGTGCGGATAGCCCGAGAGCACGAAGCTGTCCACGCCCAGGTCCGCGTACTCCTTGAGCCGGGCGGCGACGGTTTCGGGGTCACCCACCAGCGCCGTGCCGGCGCCGCCGCGCACCAGGCCCACGCCGGCCCAGAGGTTGGGGCTGATCTCCAGCTTGTCGCGCCGCCCGCCGTGCAGCGCCGTGATGCGTTGCTGGCCCACCGAGTCCATCCTGGCGAAGTTGGCCTGCGCGGCGCGGATGTCCTCGTCCGTGAGCTTGCTGATCAGGCTATCGGCCGCGGCCCAGGCCTCGGCATTGGTTTCGCGCACGATGACCTGCAGCCGCACGCCGAAGCGCACGCTGCGGCCGTGCTTCGCGGCGCGCGCGCGCACGTCGGCGATCTTCTCGGCCACGGCCGCGGGCGGCTCGCCCCAGGTGAGGTAGGCGTCCACGTGCTTGGCTGCCAGCTCGTGCGCCGCCGGCGACGACCCGCCGAAATACAGCGGCGGGTAGGGCTTGCTCTCGGGTTCGAAGTAGTTCTTCGCGCCTTCGACCTTGAGGTGCTTGCCCTCGAAGTCCACCTTTTCGCCTTGCAGCAGGCGCTTCCAGACGGTGAGGAACTCGTCGGCCACTTCGTAGCGCTCGTCGTGCTTGAGGTACACGCCCTCGGCGGCCAGCTCGGCGGCGTCGCCGCCGGGCACCACGTTGAGCAGCAGGCGGCCGTGCAGCGCCTGGTCCAGCGACGCGGCCTGGCGCGCGTTGGCGGTGGGGCCGCTGATGGAGGTGCGCAGCGCCACCAGCAGCTTGATGCGCTGCGTCACCGGCACGAGGCTGGAGGCCACCACCCACGGGTCCAGGCAGGAGGCGCCGGTGGGGATGAGCAGCCCGTCGTAGCCCAGCTGCTCGGCCGTGACGGCGATCTGCCGCATGTACTCGTTGCTCGCGGGACGACCGAAGTCGGACTTGCCCAGGTAGCGCGTGTCGCCCGAGGTGGGAAGGAACCAGAAGATGTCGAGGCTCATGGCGTGTCGTTGTAGTGTGAGAGCAGGTCAGGAATAGGACGTGGGCTCCGGATAGCGGCCCAGCAGCGCGTGGCGGCCGAGGTCGCGCAGCTTGTAGTCCAGCGGGTCGTGCAGCGTGTGCACGCGGGCGTTGCGCCAGAAACGGTCCAGCCCCAGGCGCGAGGCCGTCGCGCCCGCGCCGGTGAGCTCGAAGACCTGGGTGCTGACCTCGATGGCGGCGCGGTGCGCCACGGCCTTGGCCTGCGCCACGGCCACGGCCACCTCGCCGCGGTCCGGGGCCGTGACGTCCTCGCCCAGCGCCAGCGCCTGGTCGAGCTTGTGCGCCGCCAGGTCGGCCAGCACCTCGGCCGGCCGCACCAGCACCGACAGCTCGCCGTAGCGGTGCTGCACGTAGGGGTCGTCCACGGCGCGGGCCACGCCCGAGGCGAGGAAGGGGCGCGAGGATTCGCGCGTGTAGCGCAGGCCCTGCGCCAGCGCGCCCTGGGCGATGCCGGTATAGAGGTTCACGAGCACCAGCTGCGCGATCTGCGCGCGCAGCGTGGCGCGCGGGCGTGGCACGGTGCCCGGGCGCACCAGCGCCTGATGTGCTTGCACGCGCACCTGGTTGAAAGTGACGGTGCCGCTGTCGGTCTGCTTCTGGCCGAAGGCGTCCCAGTCGCCGTGGATGCTGATGCCCGGGTGGCGGCTGGGCAGCGCGGCGATGAGCAGGCTCTGTGAAGCTTCGTGCCAGGCGGAAAAGGTGAGCTGGTCGGAGCCCACCGAGCCGGAGCAGTAGCTCTTGGGGCCGTGGACGATGAAGCCGTCGCCGTCATCGTGCGCGAGCGCGCGCTTGTCGTTGGGGTTGAGCGCGTTGCCCCAGAACAGGCGCTCGTTCACCGTGGGCAGCAGAAAGTATTCGTGCTGCTCCGGCGTGCCGTACAGCAGCACCGTGGCGACCTGCAGGTGGTGGAAGGCGTACACGTGCGCCAGCGCGCTGTCCACCTGCGCCAGGCGCCGCAGGCCCTGGAAGAAGAGCTGCCAGGGGTGGCCCCAGCCGCCGAAGGCGCGCGGCGTGGTCAGGTTGAGCAGGCCGCTGCCGCGGATGAGCTCGCGCTCCTCGCGGGCGTGGCCGCCGCGCTGGTCGCGTGCGACGGCGCTTTCCTCCAGTGCTCGGGCCAGCGCTTCGGTTGCGAGCTCGACTTCCGCCGGATCGGCCAGGCTGGCCGCGGCCGGGCCCGTGGGGGTGCGGTGCAAGGGCATGTTCCTCGGTTTTCATTCGACTGAATTCAGTCTAGGAGGGGCCCCTTGGCCGCGACAACGACGCATTCCGAGCGTGCTTATGCGGGGAGCTGGGATGCCCTCAGCCCCGTGCCGCCGTCAGCGCCGCGCTTCCAGGATCAGGTTGAACGGCGTCTGCGCCGCGCGCCGGAAATGCGTGAAGCCCGCCTTGCGGAACACCTCGCGCAGCCGCGCCTCGCCGGCCTGGGCGCCCAGCACCAGCTGGCCGCCCTCGGAGATGGCGTGCGCGCAGCACATGGTGGTCGAGGCCGAGTAGTACAGCCGCGCCACGGTGTCGGGCTGGCCGTCGAAGCGGTCGGGGGCGAAGGGCTCCACCAGCAGCACGGTGCCGCCGGGCGCCAGCACCTCCGAGGCGTACTGTGCCGCCGCCACCGGGTCGCCCATGTCGTGCAGGCAGTCGAAGAAACACACCAGCCCGTAGTGCCGGTTCGGGTAGCCCACGGCCGGCGCCACCTCGAAGCTCGCCCGGTCGGACACGCCGGCCGTGGCCGCGTTGCGCCGGGCCTCGGCGATCGAGCCCGCGTGCACGTCGAAGCCGTGGAAGCGCGAGTTGGGAAATGCCTGCGCCATCAGCACCGTCGAGTGCCCGTGGCCGCAGCCCACGTCGGCCACGCTGATGCCCGCTTCGAGCTGTTCCACTACGCCCTCCAGCGCGGGCAGCCATTGCGGCACCAGGCAGGCCTTGTAGCCGTTGCGGTAGAAGGCCGCCACGCCGCAGTGCAGCCGCGCGTCATGCTCGCCCCAGGCCAAACCCTTGCCGGTGCGGAAGGTCTCCAGCGTCTTGTCCTCGTCGAACCACATCGACGCCGGCACGTGCCAGGCGTTGGGGATGAACACCGGGCTGTCCTCGTCGGCCAGCACCAGCGCCTGCTCGGCCGTGAGCTCGAAGGTGCCGCTGGCGGCGTGGTAGTCCACGTAGCCGCCCGCGGCCTGCGCGTTGAGCCATTCGCGCACGTAGCGCTCGGCGCAGCCGCTGCGCGCGGCCAGCTCCGCGGCGCTGACCGGCCCGGCGCCGGCCATCGCCTTGTACAGGCCCAGGCGATGGCCCAGGCTCACCATCACGCCGCCGTAGGCGGAAGCGATGTCGCCGATGGCGCGCGTGACGAAGGCGTCCAGCTTGTGCTGATCGATGGTGGCCGTGTCCATGGTCTTTGCTTCCTTTCATCGGCGCCCGAGGCGGGGACCGTGGCAGCCATGGTGGCGAGGGCGCCTCTTCGGACGAAGAGGCTAAATCGCCCAAAATCGGTCCGTTCGTGCCACGCCGGCGCGGCGGCGCCGAAGGAAACCGAGGCCATGATCCGAGCGAACAGCCCTGCCGCAGCGGCTCCGCGCCACGTCAGCCTGGTGGCCCTGCCCGAGGCCGCGGTGTCCACGCTGTTCGGCCTGTACGACGTTCTGAACGCCTTCGCGCTGATGGGCCTGCCGGCGCCGTTCCAGGTCGAGATCGTGGGCGAGGCCATGGGCCCGCTGATGCTGGCCAGCGGGGTGCCCGTGCAGGTGCAGCGCTGCATCGGCGACATCGCGGCCAGCGACATCGTGATCGTGCCGTCCGTGGTGGTGAGGCCGCAGGGCTGGGGGACGGGGCGCCATCCGCGCGTGGTGGAGTGGGCCCGCGCCATGCACGCGCGCGGCGCGCTGCTGTGCTCGGCCTGCTCGGGCATCTTCCTGCTGGCCGAGACGGGGCTTTTCGACGGCCGGGACGCCACCGTGCATTTCGAGTACGCGCGCACCTTTGCCGCCACGTACCCGGCCGTCACGGTCCATCCCGAGCGCGTGCTCGTGATCTCGGGGCAGCACGACGAGCTGGTCACGTCCGGCGCGTCGAACACCTGGCACGACCTGGTGCTGTACCTGATCGCGCGCCACGCCGGCGCCACCACGGCGCAGGCGGTCGCGCGCATGTTCGCGCTGCAGTGGCACCAGGACGGGCTCACGCCCTACATGGTGTTCGAGGGCCGCAGCGACCACGGCGACGCCGAGGTGCTGCAGGCGCAGAAGTGGTTGAGCACGCATTTTTCCATGGCCAACCCCGTGGAGGAGATGGTCAAGCGCTCGCGCCTGGCCGAGCGCACCTTCAAGCGCCGCTTCGCCGCGGCCACCGGGCTCACGCCCATCGCCTACGTGCAGCGGCTGCGCATCGAGGATGCCAAGCGCCGGCTGGAGCGCACCGATGCGCCGGTGGACGAGATCGGCTGGCGCGTGGGCTACGAGGACGCCGCCTTCTTCCGCCGCCTGTTCAAGCGCACCACCGGCATGGCGCCGGGCGCGTACCGGCGGCGCTTCAGCATTCCGGCATTCGCCCGGACGTAGCGGCGGGGCAGGGACGGCCGCGCCGCAAGGCCCCTGGCTCGGCCATTGCTGCTCCCAGGCCACCGGAGCGTCCCGGTGCAGCCGCCATGAAAGGAATGACTTGAAGCTTGCAAACCTTTCCGATTTCCTGGGCGCGCTGAAGGCGCGCGATCCGCATCAACCCGAATTCCTGCAGGCGGTCGAGGAGGTGATGGGCAGCTTGTGGCCCTACATCCAGCAGCACCCCTACTACGCCGAGCAGGCCTTGCTGGAGCGCCTGGTCGAGCCCGACCGCGCCATCCAGTTCCGCGTGTCCTGGGTGGACGACAAGGGCGAGGTGCAGGTCAACCGCGCCTGGCGCGTGCAGCACAGCAACGCCATCGGCCCGTACAAGGGCGGCATGCGCTTTCACCCGTCGGTGAACCTGTCGATCCTGAAGTTCCTGGGCTTCGAGCAGACCTTCAAGAACGCGCTGACCACGCTGCCCATGGGCGGCGGCAAGGGCGGCTCGGACTTCGACCCCAAGGGCAAGAGCGACGGCGAGGTCATGCGCTTCTGCCAGGCGCTGATCTTCGAGCTGTTCCGCCACATCGGCCCTGACACCGACGTGCCCGCGGGCGACATCGGCGTGGGCGCGCGCGAGGTCGGCTACATGGCCGGGATGATGAAGCGGCTGAGCAACGACGCCTCGTGCGTGTTCACCGGCAAGGGCCTGTCCTTCGGCGGCAGCGCGATGCGCCCGGAAGCTACCGGCTACGGCACGGTCTATTTCGCCCAGGAGATGCTGCACCGCGAGCACCTGGCCTTCGACGGGCTGCGCGTGTCCATCTCGGGCGCGGGCAACGTGGCGCAGTACGCGGCGGAAAAGGCCATCGAGCTGGGCGCGCGCGTGGTCACGCTGTCGGATTCCGAAGGCACGCTCGTGGTCGATCAGGGCCTGCAGGCGGACCAGCTGGGCGAGATCATGGAGTGGAAGAACGTGCAGCGCGGGCGCCTGTCGGCCTTTGCCGAGCGCCACGGGCTGCAGTTCGAGGCCGGCCGCCGGCCCTGGCACGTGCCGGTGGACGTCGCGCTGCCCTGCGCCACGCAGAACGAGCTCGATGGCGACGACGCGCGGCTGCTGGTGCGGCAGGGCGTGCGCTGCGTGGCCGAGGGCGCCAACATGCCCTCCACGCTGGAGGCGGTCAACGTGTTCCTGGACGCGCGCACGCTGTACGCCCCGGGCAAGGCCAGCAACGCCGGCGGGGTGGCGACCTCGGGCCTGGAGATGACGCAGAACGCCATGCGGCTGTCCTGGCTGCACGCCGAGGTGGACGAGCGGCTGCACGCGATCATGAAGGACATCCACATGCATTGCGTGCGCCACGGCCGGCGCGACGACGGCTCGGTCAACTACGTGGACGGCGCCAACATCGCCGCCTTCGTCAAGGTGGCCGACGCGATGCTGCGGCAAGGCGTGGCCTGATCCCGGCCCTCAGGGCGCCATGAGCAGCCGGCGCAGCCACTGCAGCACCAGCAGGGGCAGCCGCTCGGGCTGCTGCAGCAGCGCCCAGTGTCCGGGCGGGAACACCCTGGGCATCCAGTCCGCGGCCTGGCGCTCGACCGTCAGCGCGAACGGGTGCTGCCCCTGCGCCCGCGCCTCCAGTACCGCGCGGCGCAGGTCCTGCACCGCCGCGGCGCCCTCGTAGCCGCCGTCGTCCTGCGGCTTGCCGTCGGACAGCAACAGGAGCAGCCGGTGGTGCTCCGCACGTTGCGACAACAACCACGAGGCATGGCGTAGCGCCGCCCCGGTACGCGTGCAGTGCTGCGGCTCCAGCCCGGCGATGCGCGCGAGCACCGCCTCGCTGGAGGGCTCCTCGAAGCCCTTGAGCTGCCACAGGGTCACGCGGTGGGAGCCGCGGCCACTGAAGGCCATCAGGGCATGGGGCTCGCCCAGGCGCTGGAGCGCCAGGGCCAGCAGCAGCAGGGCCTCGCGTTCGACGTCGATGACGCGGCGGCTGCCGGCCAGCCAGCCGTCGGTGGAGCCGCTGATGTCCACCAGCACCACGCACGCCATGTCACGCCGCAGCAGCCGCTGGCTGCGGTACACGCGCTCGCTCAGCGGCAGCCCGGCGCGAAAGTCCGCGCGCGCCTGCACCAGCGCGTCCAGGTCCACCTCGTCGCCCTCGGCCTGCGCGCGCAGCGTGACGCGGCGCGAGCGCAGCAGCTCGAAGCGCCGCACCAGGCCCTGCAGCAGCGCGTGCTGCTCGCGCAGCGTGCGCTCGACCCAGCCGCGGGAGCCGGGCTCGGCGGCGCGCACCCAGACCGTCGTGCCGGGCCGGCGGTACGCCTGCTGGCGGTGGTCCCACTCCGGGTACTCGAAGCGCTGCGCTTCGCCATGGGCGGGCGTGCGCCGCGGCAGGGCCTGGGCCGGCGTCGCTGGCACCGGGTCGTCCGACAGCAGCACCTCCTGCGCGCGCTGCGGCGTGCGTACCAGCCTCGCGGCGTCCAGCTCGGCGAGCGATTCGGCGTGCGACTGCGCGGGCTCCTGGGTGTCGCGGTCCGCCGGGCGCTGCAGCCCTGCCGGGTCCTCGGCCTTTTCCTGGGGCTGTGCCGTCTGCACCATCCAGGCGCCGGGGGACGCGTCGTCCTCGCCCTCTTGCGCTTGGCGCACGCGCGGGCGCCGCCGCAGCTGGGCGCTGCGTGGCGGCCCGTCGCCGTCCTCCTCGTGCTGCGCCGACGCACATGCGGCCATGCCGGACGCGCCCGGCTCCGGCATGCGCCATTCGCCGCTCCACCAATCCGCGTGCAGCCGGGCGCCGGGCTGGCCGGCCACCAGCGCCCGCGCTTCGGACACCAGCTCGGCCGGGGCGGGTGCGACGGCCGCGCTCAGTGGCGCCTGCCACCGCGCGCGCAGCGTGTGCTCCAGCCGTTGGAACGCCTCGGCCAGCGCCTGCGGCTGTGGCCGGCGCGCCAGGGCCGCGTCACGCAGCGCCTGCAAGGGGCCGCTCAAGCCGGGCAGGGCGTGCAGCAGCGCGGCCTCCACCGCCAGCGTCTCCAGCAGCAGGAAGGCGTCACGCTCGGCCGGCAGGAGCGCGGCGGCCCGTTGCGGCGAGCCGCGCTGCGCACGCGCCGCCTGCTGCAGCGCCATGGCGCGGTAGAGCGCCGGGATGGCGTCCTCGGGCACGCCGGGCAGCGCGGGCGGCAGCCACAGCCGCGTGCCGTCGGTGCCGGGCAGGGCGGGGCGCTGGACCTCGCCGCGCCACCAGCGCGCCAGCAGCGTCGGCGGCACACCCGGCTGCGCCACGCGCAGCGGGAAAGGCCGTCCATGCACGGCGCGCAGCAGCAGGTCCAGGCGCGGCGCGAGCTCCGCCAGCCCCTGTGCCGCATCGGGAGCGCGCACGCGCCGCGCCTGCACCCAGGCCACGGCGTGGCGGGCGGCATCGACGAGGACGTCCTCGGCTTCGGCCATGCGCGGGCGTCCCGGGCGCCGCTACGCGAAGCTGGCTTCGACCAGCTCCTGCATCGCCTGCAGCAGCACCGGGTCGTCCGACAGCGGCGCCAGCAGCGCCACGCGGCAGGCCGTGCGCAGGTCGGTCCCGGCGGCCACCAGCCGCGCCGCCGCCACCAGCAGCCGCGTGCCCGGCAGCTCCGTCAGTCCTTGCGCCTGCAGCTGGCGCAGCCGCTGCGCCAGCTGCACCAGGGCCACGGCGTCGCCCTCGGCGCAGCCGGACTCGCGCTGCACCACGCGCGCCTCCTGCGCCGGCGCGGGAAAGTCGAACTCCAGCGCCACGAAGCGCTGCCGCGTGCTGGGCTTGAGGTCCTTGACCATGCGCTGGTAGCCCGGGTTGTAGGACAGCACCAGCATGAACCCCGGCGGTGCCGCGAGTTGCTCGCCGGTCTTGTCGATGGGCAGGATGCGGCGGTGGTCGGTGAGCGCGTGCAGCACCACGACCGTGTCCTGGCGCGCCTCCACCACCTCGTCGAGGTAGCAGATGGCGCCCTCGCGCACCGCCCGCGCCAGCGGCCCGTCGTGCCAGGCGGTGCGGTCGTGGTGCACGAGGTAGCGCCCGACGAGATCGCTGGCGGCGAGGTCGTCGTGGCACGCCACCGTCACCAGCGGACGCCCCAGCCGCCACGCCATGTGCTCCACGAAGCGCGTCTTGCCGCAGCCCGTGGGGCCCTTGAGCAGCACGGCCAGCCGCTGCGCGTGGCAGCGCTCGAACAGCGCGCACTCGTCGCGCTGGGGCAGGTAGAAGGGCGCGTCGCCCGCGGCGTGCGCCCCGTCTCCGCGTGCGTCCCCCATCAGGCCGGCCGGCGCTGCGCACCGACGCGCGCGGCCGCGGCGCTCGCGCTGGTGGCTTCGTCCTCCGCGATGACCCGCAGCCGTGGCGCGAAGCGGAAGAAGTCCCAGATGAACAGTGCCACGCCCACGGTGAAGAGGCTGGCCGTGGCGATGAGCATCAGGAAATGGACCTGGATCTTGAGCTGCGAGTCCAGGTAGCCCAGGCCCATGATGCGTTCCAGGTACACCTGCGCAATGCCCGCGGTGGCGAAGGACAGCGTCATGCCGAACATGCCCGCGAGCTGCAGCCAGAAGGCCCAGTAGCCCATGGCCGAGCCCTGCTCGCGCCGGCCCGGCGTGAACGAGGGCAGGGCGTAGCTGATCATGGCCATGACGACCATGGCGTAGGCGCCGTAGAACGCCGCGTGCCCGTGCATGGCCGTGATCAGCGTGCCGTGCGTCCACTTGTTGACGCTGGGCCAGGTGTGCGCCAGCCCCAGCAGCCCCGCGCCGAAGAGCGTGAACACGGCGCTACCCAGCGTCCAGTGCAGCGCCAGCGTGTTCGGATGCGACATCCCCGAGCGCCGCAGGGCGCCGTACGCGTACATCGCCATGCCCACCAGCGCCACGGGCTCCAGCGCGCTGAACAGCCCGCCGATGGGCAGCCAGTAGTACGGCACGCCGACCCAGTAGTAGTGGTGCGCCGTGCCCAGGATGCCGGCGATGAACACCAGGCCCACGATGACGTAGAGCCACTTCTCCATCACCTCGCGGTCGGCGCCGCTGAGGCGGATCAGCAGGTAGGCCAGGAAGCCGCCCTGGATCATTTCCCACACGCCTTCGACCCACAGGTGGATCGTCCACCAGCGGTAGAAGATGCTGACGGTGTAGTTGTCGAAGTCCAGCAGCGAGGGCAGGTACAGCACCGCCGCGCTCGCCAGGCCCAGCAGCAGCACGCCCTCCGTGGCCGTGAAGCGCCCGCTCTTGCGGATGGTCATGAGGATGTTCCACAGGAACATCAGCATCACGACCACGATCACGAGCTTGTGCGGCAATGGTTGCTCCAGCAGCTTGTTGCCCGTGCCGAAGCGGAACAGGTAGCCGATGACGGCGGTCACGCCCATCACCACCCACAGCGCGAGCTGGATGTAGGCCAGCCTGACGCTGTAGAGCTCGGTGCGGCTCTCGTCGGGCACCATCCAGTACGTCGCGCCCATGAAGCCCGTGAGCACCCACACCACCAGCAGGTTGGTGTGGATCATCTTGGTGACGTCGAAGGGCAGCACGTACAGCAGCGGATCGGGCCCCAGGTACTTGGCCGCCGACAGCAGCCCGAAGACCAGCTGCAGCCCGAACAGCAGCATCGCCACCGCGAAGTACCAGTAGGCCACGGCCTGCGAGCGGTATCTCATGGCGTCTCCCTTGCGTTACTTGAGCGTGGCGAGGTAGGCCACGAGCTGGTCGATCTGCTGCGGCTGCAGGCTGCCATAGGTGGTGGGCATGAAGGACTGGCCGTTGGCCGAGTACATCGCCCCGGGCACCAGGTGCGCGCTGGGCTGCACGATGGACTCGCGGATGTAGCCCTCGACGTCGCGCGCGCCGCCCTTGTAGCCCGGGTCGGCCACGGTCTGCGCGGCGCGCGTGGCGAGGCCTGCCAGCGTCGGCCCGGCCATGTTCACGCCCGGCGCCACCGAATGGCAGGCGTTGCAGGCCGGCTGCACGGAGCGGAACAGCGCCTGGCCCAGCGCGATGGGGTTGTCCTGCGCCGGCGCCACCGGGCGCGCGCCGGGCGGCAGGGCCTGCTCCGGTGGCTCGGTCTGGGAGCGCTGCGCCGCGCTCATGTCGGTGCCGGGGATGGTGGCGCCCGTCACGAGGATGGGCCGCGGCGGCCAGCCCTGGTTGTCCACCTTGCTGACCCAGTCCAGGAAGACGATCAGGTCCTTGATCTCCTGCTCGGACAGGTTCTGCCGCGGCATGAGGCGGCGGTGCCGCTGCTCGTCATAGAACTGCGAGGGGTCGCGCATGTACGCGGTGAGATAGGCCTCGCCGCGGTGCTGCGTGATCTTGGTCAGGTCCGGCGCGTAATAGGCGCCTTCGCCGAAGAGCGTGTGGCAGTTGATGCAGTTGTATTTGTGCCAAACGTCCTTGCCGGCCACGACCTGCGGCGTGAGGTTCTGGGCATTGGTGAGCCGGTCGAACTGCCGGTGGCTGTCCAGCGTGAGCGCCCCGAACACCAGGGCGGAAACGGCGGTGGCGCCGATGGCGAAGAATCGGGCTTGCCTCTTGTCCATCGCACGCCCTACACGCCGATGCCGGCCCAGTGGGCCATGGACACGTAGGCGCCCCATCCCATGGCCAGCGCCATGAGGGCCAGCACCACGGCGGCCGCGGCCTTGAGCGGGCCGTGGCCCTTGGTCGGTTCATCCATAGACGTGCCTCCCGGGCTGCAAGCCGTGCAGCCGCGGGCCCAGGAGGGCAAGCACCATGCCGGTGCGGTCCTCTGGCGTGTATCGCTCCCTGCGTTGAGGGGCCGGAACGGGTCTCAGGAAGGCCTCAAACGAAACCTTTCCCGTTCGCCCTGAGCTTGTCGAAGGGCTCGGCCCGAACGGGGTAGGAAGGTTTGAGAGCGTCGCGGGATTCCGATCAAGTCCCGCAGAAGGTGCGATAGCAAGCGGTCACCTCGGCCGGCGCCGGCTCGGCGTAGCGGGCGTTCTGCGCCGTTTCCTCGAAGGGGTTGCGCAGCGCTTCCAGCATGCGGTTGAGCGGGCCGAGGTCGTCGTGGTCCGAGGCCGCGGCCAGCGCCTCCTCCACGAGGTGGTTGCGCGGGATCACGATCGGGTTGACCCGGCGCATGCGCTGCGCGCGCCGTGCGCCGGCCTCGTCCGCGCCGGCATCCTCCGTGGCACAGCGCCCGCGCCAGCGCGCGAGCCAGTCGTCGAGCTTGCGCGCCTGGCCGAAGAGCGCGCGCAGCGGTGCCTCGTTGCCTTCGGCCGCGTCGGCCAGGCGGCGCCAGGCGAGCGTGAAGTCCACGCCCAGGCCGTGCATCAGATGCAACAGATCCTCGGCCAGCACCGAGTCGGCCTCGGCATCACTCGCCTCGGCGCGCGCCAAGCCCAGCTTGGCGCGCCGGCCCTGCAGCAGCGCCGCATCGTAAAGGGCGGGAAAGTCGTCGATCACGGCCGTCGCCTGCTTCACGGCCTCGGCGGTGGCGGGGTCGGACTCGTCCGCGGCGATCAGCGGCAACAGCGTCTCGCCCAGCCGCGCCAGGTTCCAGCGCGCGATCAGCGGCTGGTTCGAGTAGGCGTAGCGGCCGTGCTGGTCGATGGAGCTGAACACCGCCGCCGGGTCGTAGGCCTCCATGAAGGCGCACGGGCCGTAGTCGATGGTTTCGCCCGAGATGGTCATGTTGTCGGTGTTCATCACGCCGTGGATGAAGCCCACGTTCATCCAGCGCGCCACCAGCGCCGCCTGCCGCTGGGCCACGCGGCGCAGCAGCGCCAGGTAGCGGTCGGGGGTGCCGGCCAGGTCCGGGTCGTGGCGCAAGAGGGCGTAGTCGGCGAGCTGGCGCAGCTTGTCCAGGTCGCCGCGCACCGCGAAGAACTGGAAGGTGCCCACGCGCAGGTGGCTCAGCGCCACGCGCGTGAGCACCGCGCCGGGCAGCACGCGCTCGCGCATCACCGGCTCGCCCGTGGCCGCCACGGCCAGCGCGCGCGTGGTCGGGATGCCCAGCGCGTGCACGCCTTCGCCCACCAGCACCTCGCGCAGCATCGGCCCGATGGCGGCCTTGCCGTCGCCGCCGCGCGAGAAGGGCGTGCGCCCCGAGCCCTTGAACGCGATGTCGCGGCGCCGTCCGTTGTGATCGATCACTTCGCCCAGCAGCAGCGCGCGCCCGTCGCCGAGCTGTGGCGAGAAGCCGCCGAACTGGTGCCCGGCATAGGCCTGCGCCAGCGGCTCAGCGCCTTCGGGCAGCTGGTTGCCGGCAAAGAGTGCGGCGCCCTCGTCGCTGTCGAGTGCGGCCGCATCCAGGTCCAGCTCCTCGGCCAGCTCGCGGTTGAGGAACAGCAGCCGCGGCGCCGTCACGGTGGCGGGCTTCCAGGGCACGTAGAAGCCCGGCAGGTCGCGGGCATAGGTGTTGTCGAAACGGAAATTGAAGGCGGTCATGGGGAAGGCTGGCGCTCAAAACGCCAGTGTGACGGTGGCCACGATTCCGGACCGGGCCAAGGTCTAGTGGCGCATCGCCCGCCGGGCTTGGCGCCAGGCAGCAGCCTCGCCCCAGGCCGCTCCCAGGGTTGCCAAGGTATCCAACACCGGGCGCGCGGCTTGCTGCTGTTGCCGTTTGCCCCAAGCCGTGCAATCAGCCGTCCCTCTTGTGTCTTCCCAGCCTTTGTCCCGGTCGGATGACCGGTTCCGCCTGCTCGTTGACAGCGTGCAGGACTACGCCATCTTCATGCTCGACCTCGACGGGCGCATCCAGACGTGGAACGCCGGCGCGCGGTGCCTGAAGGGCTACGAGGCCGACGAGATCATCGGCCGCTCCTTCGAGCTGTTCTATCCGGCCGAGGCCGTCGAGCGCGGCTGGCCGCGGGAGGAGCTGCGGCGCGCCGCGGCGCAGGGCCGCTTCGAGGACGAAGGCTGGCGCGTGCGCAAGGACGGCAGCACCTTCTGGGCCAGTGTCGTCATCACGGCGCTGCGCGACGCACGCGGGCGGCTCGTGGGCTTCGGCAAGGTCACGCGCGACCTCAGCGAGCGCAAGCGCCAGGAGGAGGCGCTGCGCCGCAGCGAGGCGCAGTTCCGGCTGTTGGTGGAGGCGGTCAAGGACTACGCCATCTTCATGCTGGACCCGGAGGGCCGCGTGCTGACCTGGAACGCGGGCGCGCGGGCCATCAAGGGCTACACGGCCGGCGAAGTGGTCGGGCAGCACTTCTCGATGTTCTTCACCGCGCAGGACGTGGCCGCGGGCGTGCCCCAGAGCGAGCTGGACGGCGCGCGCCGCACCGGCGGGCTGGAAGCCGAGGGCTGGCGCGTGCGCAAGGACGGCAGCCAGTTCTGGGCCAATGTCGTCATCACGCCGGTGCGCGACGACACCGGCGTGCTGCGCGGCTTCGCCAAGGTCACGCGCGACCTCACCGAGCAGCGCCGCATGCAGGAGCTCGAGCACTCCAGCCGCCGCATGCACGAGTTCCTGGCCATGCTCGCGCACGAGTTGCGCAACCCGCTGGCGCCCATCCGCAACGCCAGCGAGATCATGCAGCGCATGCCCGCGCTGCCCGCGCCGCTGGTGCGCGTGCGCCAGATCATCGACCGCCAGCTGGGCCACCTCACGCGGCTGATCGACGACCTGCTGGACGTGGCTCGCATCGTCAACGGCAAGATCGTGCTGCGCACCGAGCCGATCGACTACCGCGACGTCGTCGACGCCAGCCTGGACGCGGTTCGACCGGTGGTTGCCTTGCGCAACCAGCGGCTGGAGGTGGAGCTGCCGGACTCGCCGCTGAGGATGAGCGCCGATGCCACGCGCATCTCGCAGTCGCTGCAGAACCTGCTGAACAACGCTTCGCGCTACACGCCCGCGGGTGGCGGGATCCGGGTGACGGTCAGCGTGGAGGACGGCGCGTGCGTGACCACGGTGGAGGACACCGGGCAAGGCATCGCGGCCGAGGCGCTGGAGCGCATCTTCGGCCTGTTCGAGCAGGAGGGCCCGCCGCACGGGCACGGCGACGGCGGCCTGGGCATCGGGCTGTCGCTGGCCCGCAAGCTCGTGGAGCTGCATGGCGGCGCGTTGTCCGCCTTCAGCCAGGGGCCGGGGCACGGCAGCCGGTTCACGATGCGGTTGCCGCTGGAGGCGTCCGACGCCCGCCCGCCACAGTCCCAGGCGCCGCCGGAAGGCGACGCCCCGGGCGTGAGCCGGCGCGTGCTGGTGGTGGACGACAACCGCGACTCGGCCGACACCATGGTGTCGCTGCTGCAGTTGCTGGGCCACGAGGCCCAGGCGGTGTACGGGGCGCGGGACGCGGTCGAGGCGGCCCAGGACTTCCAGCCCCAGCTGGTGCTGCTCGACCTCAACATGCCCGATGGCGATGGCTATTCGGTGCTGCGGCAACTGCGCGAGGCCATGCCGGGGCCGCTGTTCGTGGCGGCCATGACCGGCTACGGCCAGGAGACGGACCGGCGCCGCACCGCGCGGGCGGGTTTCCAGGCCCACCTGACCAAGCCCGTGGGCATCGAGGAGCTGCAGCGGGTGCTGGCGAACGCCGCCGGGCGGCAGGCCCCGTCCCCGTAGCCCTCGGGTGGGCGGGCCTCAGCGCCCCTTCAACCGCCGCACCCAGAAGTCGCCCGTGAACTGCACCAGGCTCACCAGCGCCACCAGCACGACGATGACGACGGCCATCACCGTGGTGTCGAAGCGCTGGTAGCCGTAGCGGATGGCGAGGTCGCCCAGGCCGCCGGCGCCCACCGCGCCGGCCATGGCCGAGGCGCCGATCATCGACACCACCGTGATCGTGAAGCCGCCCACGATGCCCGGCAGCGCCTCGGGCAGCAGCACGTGCCACACGATGTGCCGGCGACGGCAGCCCATGGCCTGCGCCGCCTCGATCAGCCCGGCGTCCACCTCGCGCAGGCTCACCTCGGCAATGCGCGCGAAGAAGGGCGTGGCGCTGATGGACAGCGGCACCACCGCGGCCCAGATGCCGATGGTCGTGCCCGTGATCAGCCGCGTCAGCGGGATCAGCGCCACCAGCAGCACGATGAAGGGCGTGGCGCGAAAGGCGTTGACGATGGCGCCCGCCACCCGGTTGAAGCGCGGCCACGGCAGCACGCCGCCCGGCGCCGTGAGCACCAGCAGCACCGCCAGCGGGATGCCCGCCAGCAGCGCGATCAGCGCCGAGGTGCCCACCATCAGCACCGTGTCCAGCAGCGCCTCGATGAGGCGGTCAATCATGATCGGCGACATGGCCCAGCTCCCTGGCGTGATGGCACAGCCGCAGCGCTTCCAGCTCCGCGGCAAGGGGTTGTGCGTTGGCGGCGGCGATCACCAGCCGCCCGTGGCTGTGGCCCTGGATGCGGTCCACGCCGCCGTGCAGCAGCTGCACCGGTCCGCCCAGCGCGGCGGCCAGCCGCGCCAGGTCGGGCTCGATGCCGCCTTCGCCCGTGTAGACCAGCTCCAGCACGCGCCTTGAAGGCCGATCGGCCGGCGGTTGCGCCAGCAGCCGCTGCTGCAGCTCCCGCGGCAGCGACTGTTCCAGCGGACGCAGCAGTGCGCGCGTGGCGTCGTGCGCGGGCGCGCCGAACACCTTCCACACCGGCCCGGTCTCGGCGATGCGGCCCTTCTCCAGCACCAGCACCTCGTCGCAGATCTCGCGGATCACACCCATCTCGTGCGTGATCAGCACGATGGTCAGGCCCAGCTGGCGGTTGATGTCGCGCAGCAGCGCCAGGATGGACTGCGTGGTCTCCGGGTCCAGCGCCGAGGTGGCCTCGTCGCACAGCAGGATCTCCGGGTGGTGCACCAGCGCGCGCGCGATGCCCACGCGCTGCTTCTGCCCGCCCGAGAGCCGGCCGGGATACGCGTCATGCTTGCCCTGCAGGCCCACCAGCGCCAGCAGCTCGCTGACGCGCTCGCGGATGGCTTGCGGCTTGGCCCCGGCCACGCGCAGCGGCAGCGCGACGTTCTCGAACACCGTCTTGGCCGAGAGCAGATTGAAATGCTGGAAGATCATCCCGACCCGGCGGCGCAGCTGCACCAGGCCGTCCTCGTCCAGCGTGGCGAGGTCCTGCCCGTCCACCAGCACGCGCCCGCTGCTGGGCCGCTCCAGCCGGTTGATGGTGCGCAGCAGGCTGGACTTGCCCGCGCCGCTGCGGCCGATGATCCCGAAGATGCTGCCGGCGCGGATGTCCAGGCTGATGCCCTCCAGCGCCTGCACCGGGCCGGCGCAGGCGCGGTAGGTCTTGCCCACCTGCTCGAAGCGCACCGAGCCGCCTGCCGGGCGCCGCGGCGTGTCCGCCGGGGTGTCCGCGCTGGTTGAGGGCGCATCCGGAGGGCCCGGCGTCCGCGCCGGCACGAAGGAAGTCCTGGGCGCGATGGCCCACGGCGTGGCTGACATGGCGCGGCTCACTGGTGCAGCCAGGGCAGGGAGTAGAGCTTGGCCTCGCCGCCGAAGAGCTTATGCACCTCGTCGCGCACGGCCTTGGACTCCTGGAAGATCTTCACGAACTTCCTGACGCGCGGGTCGTTCACGTTGTCCTGCCGGGTCACGAAGCGGATGGCGAAGTAGACGTCCGACACGCCGGTGTAGAGCAGCCCGGCGGTGGCGACCTGCGGCTTGCCGGCGCTGACGAAGTGCGCGGGGATGCCTTGCGCCAGGTCCACGTCGTCGATGGCGCGCACGAGCTGCGGGCCTTCCACCTCGGCGAACTTGAGCTTCTTCGGGTTGGACACGATGTCGTTGACCGTGCCGCGCACGCCCACGCCGTCCTTGAGCTTGATGAGGCCGGCCTTCTCCAGCAGCGCCAGGCCGCGCCCCTGGTTCACCGGGTCGCTGGCGACGGCCACCCGGGCGCCGTCCTTGAGCTCCTCGAACTTCTTGATGCGGTAGGAGAACAGGCCGATGTTGGGCAGCACGCCGATGCCGGCCACGGCGAACTTGTAGCCGCGCTCCTTGATGGCGTTGTCCAGGAAGGCCTGGTGCTGGAAGTAGTTGATGTCCAGGTCGCCGGCCTGCAGCGCGGTGTTGGGCGTGGTCCAGTCGGTGAACTCGATCACCTTCACGTCCAGGCCCTGCTTGCGCGCCTCGCGCGCGGCGGCCTCCATGGTGTCGGCGTGCACGCCGGCCGAGGCGCCGACCTTGAGCGTCTGCGCCTGCGCGGCGCCCCAGACGAGGAAGCTGGCGAGGAAGGTGGTGAGCAGTCGGGTGGGTTTCATGGTGATGGGTGTGTTTCTTGTGGGAAGAGGGAAAGGGGCTCAGCGCAGCCGCCGGAACTGCGCCGCGGCGTGGCGTTCGGGCAGGCGGTCGCCCTCGCCGAAGAGCTTGTGGCGCAGGCTGCCCGGGGCGTAGGCGCTCTTGTGCAGGCCCCGGTTCTGCAGTTCGGGCACCACGAGGTCCACGAAGTCCTCGAAGCTCTCGGGCACCACCGTGCGGGTGAGGTTGAAGCCGTCGATGCCGGTCTCTTCCACCCAGCCCTGCAGCTCGTCGGCCACCTGCGCGGCGTCGCCCACGATGGCCGGGTAGCGGCCGCCGAGCTCGAAGTGCTCCAGCAGCTTGCGCCGCGTGCCGCCGAGCTGCTGTATCGCCTTCGCGGCGGACTGGATGGCATTGGTGGTGTCCAGCTGGATGGGGTCGTCCAGCCCGTAGCGCGCCAGGTCCACGCCCACGCTGGAGGCGAAGTGCGCCAGGCCCGCCTCGGGGTTGGCGTAGCGCACGTACTCCGCGTGCTTGTCGTGCGCCTCGGCGGCGGTGGCGCCGGGCACCACGCTCACGCCCAGCACGATCTTCACGTCCTCCGGCCGCCGCCCGGCCTGCGCCGCCGCCGCGCGCAGCGACTGCACCGTCTCGCGCACGGCCGGCTTGTGGATGCCGCCGACGAAGACGGCTTCGGCGTGCCGCGCCGCGAAGCGCTGCCCGCGCCCCGAGGTGCCGGCCTGGTACAGCACCGGCGTGCGCTGCGGCGAGGGCTCGCTCAGGTGCACGCCCTCCACGTCATAGAAGCGGCCGTGGTGCCGCACCGCGTGCACCCGCGCCGGGTCGGCGAAGACGCGGTGCTCCCGGTCGCGGCGCACCGCGCCGTCCTCCCAACTGCCTTCCAGCAGCTTGTAGAGCACTTCCAGGCACTCGTCGGCGCGGTCGTAGCGCTCGTCGTGCAGCAGCTGGTTGTCCAGCCCGATGGCGCGTGCCGCGCTGTCCAGGTAGCCGGTGACGATGTTCCAGCCGAAGCGTCCGCGCGTGAGGTGGTCCAGCGTGGAGAAGCGCCGCGCCAGCAGGTACGGATGTTCCGACAGCGCGTTGACCGTGACGCCGAAGCCCAGGTGCGTGGTGGCTGCCGCCATGGCCGACACCAGCAGCGTCGGGTCGTTGATGGGCAATTGCACCGCCTCGCGCAGCGTCAGGTCCAGGCCGCCGTTGTAGACGTCGTAGACGCCCAGGATGTCGGCAATGAACAGCCCGTCGAACAGGCCGCGCTCCAGCGTGCAGGCCAGGTCGGTCCAGTACTCGATCGTGTTGTATTCGGTGCTGCGGTCGCGCGGGTGCGTCCACAGGCCGTGGTTGATGTGCCCCACGCAGTTTTCATTGAACGCGTTGAGGACGATGTGCTTGCGGGCCATGGCGATCCGTGGGTGAGAAAAGAAAAATCGGAACTCAGTGCGCGGCGGCTTCCGCCACGCGGGTCGGCCTGGGAATTTCAGGAGCGGGCGTTGAATGGGCCGCGCTTGCCGCCGGGCGTGGCGAATACCCGGCTTCGCGCCGCCCGCGCTGTGCCTGGACGGCCGACTGCGCGAGCGTGGAAATCACCATGTCGTTCTGCGGCGGGTTGTGCAGCCCGCACAGCACGTCGCGGAAATGCCGCTCCAGCGGCAAATCGCGCGACAGGCCGTGCCCGCCGGCAATGCTCATGGCCAGTTCCACCACGCGCACCGCGTTGTTGGTCACGGTGTATTTGGTGGCCCACACCTCGTTGTGGAGCCGGTGTTTCAGCGCGTCGTGGCGCTCCCAATGCGCGGCCAGCCCGTAAAGCTGGGTCTTGGACGAGGCCAGCAGCAGCTCGATTTCACCGATCTTCTGCTGCACCTGCGGCGCCTCCAGGATGCTGCCGCCCAGGCTGGCGCTGTGCTGCCGGTTGGCGAAATCGAGGATGAAATTCCGGGCCGATGTCGCGATGCCGAGATACACCGCCGCGATCTGCAGCCCGAATACCCGGCTGCCGGTGGTGAAACTGCTGGGCTGCCCTTTCACCACGTCGCCCAGGCGCGCCTCGTGCGGTACCAGCACCTCGTCGAACTCCATATCGTCGCTGCCGGTGCTGCGCATGCCCAGGCTGTTCCAGTTGCGGATCACGCGCACCCGGTCCGAGCGAGGCACCAGGAATTCCGCCATGCGGCCTTCCTCCTCGACCCAGGCGTAAATGATCATTTGCTTGAGTGCGGGTGCTGCCGAGCAGAAAGCCTTGCGGCCGTTGATCACATAGCCCTGCGCCGTGCGGCGCGCGGTGGTGGAAGCTTGGCCGCCGCGCAGCAGGTTGCCCGCGTCGCGCTCGGTGACCAATATGTTGACCAGGTCGCCGTCCCGCACCACGCCGCGGCACAGTTTTTCGAATGCCGGCCGTGGCCAGTGCAGGTCGAAACTCAGGTAGGCAAAAGCCATCAGGTGCCAGCCCAGCGACAGCGCGGTGGAGGCGCTGCCCTGAGCCAACCGTTCCTGGAACAGCAGAAACTCGTACAGCGACAAGCCGCGGCCACCCAATTCCTTGGGAATGGTGAGTTTCAGGGCGCCGCGATCGCGCAGCAGGTCGAAATGTTCGGAAGGAAAATCGCCGGCATCGTCATAGAAACGCGCGGTCTTGGCGATTTCCGCGGCCAATTCATCGGCGTAGGCGGCAAGGGCCTCGTCCGAGGAATGGCGCAGCGTCACGTCGGCGTGGGGCATGGTGGTGTGATGCGGAGCAGATAAAGATGGCGCCGCCGCGCGCGGCGCGGCTAGGGGTGGCGCCAGGAAATCAGAACAGTCCCGACAGCGGTGGCGGCGTGCCCTTGAGGTGCCACGCGCCCACGGCGGCGGCTTTCCATTGCCGCGGGTTGTGGTTCGCTACCGTGCGGGCATTGCGCCTATGGCGGTCGAGGTTGTGCTTGCGGGCCGTGGTGGAGGCGCCGCCCACGTCGAATATCAATTCGGCGGCTTTCAGTGCCGCGGCGGCGGCCACATATTGAGCCTGTGCCACCTCGATGGCCGCGGCGGCGATGGATTCCTCCGTCAGCCCTTCGACCCAGGCCGCGTCGATCCGCTCTGCCGCGCGCAATACCACGGCTTCGGCCGCATAAGCCTGGGCCGAGATCTCGCCCACGCTGAATTCCACGTAGGGGTCGTCCACCGAGCGGCTGGCCGAGCTGTGCTTGATGGGCCGCGCATGGTGGCGCGCGAAATTCACCGCGTCCGCCAGCGCATTGCGCGCCACCCCGGCCTCTACCGCGGCCAGGAAAAGCTGGGCAAAGGGCGTCACGATGCTGCGCCGGCTCTGGCCCTCGAGTTGCAGCGGCGAGGGGATGATTTCTTCCGGCAATACCTCCACGTCCACGAGATGGGTGGTGCCGCTGGCCGTGAGGCGCTGGCCCATGGCGTCGAAATCGTCAATCAACTCCAGGCCCCTGCGGTGCACGGGCAACATGAATCTCACTTCGTGCCCGTTTTCATCCAGCGCCGCGGCGCTGATCCAGTCCGCATACAGGCTGCCGGTGCTGTAGTACTTGCTGCCGGTGGCGCGATAACGCTCGCCGTCGCGCACGATGCGCGCACTGATGGCGCCATTGGCCCCGCCGATTTCCCAGCCGGCATTGCCGAACACGTCGCCGCGCAAATAGCGCGGCAGCCAGCGCCGGCGCAGCGTTTCGTCCCCATTCGCCAGCAAGCCCTCGACAAACAGGAAACTCGGCCGCAGCGCCTGGGCGATGTTGGAATCCACGGCCGCCACGTCGATGACGAATTGCACCGTCTCGCGCACCGACGCGCCCGGGCCACCGTAAGTCCTGGGAATGCGCCAGGTCAGCAGCCGCTCGCTGCCGATGCGGCGAATCTGCTCATGCGGCAGCTGGCGCCGCAACTCCCTTTCTTCCGCCCCCTGGCGCAATTCGGGCAGCAGCGCGGTGGCGCGGTTTTTCAATTCGGGCACGCCAAGGGATGATTCCTCACGTGCACTTGCCTTGGGGTGGGCTATGGTCAGTTCGCTCATGTCGATTTGCAGCGCGGCGGGTTCGAAATTCGTCCCGGGAGCTCGATGATGGAAGCTCCTGGGTTCCCGAACCGGCCGGGCTGTTCCCCTCCTGGAAATTGGATGGGGTGATGCTAGGTAGACCAGGGGAATTCCCGAACGAACGGATTCGCATACGGGTATGAGCGGGATCAAGCGGGTTTCTTATCTGATTTTTTGCGCTGGAAATTCGTGCCGCGCATGAATTGCGGGTGGCACGGCGTTGCACGCTGGGAGCGGGCGGCACAGGGGGTGCTAGTGTTGGGGTTCTATCAATGCAACACAGGAGCGCAATCATGGGCTTGCTGGACCAGATCCTGGGCGGACTCGCCGGACAGGGGGGCTTGGGCGGACTTGGCGGACCGGGCGGGAGGAACCAAGGGGGCGGCGTGCCCATGGGGCAGGCCCCGGGCGGACGCGTCAGCACGCAGGTGCTGATGGCGCTGCTGCCCATCGTGCTGAACCTACTGGCCAACCGGCGCCGTGGAGGTTCGACGCCCGGCCTGGGTGGCGGCCTGGGCGGCGGCTTGGGTGGCCTCGGCGAGCTGCTGGGCGGGCTGGCCGGAAGAGGCGCTTCAGGCGGCGGCCTGGGCGGCCTGGGAGGTCTCGGTGGACTGGCGGGCCTGGGCGGCTTGGCTGCGCTGCTGGGCCAGTTGAGCCAGCAGGGCTATGGCCAGCAGGTGCAGTCCTGGGTTGGCACGGGAGCCAACGAGCCGCTGCCGCCGGAGGCGCTGTCGCAGGTGTTCGACCAGCAGCAGCTGGCCGAGATCGCCAGCGAGGCGGGCGTGAGCGAGGACGAGGCGCGGCTGGGCCTGTCCGAATTGCTGCCCGAGGTGGTGGACCGCTTCACGCCGCAAGGGCAGTTGCTGGGCGAGGACGATCTGAACAACAGCATCGACGACTTCGTGCGGCGGCTGGGGGGCTGAGCTGCGCGGGGCTCCTCATCCTTCTTCCTGCCGCCGCCACCTGGCCACCGGAAGGATGTCGCCGCCATCGCAACGCACCGACACTCGCGTGCCCCGGCGTCAAGCCGCCGGCGTGTGCTGGCACTGATCAAGAGGATTTCATGAGTAGATGTGGCGGTGGTCCAGGTGGCGGATGACGCGCTGCCGGCATAGCCCCCGGCCTTCGCCGGGATAGCCGGCACCGCGGCAGCCCGCGGGATGCGCCCCGGCCGCCGCTCAGCTCAGCAAATCCGCCCCTCCCGCTCCAGCAGCCACTCCGGCGCGTCCTGCAGCGCCACCGGGCGCAGGAAGCGGTCCAGTGCGGCGTAGCCCACCGAGGTGGTGAAGGGCTGCGTCGATGCCGGCCACGGGCCGCCGTGGTGCTGCGCCGCCGTCACCGCCACGCCCGTGGGCACGCCGGAGAACAGCACCCGGCCCGCCACCTGCATCGCCGCGCGCACGATGCGCTGCGCCTCCTCGCCGGCGCTCTCCGCGCCCCATACCGTCACCGTCAAGCTGCCGCCCACGGCCTTGAGCACCTGCACCGCCTCGTCGGCCGAGCGCACCTGCACCACCACCGCGGCCGGGCCGAACACCTCCTCGCGCA
The DNA here is from genome assembly GCF_937926365.1 of uncultured Azohydromonas sp. Classification (GTDB taxonomy): domain Bacteria; phylum Pseudomonadota; class Gammaproteobacteria; order Burkholderiales; family Burkholderiaceae_C; genus Azohydromonas. Next base: position 33,823 of record NZ_CALAOH010000209.1, on the reverse strand, counting down.
GCGCGTGGTTGCCGATGAAGGTCTCGGCGCTCGTCTCCACCAGCAGCGGCGTCGGGGCGATGGTCGTGGAGGCGTGGTCCACCGCCACCAGCGTTTTCACGCCCTCGTGGCTCGCCAGCCGCGCCACGCCGGCGTCGAAGGCCTTGCGCATGCCGGGCGTGAGCATCGCGTGCGGCGTCTGCGCCGCCAGCGCTTCGGCAAAGGCTTTCACGAAGCCCTGCGAGGCGGCGTCCTGCTGCACCACGATCACGCCCGGGCTGGTGCAGAACTGGCCGCAGCCCATGGCGATCGAGCCCGCCAGCGTCTTGGCCAGCTCCGCGCCCTTGTCCGCCAGCGCCGAGGGCAGGGCCACCACCGGGTTGATCGAGCCCAGCTCGCCGTAGAAGGGGATCGGCTGCGCCCGCGCGTTGCACTCGGCCTGCAGCGCCGCGCCGCCGCGGAAGGAGCCGGTGAAGGCCACGGCCTGGATCTGCGGATGCCGCACCAGCGCCACGCCCAGCTCGATCGAGCCGCCCTGCACCATCTGCAGCACGCCGGCGTCCAGCCCCTGGGCCGCGACCACGCCGCGCGCCAGCTCGAACACCTCGCGCGAGAGCTGCGGATGCGCCGGGTGCGCCTTCACCACCACCGGGCAGCCGGCGGCCAGCGCCGAGGCGGTGTCGCCGCCCAGCACGGAGAAGGCAAAGGGGAAGTTGCTGGCGGAGAACATCGCCACCGGCCCCACCGGTACGCGCACGCGCGTCAGGCGCGGACGGCCCGCGGGCGGGGCGCCGGCCACGGCCGGGTCGTCGGTGAAGGTGTAGGGCGCGCCGGCTTCCGCCTGGCTGGCGAAGCCGCGCAGCTGGAACGCGGTGCGGTCGAGCTCGCCGTTGAGGCGCACGGGGCCCAGGCCCGTCTCGCGGTCGGCCAGCTCGACCAGTGCCTCGCGCCGGCCTTCCAGCGCATCGGCCAGGCCGCGCAGCAGCGCGGCGCGGGTGGCGGCGTCCGAGGCGGCCCAGCCGTCGGCCGCCGCGGCGGCGGCGGCCACGGCCTGGTTCATCTCTTCGATGGTGGTTTCGGCCAGCGGCTCGCCGAAGGCTTCGTGGGTGCGGGCGTCGATGGATTGCAGCATGTGGGGCTCCTTGTGAATCCGTGGTCCGAAATGGCAGCGGCCCGGACAGGCCGGGCCGTGCAAGGGGGATGCCTCCAGCTTAGTCCCCGGCCGCCGGGGCGGCAGGGATGCTGTTCCGCATGCTGGGCTGCAAAGGGGATATGGCCGGCGTGCCCCGCGGGGCGCGCCGGCTGCCGGGGGCGTGCGCCGGTTTCAGCGCCACACCACCAGTGAGCTGTCGCTCAGCCAACCGGTGCCGCCGTTGACGGTGCGGGCCAGGACCTGGATGCGATAGTTGCCGGCCGGCAGCTGCACCCCGGTGGCGATGACGGTCTGCGTGGCCCAGCCGTCGTGGCCGGCCGTGCCGTTGGAGGTGCAGAACGCGTCCTGGCCGCCGGCCGTGTTGGTGGGCGGCAGCACCTTGACGGCGCCGGTGTTGACGTTGACGGCACGGATCTCGAGCGTCACCCAGCTCGTGGTGCCGGGGGCGTCATTGGAGCATTCGGCGCTGTAGCTGACGATGAAGCGGCCGCCGGCGGGCACGTTGAAGGCGGGTGTCTGGGTGGCGCCATCCGGCTTCAGCGGCATCAGCGTGCCGCCGGCGCCGAAGCCGGAGAAGTTGCCCTGGCGTGTCATGGTCACCAGGATCTCGGCCTGGGCCGGCACCGCTGCCGCCAGGGCGGCCGCGCCGATCAGGCCGGCCAGCAGCGCACGGGATGCGACGGGAAAGCGGGAGAGCTTGCTCATGAGGGTCTCCTTGGCCGGGCAGGGGAGGACAGCCACCGCGCGCCATGCCCGGCCGGGCGCGGTGCTGTGGGAGAGGCAAGGCCCGGCCCGCGCCGCGTCATGCGCGGCGGCGAGGCGGGTCAGGAGGTCGGGGAGCGGGGCGCCGCTACTGCTGGTACTGCTGCTGCCCCAGCGCGGCGTTGTGCTGGTAGAGCTGCTCGATGCCGTCGAGCTGCTCGCGCGCCTTGGCTTGCAGTGCGGTGTGGGGGATGCGCAGCACGGCCTGCAGTCCGCTGCGCAGCGCGTCGAGGTCACCCGACTGGGCCTCGATGTAGTTGTCGAAGGCCAGCAGGCGCACGCGCTCGGAGGGGTCCTGCGCCATGAGCTGCATCAGCTGCGCTTCGGGCAGCGGCTCGCCCTCGGAGCGGGCCTGCAGCAGCGCGTCGTAGCGCTGCTGCTCGCTGCCGCCGCGCAGCGCACGCGCCAGGCGCTCGGCCGGGGTGTCGTCCCGCGGGGGCTGCACCGGTGCCGCGGCGGTCGTGGCGGCGTCCTTGCCGGCGCAGCCGGCCTGCTCGGCGCGGGCGGGCTCCTCGGCCGGCTGCGGCCAGGCCAGCACCGACAGGCGCGAGGACGGCGCCTCGGCTGCCTCGGCTGCCTCGGCAGCGGCAGTGGCGGGCGCGGGCGGCGGCGCCTCCGGTGCATGCAGCATCCAGCCCACGCCGCCCGATACCAGCGCCAGTACCAGCGCGCCCAGTCCATGCACAGCGTTCATGCCATCTCCTTGCTGCGGTTGCTGCCCGCGCGCCGGGCGGCAAAGCCTGGCGCAGCGTCATTGCGCCACTGCGTTGCGGCGGCCGGCGCGGTGGTTCAAGTGAACTTGTGCCGTGTCGCGCGGCCCGCGTGGCGCGCATGAATCCAAGGTAGGCGAGCGCGAGTACCGCCGCCACCTCCATGCGATGCAGGTACTTGCTCCCTCCGGCGAGGCGGCGGCCTGGCGCCTTCGGGGCAGCGGGTTCGTCCGGCGGAGGGGGCTTCGAGCGCCTCGCCGCACCCCCCGTGGAGGGGTTAAGAAATCCTTATGTTTTGTTGAGCCAGCATTTAAGAAACGGCCCCGGCGCGCCTTCCTACAGTCCGCTCCGTCGTGAACCCGCCCGCTTCCGGGCATCCGATGTGAGAGGAGACAAACGATGTCGATCGCCACGCCCGCCGCGCGTCCCGCCGTTCCCGTGGACGCGAATCCGCACTCTTCGCCGGCCGCGGTGCCGGCGCGCCGCTGGTCGGCGCTGAGCCTGGACGAGCGCTTGCTGCGCCTGGCCGTGCTCTACGCGCTGCTGGGCATCGGCATGGGGCTGGCCATGTCGATGTCGCACGACTTCACCAACAAGGGCGTGCACGTGCACGTGAACCTGCTGGGCTGGGTCTCGATGTCGCTCATGGCGCTGGGCTACCGGCAGTTCCCGCACATGGCGCGCAGCTCGCTGGCACGGGCGCACTTCTGGCTGCACGCCCTGGGCCTGCCGGTGATGGCGGTAGGCATCTGGATGGTGCTGCACCAGATGCCCAATGCCGAGCCGGTGGTCGGCGGCGGCTCGCTGGCGGTGGCCGCGGCCTTCGCCTGTTTCGCGCTCAACGTCTGGATCAACGCCGTCAACGCCAAGGAGGTCGCATGAACGCCGTCGAACTGCTGGAGCGGATGCTGCTCATCCGCGCCTATGAGGAACGCGTGGCCGAGCTGCAGAAGCAGGGGCCCTTTCCTTCGACCTGTTCCTCGCAGGGCCAGGAGGCCAGCGCGGTGGGGCTGATGGCGGCGCTGCGCCCGCAGGACCGCATCCTCACCAACCACCGCAGCGCCGGCCACCTGCTGGCGCGCGGCGCGGACCCGGGACGCATCCTGGCCGAGGTGATGGGCAAGGCCGCGGGCTACTGCCAGGGCAAGAGCGGCTCGCTGCACATCTCGGTCAAGGAGCTGGGCGTGGTGCTGACCTCCACCATCGTGGGTGGTGAGCTGTCGATGGCGCCCGGCGTGGCGCTGGCGATGAAGATGCGCCGCGAGCCCGGCGTGGTGGCCTGCATCTTCGGCGACGGCGCGGCCTGCGAGGGCATCTTCCACGAGGCGCTGAACCTGGCCTCGGCGTGGCGGCTGCCCATCCTGTTCGTGTGCGAGAACAACCAGTGGCAGGCCTATGTGCGCCGGCAGGAGACCATGCTGACCGAGCACGTCAGCGACTGGGCCAAGGGCTACCCCATGCCCGCGCGCACGGTGGACGGCAACGACGTGGGCGCGGTGCTGGATGCGGCGCAGGCGGCCGTGGCCAGCATCGAGGCCGGCGAGGGCCCCTACCTGCTGGAGACCTGGACCTGGCGCCAGCGCGGCCACTACTCCGGCGACGACGAGGCGCACATCACCGCCGAGGAGCGCGCGCCCTGGCTGGAGCGCGACCCGATCCAGCGCCTGCGCCAGCACCTGCTGCACGAGGGCCTGCTGGACGCGGCCGGCGCCCAGGCGCTGCAGGCCCGGGCCCGCGCGCGCATCGACGCGGCCGTGGCCTTCGCGCAAGAGGCGCCGTGGCCGCAGCCCGCGCAACTGCTCACCGACGTCTACGCTTGAAGGAGAGGCCCATGAAAAGCTTGACCGCACAACAGGCGCTGCACGAGGCCCTGCGCGAGGAGATGGCACGCGACGACGCCGTGCTGCTGATGGGCGAGGGCATGGCGACGCTGCGCCCGGACCTGGTGGAAACCTTCGGCGCGGAGCGCGTGCGCAACACGCCGCTGTCGGAAGCCGCCATCGCCGGCTGCGCCGTGGGTGCGTCGGCCATGGGGCTGCGCCCGGTGATCGACCTGCTCTACGCGCCCTTCTTCACCTATGCCATGGACGCGCTGGTCAACAGCGCGGGCAAGCTGCGCTACATGTCCGGCGGGCAGTTCAGCTTCCCGCTGGTGGCGCTGGCGCAGACCGGCGCGGGCTGGGGCGTGGGCGCGCAGCACAGCCACAACCTGGAAGCGTGGTTCGTGCACAGCCCGGGGCTGAAGGTGGTGATGCCCTCCACGCCGGCGGACGTGAAGGGGCTGCTCAAGAGCGCCATCCGCGACGACAACCCGGTGGTGTTCCTGCTCGACATGACGCTGGGCTTCACGCCCGGCGAGGTGGCCGAGGAACCGGAAGCCGCGCTGGTGCCGCTGGGGCAGGCGGCCGTGCGCCGCGCGGGGCGTGACGTGACGCTGGTGTCCTATGCCAAGAGCGTGGGCACCTGCCTGCAGGCGGCCGAGGCGCTGGCGGGCGAGGGCGTGGAGGCCGAGGTGATCGACCTGCGCTCGCTCAAGCCGCTGGACCTGGATACGGTGCTGCGCTCCGTGCGCCGCACCGGCCGCCTGGTGGTGGTGCACGAGGCCGGGCCGCTGTGCGGCGTGGGTGCCGAGGTGGCCTGCGCGGTGGCGGAACGCGCCTTCGACGCGCTGAAGGCCCCCGTGCGCCGCGTCACCAGCGCCGATGTGCCCACGCCGGCGAGCTTCGCGCTGGAGCAGGTTTTCGTGCCGCAGGCGGGGCAGGTGGTGGCCGTGGTGCAGGAGCTGATGGGGACAAAGGCGCCGGCAGCGGCTTGAGGCCGGCGGCCTTATGCGGGTCCCGTGGAATTTTCAAACCCGTATTCCGTTCGCCCTGAGGTATCGAAGGGTCAGCACGAACGGGCTTTCAGTATTCGAAAACTAAGTGGGATCCGTATTACTCCACCAGCACCAGCCGCAGCGGCCGCGACACCTCCAGCGCGAAGCGGCCGCGCCCGGTCTTGCGCATGCGCACGCAGTCGCTGCGCTCGGCCAGGCGGCGCTGCAGCAGCACCAGGCGCGCCTCCAGGTTGTCGGCGACCTCGGGCAGCGCCAGTTGCGGGTCCAGCCGCAGCTCGCGGTTGCTGAACTGGTCGCGCCCCTTGTGCTGCAGCGTCTGCATCAGCCGCCACAGGATCGCGCCGGCCAGTCCCTTGATGAGGTAGTCCTCGTCCAGGAACACGCTGTGGTCGGCGCGGAAATACCGCACCTGCAGCGGCCGGACCGCGGCGGGTGCCTCGGCAACCATCCCGGCCCCGGCCACCACCTCTGGCGCGATGGGCTTCTCCGGGGCCGAGGCCGCTGCTGCGGCGGACGCCGAAACGGTGGATGGCGGTGGCACCGGCGCATCCGCGCCCGGCTCGCATACCGCCTCCGCCGCGAGGCTGCGTGCCATCCAGCCGAACTGCTGCGCCAGCACCTGCAGCAGGTCCTCGTCGTCATAGCTGAAGCGCAGGTCCAGCGGGCTTTCGACGTAGAGCACGCCGTAGAGCGCCTGGCCGGCCAGGATCGGCACCGCCATCTGGCTGCGGCATTCCGCCAGGCCGGGCATGGGGATGGCGGTTTCCAGCTGGTGGTGCAGCCCCTGCGCGGCGGCGCTCTCGCGCACGGCCTTGCCGTAGGCGTACTCGCTGGTCATGTGCGAGATGCGGATGGGCGTGCGCTCGCGCGCGGCCACGCCGATCACGCCGTGCCCCATCGGGATCTCCGAGCCCACGCCCGAGCTCGCGTAGCCGCGGCTGGCCACGGTGAAGAGGCGTTCGCCGCACTCGTCGAGCTTGAGGATCATCTGGTGCTCGATGCCGCACTCCCGCTCCAGCGCGCTGAGGGTGTTGTCCAGCAGCTCGTCGAGGTCGCGGCTGGCATCGAGCAGGGCGCAGGCGCGGCGCAGCCTCGGCAGGTGGTCCGCGAGCGCGGGCACCGGCGCCGGTGCGGGGCTGGGCAGGGCCTCGACCTGCAGTACCTCGTACACGTCCGCGCCCAGCAGCCTGAACACCTCGGCCATGCCGGTGTGCGAGGCGATGCCCGCGAGCTTGGCCTTCATGCTCTCGAACAGGGCGCCGCTGGTCTCGGTGCGCAGGTAGCGCACGCGCAACCGCCAGCCGTGGCCGCTGAAGGGGTCCACCACCTTCAGCATGGCCCAGGGGTTGGCCAGGATGTTGCGGCGCGTCTTGTTGAAGAACTGGAAGGTCAGCGCCACGTGGCGCTCGTCCACGTACTGCACCTGCGAGAGGTACGTGACGTTGGGCACGCCGTCGGGCGAGCAGGTGGCCAGCACGCTGGGCACGGCGCCTTCGAAGCAGTTGCGCAGCGGGGTGAGGCACACGGCAGCCTCTTTCATGCGGCCGACTCCTCCTTGTGCCGGCCGGCCTGCGGCCCGGGCGTCTGGTCGAACACCGCCTCGACCGTGAAGCTGAGCGCCACCATCTGCGCCGGGTCGATCGCCATGTAGGCCTCGGCGAAGGCGCGCTCGTAGCCCAGGCGCGCGATGCCGTCCACGAAGCGCGCGCAGTACTCGCGCACGTGGGCAACCTCCTCGGCCGAGGCCGCCGCGATGCCGACGTGGCGGCCCTTGACCTGGATCGACACCTCGGTTTCGGGCAAGCAGAACACCACCGCGAGCTGGTCGTGCGCCACCACGTCCTGCAGCAGCGGCAGCGCCTCGGGGCGGCGCACGTAGAGCGTCAGCCGCTGCCGGTCCGGCGCCACGCGGCAGGCGAAGCCGCGGCAGGTGCTGGGACGCTGTTGCGCGTCGCACGCGCCCAGGTCGATGGCGACCTCGCGCTCGATGAAGGCGACGGTGGCGTCGCCGAGTTGGATGGGGGGCATGGGCTTCACTCCTTCTTTATCACTGCGGCACCGCCCCATCGTCACGGTACGCGTCCTCCAATTCGTCGAGCTGCTCGCGCGCCCGCGCTTGCAGCGCCGCGTCGGGGATGCGCAGCACGGCCTGCAGCGCGGCACGCATCTCGGCCATGGTGCCGGAGCGGCCCTCGATGTAGCTGTCGAAGGCCTCCAGGCGTACCTGCTCCGACGGGTCCGAGGCCATCAGCGCCTGCAGCGTCCCTTCGGGCAGCGCCTGGCCCTCGTCACGGGCCTGCATCAGCGCCTGCAGACGGGCCTGCGCGTCCGGGTTCTTCAGGCGGCTGAGCGTCTGCGCCGTGCCGGAGGCGGGCGCCGCCGCGATGGGCACCCCGCCGGATCCGCAGCCCGCCAGCCCGCGTGCGCCTTGGCGGCACAGCTCGCCCAGCACCCAGGCCGGCGGTCGCTGGCGCACCTGGATGCTGGCGCTTCCGTCCGGATGCAGCTCCACCCGGTCGGCGTCGGCAGTGGGCGCCGCAGGGAAGGCCAGCAGCGAGGCGCGCGACGCTGGATCGGCCGGTGCCGGCGCGGCGGCCGCAGGCGGTGCCGGCTGCATCAACCCGTGCAGCATCCAGCCGGCCGTGCCCGAGAGCGCGACCAGCGCCAGCGTTCCCATTCGAGTTGCCCAGCTCATGTCCCTCGCTCCTTCCGGTACGGCCTCGACCGCCGCCGTGAAGGCTTAGCCCCGGCGCCAGGGACTGTCCAGCGCCGCCGCCGTTGCCATTGGCACAGGAGGTAACACCAGTGCGGCGGTGGCCCGGCGCCGCGCCGATGGATGCCGGGAACGGCCGCGCCGCTGCGGAGTCATCTTCCTGGCGCCGGCCCGTGCCGCGGACCGGCCGCGGCGCGCGGGCACGATGCGCGCCAAGTGCGTGCGTTGCGGGCCCTGTCCGTGCCGCGCGCCGCAACCCCTCACGCACCAGGAGAGCAATGAACCTGAGAACACTTTGGGACCGGCGTCCCGTGCCGCACGTGCTGGCGGCGCTGCTTGCGGCCGCGGCCGGGCTGTGGGTCTTCATCATGCTGAGCGACTCGATCGGCAACGGCGAACTGCACACGCTGGACCGGACGATCCTGCTGGCGCTGCGCAACCCGGCTGATCCGAGCGACCCGCTGGGGCCGCGCTGGTTCGAAGAGTTCATGCGCGACCTCACCGGCCTCGGCGGTCACGGCGTGCTGGGCCTGCTGCTGCTGGCGGTGGCGAGCTTCCTGCTGCTGGCCGGGCTGCGGCGCACGGCAGTCTCGGTGCTGGCGGCCTGCCTCAGCGGCGCGGTGCTGTCCGACCTGCTCAAGGATTTCTTCAGCCGCCCGCGGCCGGACCTGGTGCCGCATGCTGCCTACGTGCTCACGCCCAGCTTCCCCAGCGGCCACGCGCTGCTGTCGGCGCTGGTGTACCTGACGCTGGCGGCGCTGGTGACGCGGCAACTCAAGCGCCGGCGGCTGAAGCTGCACGTGATGACGGTGGCGGTGCTGCTCACGATGCTGGTGGGCATCAGCCGCGTGTACCTGGGCGTGCACTGGCCCAGCGACGTGCTGGCCGGCTGGGCCATCGGCGCGGCCTGGGCGCTGGGCTGGTGGGGCATCGCGCAGATGCTGCGGCCACGGGCCAGGGCGCGACCCGCGGAGCCGGGGGCGGCGGCCGAGGTTTGAGGGCGTGGCTCCAGCCCCACCCGCATGAGTCTGGACGGCCGAAGAAGACTGAGCGCCGGCGCATGCCTGGGGCCCTTCTGGGCGCCGCTCCACCCAGTCGTTGCCACCGCGCCACAAGCTGGCGTTGTTACGGACTGAAACCTGCGCGCTTCACGATCATCCTGGGCTCGTTGCCGGCGAAACCGGCCGCTCGCGCGGCCTGCGGCCGGCGGCCTCCATTTCCGTTCCGCAGGAGACAACGCATGACAAGCATTCCCGCCGCAACGCAGGCCCGTGTTTTCAGTCTCCGGCCCCGGCTGCGCACGCTGCCCGCGGCGCTGCTGGGCCTGCTGGGCTGCTCGCTGGCGCAGGCCGCGGGTTTTCAGTTGCTGGAACAAAACGCCAGTGGCCTCGGCAACGCCTACGCCGGCTCCGCCGCCATCGCCGACAACGCCAGCACCGTCTTCTTCAACCCCGCGGGCATGACCGAGCTGCGCGAGCGCGAGCTCTCGCTGGGTGGGACGCTGGTGGACCTGAGCGCCAAGTTCCGCGACAACGGCTCCAGCGCCGGGGCCTTGACCGGGGCGGGCAATGGCGGCGATGCGGGCGCGCGTGCCCTCGTGCCCAACGCCTACCTCAGCTGGAAGCTGGGCGAGCGGCTGTGGGGCGGCCTGGGCATCAGCGCGCCCTTCGGGCTCAGGACCGAGTACGACAGCCCCTGGGTCGGCGGCGCACACGCGATTCACTTCGACGTCAAGACCATCAACATCAACCCGTCGCTGGCCTTCAAGGTCAACGAGACGCTGTCGCTGGGTGCCGGTCTCAACTACCAGAAGCTGCGCGCCGACTACCTGCGCCTCATCAGCATCGGGCCGCTGACGCTGCCGCCGCCCGTGGTGCCAGTGACAACGACCGTGCCGCTGCAGCAATCCACGGTGCTCTTCAAGGGCGACGACTGGTCCTGGGGCTGGAACGTGGGCGCGCTGTACAAGCCCACGCCCGACACCCGGCTGGGCATTGCCTACCGCTCCGCCATCAAGCACACGGTCAGCGGCAGCCTGACCACGGGCGCGCCTACCGGCGCCGAGGGCATCGTGGCCGCCATCGGCAACAGCGGCGCGTACACGCGCATCAAGCTGCCCGAGACGCTGATCATCTCCGCGGCGCAGCGCGTGAACCCGCAGTGGGAAGTACTGGGCGACGTGTCCTGGACCGGCTGGAACAGCATCCAGGATGTGAACCTCGTGCGCAGCAATGCCGTGGCCGCGCCCGTCACGCCTTCGGGCCAGGCCGGTGGCACGGCGCAGACGCTGGAGGCCAAGTTCCGCAACTCCTGGCGCGTCGCCCTGGGCGCCAACTTCCGCTGGAACGACGCCTGGACCTTCAGAGGCGGCCTGGCCTACGACCGCACCCCGGTGCGCGGACCCGCCACCACGCTGGTGTCGCTGCCCGACGCCAACCGCACCTGGCTCACGCTGGGCGCGCAGTGGCGCCCCACCAACGACGACCGCGTGGACTTCGGCCTGGCGCGCATCCTGATCAGGGATGCCGACATCGACAACGACCAGGGCACCAGCGCTCTGTCCCCAATCCAGCCCCCGCGCGGCCGCGTCACGGGCAGCTACGAAAGCGATCTCTGGCTCCTCGGCGTGCAGTACTCGCGCGCCTTCTGAGGTGAAACCCCCGGTTGATCCGGGGGGTGGTGGCTTCCTAAAATAGAACGAACGTTCGTTTTCAGTGAGCCTTCATGACGCCAACGCCCAGGACGCCCGATGACGCCGCCACGCGCCCTTCCGCCAAGGGCCGGGTGACGCGGGCGGCGATCCTGGACGTGGCGCTGAGGCAGGCGCTGCACTGCGGGCTGGAGGGCCTGTCCATCGGGCTGGTGGCCGAGCACGCGCACATGAGCAAGTCGGGCGTGTTCGCCCACTTCGGCTCGCGCGAGGAACTGCAGATCGCCGTCATCCGCGAGTACCACCGTCGCTTCTCGGCCGAGGTGTTCGCGCCCGCGCTGCGCCAGCCGCGCGGGCTGCCGCGGCTGCGCGCGCTGTTCGAGAACTGGCTGCGGCGCGTGACGGAGGAGCTGGCGGCAGGCTGCATCTACATCAGCGGCGCGGTGGAGTTCGACGACCGTCCCGGCGCGGTGCGCGACGCGCTGGTGGCGATGGTGGACGACTGGCACGCGGCGCTGGAGCGCGCCATCGGCCTGGCGGTGAGCGAGGGCCACCTGCGCGCCGACGCCGACCCGGCGCAACTGCGCTTCGAGATCCACGGGTTGATCCTGGCCGTGCACCACGACGTGCGGCTGCTGCGCCGCGGCGACGCGCCTCAGCGCGCGCGCAACGGTTTCGACCGCATCGTCGAGCGCTGGTCCACCGCGGCCCCGGCCGAGCCTGTCGCCGCTCGCGGCTGAACGAAGTTACCCATACCCCGAGGAGTAGCCATGCCCCAGTACACGCCCCCGCTGCGCGACATGCAGTTCGTGCTGCACGAGATGCTCCAGGTCAGCGAGGTATTCAAGGCCATGCCACGGCACGCGGAGGTGGACGTGGACACCATCAACGCCGTGCTGGAGGAGGCTGGCAAGTTCGCCGCCGGGGTGGTGGCGCCGCTCAACCCCGTGGGCGACCGCGAAGGTTGCACGCTCGACAAGGACACGCACGAGGTGCGCACGCCCACGGGCTTCAAGGCGGCGTACCAGCAGTTCGTGGAGGGCGGCTGGGGCGCGCTGTCCTGCGACCCCGAGCATGGCGGCCAGGGCCTGCCCATCGTGCTCAACCAGTGCCTGTACGAGATGCTGAACTCGGCCAGCCAGGCCTGGACCATGTACCCCGGCCTCTCGCATGGCGCCTACGAGTGCCTGCACGCGCACGGCACCGAGGAGCAGAAGGCGCTGTACCTGCCCAAGCTCACCAGCGGCGAGTGGAGCGGCACCATGTGCCTGACCGAGCCGCACTGCGGCACCGACCTGGGCCTGCTGCGCACCAAGGCCGAGCCGCAGCCCGATGGCAGCTACCAACTCACCGGGCAGAAGATCTTCATTTCCGCCGGCGAGCACGACCTGGCCGGGAACATCGTGCACCTGGTGCTGGCGCGGCTGCCCGATGCGCCCCCGGGCAGCAAGGGCATCTCGCTGTTCGTGGTGCCCAAGTTCCTGCCCCAAGGCGACGGCAGCCTGGGCGCGCGCAACGGCATCTTCTGCTCGGCCCTGGAGCACAAGATGGGCATCCACGGCAACGCTACCTGCCAGATGGTGCTCGAAGGCGCCTACGGCACGCTGGTGGGCGAACCCAACCAGGGCCTGCAGGCCATGTTCGTGATGATGAACGCGGCGCGGCTGGGCGTCGGGATGCAGTCGCTGGGCCTGACCGAGGTGGCCTACCAGAACGCCGCGGCCTATGCCAAGGACCGCTTGCAGATGCGTGCGCTCTCCGGCCCCAAGGCGCCGGACAAGCCGGCCGATCCGATCATCGTGCACCCCGACGTGCGCCGCATGCTGCTGACCGCGCGCGCCTATGCCGAGGGCGGCCGGGCGCTGGCGATGTACAGCGCGCTGCTGCTGGACCAGGCGCACGCCTCCGAGGACGAGGAGGAGCGCCAGGAAGCGGCCGAACTGCTGGCGCTGCTCACGCCCATCGTGAAGGCTTTCCTGACCGACAACGGCTGGATCGCCACTTCCGAGTGCCTGGGCGTGTTCGGCGGCCACGGCTACATCGCCGAGTGGGGCATGGAGCAGTTCGTGCGCGACGCGCGCATCAACATGATCTACGAGGGCACCAACACCATCCAGGCGCTGGACCTGCTGGGACGCAAGGTGCTGGGCGACAACGGCGCGCGCATGAAGCGTTTCGGCGCCAAGGTGCGCGAGCTCATCGAGCAGGAAGGCGTCAACGAGGCGATGCAGGAGTTCGTCAACCCGCTGGCGGACCTGGGCGACAAGGTGGTCAAGCTCACGACGGAGCTGGGCTTCAAGGCTTTCCAGAACCGCGACGAAGTGGGCGCCGCCGCCGTGGACTACCTGCGCGTGTGCGGCCATCTGGTGTTCGCCTACCTGTTCACGCTGCAGGCGCGCATCGCGCTGCAGAAGCAGGACGAGGACACCTTCTACCGCGCCAAGCTCGCCACCATCCGCTTCTACTTCGCCAAGCTGCTGCCCGAGACGGCCATGCTGATCCGCCGTGCGCGCAGCGGCGCGCAGCCGCTGATGGCCATGGATGAGGCGCTGTTTTGAGCCCCACTTTCCGTTCGGGCTGAGCGCGTCGAAGCCCTGCATCACAGCCGAGCTGCAGGCCCTTCGACGGGCTCAGGGCGAACGGCCAACACACGACCATCTTTCCAAGGAGCTCGGACCATGAGTCGATTCCAGGTGCGCAAGGCCGCCGTGCTCGGCGCCGGCGTGATGGGCGCGCAGATCGCGGCCCACTTCATCAACGTGCGCGTGCCGGTGGTGCTGTTCGACCTGCCGGCCAAGGAGGGGCCCAAGAACGCCATCGTCACCAAGGCGGTGGAGAACCTCAAGAAGCTCAAGCCGGCGCCGCTGGGGCTGGCGGAGGAGGCGGGGCTGATCCGCCAGGCCAACTACGAGCAGGACCTGGCGCTGCTGGCCGAGTGCGACCTCGTCATCGAGGCCATCGCCGAGCGCATGGACTGGAAGCAGCAGCTCTATGCGCAGATCGCGCCGCACGTGGCGCCGCATGCCATCGTTGCCTCCAACACCTCGGGCCTGTCGATCACGCAACTGGCGCAGGCGCTGCCCGAAGCGCTGCGCCCGCGCTTCTGCGGCATCCACTTCTTCAACCCGCCGCGCTACATGCAGCTGGTGGAGCTGATCCCCGCGCCGCAGACGGCGCCGGAGATCCTGGACCAGCTCGAAACCTTCGTCACCACGGGCCTGGGCAAGGGCGTGGTGCGCGCCAAGGACACGCCCAACTTCATCGCCAACCGCGTGGGCGTGATGAACATGCTCGCCACCATGGTCGAGGCCGAGCGCTTCAAGCTCTCCTACGACGTGGTGGACGACCTCACCGGCAAGAAGCTGGGGCGCGCGAGCTCCGGTACCTTCCGCACCGCGGACGTGGTGGGCCTGGATACGCTGGCACACGTGATCCGCACCATGCAGGAGCAGCTGCCCGAAGACCCGTTCAAGGCGCACTTCGCCACGCCGCCGGTGCTGGCGGCGCTCATCGGGCAGGGCGCGCTGGGGCAGAAGGCCGGCGCGGGCTTCTACCGGAAGGTGGGCAAGGACATCCTGCGCCTGGACCCCGAGAAGCGCGACTACGTGCCCAGCGGCGCCAAGGCCGACGAGATCATCGGCCGCATGCTCAAGAAGCCGCCCGCCGAGCGGCTGAAGCTGCTGCGCGAATCCAGCAACCCGCAGGCGCAGTTCCTGTGGGCCATCCTGCGCGACGGTTTCCACTACGCCGCCGTGCACTTGCAGGACATCGCCGACTCCGCGCGCGAAGTGGACCTCGCCTTGCGCTGGGGCTTCGGCATGTCGCAGGGGCCCTTCGAGCTGTGGCAGTCCGCGGGCTGGACACAGGTGGCGCAGTGGATCAAGGAAGACATCGACGCCGGCAAGGCCCTGAGCAGCGCGCCGCTGCCGGCCTGGGTGTTCGAAGGCCCGGTGGCCGAGCGCGGCGGCGTGCACACGGCCGAAGGCTCGTGGAGCGCGGCGCAAGGCAGCTTCGTGCCCCAGCGCGAGTTGCCGGTGTACGGGCGCCAACTCTTCCCCGAGAGCGTGGCCGGCCTGGGGCGCGACGCGCTGCACTCCGGCACCGAGCTGTTCAAGGGCCCGGAGCTGCGCGCGTGGACCCTGGATGGCGAAGTGCTGATCGCCAGCATCACCTCCAAGCTGCACCTCATCAGCCCGGACGTGACCGCCGGGCTGGCCAAGGCGGTGGAGCTGGCCGAACGGCAGTTCAAGGCGCTGGTGATCTGGTCGCCCGACGAGATGTTCTCCGCTGGCGCGAACCTGGAGTCGCTGATGCCGGTGTTCATGGCCAAGGGCCCGGCCGGCATCGCACCCGAGGAACAGAAGCTGCAGCAACTGATGCTGCGCGTGCGCTACGCCGGCGTGCCGGTGGTGGCCGCCATGCGCGGCATCGCGCTGGGCGGGGGCTGCGAGCTGGCGGTGCACTGCGCCAAGCGGGTGGCGGCGATGGAAACCTACATCGGCCTGGTGGAAGTGGGCGTGGGCCTGATTCCAGGCGCCGGCGGCCTGACCTACATCGCGCGCCGCGCCGCCGAGAAGGGTGCCGCCGCACCCAACACGGACCTGCTGCCCTTCCTCAAGGACGGTTTCACCGCCGCCGCGATGGCCACCGTGGGCACCAGCGCGCTGGAGTCCAGGAAACTCGGCTACCTGCAGGAGAGCGACGTCATCGTGCCGCACAAGGATGAACTGCTTTACGTCGCGCTCAACGAAGCGAAGGCGCTGGCGGCCTCGGGCTACCGGCCGCCGCTCAAGCGCAGCTTTCCGGTGGCCGGGCGCTCCGGCATCGCCACCATCGAGGCGCAGCTGGTGGGCATGCGCGACGGCGGCTTCATCAGCGCGCACGACTACCGCATCGCCCGGATGATCGCCGAGGTGGTTTGCGGCGGCGACGTGGACGCCGGCACGCTGGTGACCGAGGGCTACCTGATGGCGCTGGAGCGCAAGCACTTCTGCGGCCTGCTGGGCCATCCCAAGACCCAGGAACGCATCATGGGCATGCTGCAGACCGGCAAGCCCGTGCGCAACTGAACCCGATCGAGGACATCACATGAGCACGGTGCAAGTTCAGGACGCCTACATCGTCGCGGCCACGCGCACGCCCATCGGCAAGTCCGGGCGCGGCGTCTTCCGCAACACCCGGCCCGACGACCTGCTGGTGGCCGCCCTGCGCGGCGCGTTGAAGCAGGTGCCCACGCTGGACCCGGCGGCCATCGAGGACGCCATCGTCGGCTGCTCCTTCCCGGAAGGCGAGCAGGGCATGAACGTGGCGCGCATGGCGGTGCTGCTGGCCGGGCTGCCGCCCTCGGTGGGCGGCGCCACGGTCAACCGCTTCTGCGCCTCGGGGCTGACGGCGCTGGCGATGGCGGCGGACCGCATCCGCGTCGGCGAGGCCGACGTGCTGATCGCCGGCGGCGTGGAGTCCATGAGCCTGGTGCCCATGGGCGGCAACAAGCCGTCCTTCAACCCGGAGACGTTCACGCGCGACGAGAACGTGGGCATCGCCTACGGCATGGGCCTGACGGCGGAGAAGGTGGCGGCGCAGTGGAAGGTGAGTCGCCAGGCACAGGACGAGTTCGCGCTGGCCTCGCACCAGAAGGCCGTGGCGGCCATCCAGAGCGGCGAGTTCAGGGACGAGATCACGCCGGTGGAAGTCATCGAGCGCCGCCCGGACCTGGAGACCGGCGAGGTGATCAAGACCCCGCGCGTGGTCGATACCGACGAAGGGCCCCGCCCCGAGACCACCCTGGAGGCGCTGGCCAAGCTGAAACCCGTGTTCGCCGCCAAGGGCAGCGTGACGGCGGGCAACAGTTCGCAGACCAGCGACGGCGCCGGGGCGCTGATCGTCGCCAGCGAGGCGGCCGTGAAGCGTTTCAACCTGCAGCCCCTGGCGCGCTTCGTGAGCTTCTCGGTGAAGGGCGTGCCGCCGGAGATCATGGGCATCGGGCCCATCGAGGCGATCCCGGCGGCCCTGAAGCGCGCCGGCATCCAGTTGTCGGACCTGGACTGGATCGAGCTGAACGAGGCCTTCGCGGCGCAGGCGCTGGCGGTGGTGGACAGCGTGGGCATCGACCGCGCCAAGCTGAACCCGCTGGGCGGCGCCATCGCGCTGGGCCACCCGCTGGGCGCCACCGGGGCGCTGCGCGCGGCCACGGTCGTGCACGGCCTGCGCCGCCGCGGCGGGCGCTACGGGATGCTCACCATGTGCGTGGGCACGGGGCAGGGGGCGGCGGGGGTTTTCGAGAGGGTGTGAGGCTGGGCGGCGGAGCCGGCGTCACGATGCCGGCTTTCGTGCCCCGAGCCCGTCCGCATCGCCCTCGCTCAACTCCCGCATCTCCATCAGTGCATCCCGCAGCAACCGGACCGCGGGCATCTCCTCGCCCATCGCGCCGGTGCAGACCAGCAGCCGCCGCCGCGCCCAGGCGTCGGCCAGCGGCACGATGCGCACGCTCGCGTCCTGCCGGCGCCGGGCGGCGCTCAGCGGCATCACGGCCACGCCGACGCCAGCCGCCACGATGGGCACCATCGCGTCGAAGTTGCCCACGCGCACGCGGTGCTGCGGCACCCGCCCGGCGCGGCTGGCCTGCTGCAGCAGGAAGCGGCTGAGCCCGCTGTCCCGCGGCAGGCCGACGAAAGGTTGCTCCAGCAACTCCACGTAGCGCACGGCCGCGACCGGCTGATCGCCGTGCCGCGCCGGCATCAGCGCCACCAGCTGGTCGGCCAGCCAGGGCCGCGCATCCAGGCCGGAAGGGTCCACGTGGTCGGCCGCGATGCCCAGGTCCGCTACCCCGCGCCGCAGTGCGTCCAGCACGGCGGCGCTGGAAGCCTCCTGCAGCTCGATGTCGATGTCCGGGTGCGCGGCGAGGAAGCGGCCCAGCCGTGGCGGCAGCGCCTCCGACAGGGCCGCGGTGTTGCACAGCACCCGCACCGTCCCGCGCAGGCCGCCGGCAAAGCTGGCCATCTCCACGTGCAGCGATTCCAGCTCCACGAGCACGCGCTGCGCGTGCCGCGCCAGCGCCCGGCCCGCCGCGGTGGGGAGCGCGCCGGTCTTGGAACGCTCCAGCAGCCGCGTGCCGACCAGCGTCTCCAGCGCCTTGAGCCGCGCGCTGGCCGCGGCCAGCGACAGGCTCATGGCCTCGGCCGCAGCGGTGATGGTGCCCAGCTCCAGCACGGCGGCGAAGAGGCGCAGGTCGAACGGTTCGATGCGGTAGTCCGACACGCGGCGTGCTGCGGGCATGGTGCTTCCTTCGGCGATGCCGAAGGATATGCGGCGCGTTTACAGATGGACGCCGCGGGGCCCGCGCCGCCAGCATGCCGGGCATGAATGGAATGGATCTCTCGCAAGCCGTGGCCGTGGGCCTGGTGTTCGTGGTGGCCGGGGCGGTCAAGGGCATCACCGGCATGGGCCTGCCCACGGTGGCGGTGAGCCTGCTGGGGCTGTGGATGGCGCCCGGCGAGGCCGCCGCGCTGCTGGTGGTGCCGGCGCTGGCGACCAACGTGGCGCAATGCCGCGGGCCCTACCTGCGCCGCCTGGCCGCGAGGCTGTGGCCGGCCTGGGCAGCGCTGGCGCTGGTGACGATCGCGATGCCCGTGCCCGCCGCTGGACCGGCGGGGCTCGGTGCCCATGCGCTGCTGGGCGGCGTGCTCGTGCTCTATGGGCTGTGGGGACTGTGGCGCCCGCGCCTGCCCGATCTGCCGTCCCGGGCGCGCTGGGTGGCGCCGGTGGCGGGTGCGGCCACCGGTGCCGTGACGGCCGCCACGGCCGTGTTCGTCCTCCCGCTGGTGCCCTGGCTGCAGTGCCTGCGGCTGGGCAGGGAGGAGATGGTGCAGGCGCTGGGACTGTCCTTCACCGTGGCGACGCTGGCGCTGGCCGTGCGCCTGGGCAGCTCAGGCGGCGGCAACCCGTGGTCCGTGGATGCGGCGCTGGCGCTGCTGGCCGCCTGCGCCGGCCTGGGGCTGGGCGCCTGGGTGCGAACGCGCATCAGCGGCGCGGCCTTCCAGCGGGCGCTGTTCCTGGTCTTCGTGGGGCTGGGCGTCGCGAACCTGCTGCGTGGCGCCTGATTCGGGGTCAGCGCGACTTCACCGAGGGCAGCCGCCACCACGGCAGCTGCGGCCACAGGTGGTGCTCGTGGTGGCGCCCGAAGTGGTAGCAGGCCAGCAGCGACAGCAGCCAGGGCCAATGCAGCGTGCGCGTGCGGTGGCGATCGGCGAAGGCGTCGGCGCCATGGCGGTGCGGCAGCCAGGTGCCTACGGTGAAGAGTTGCAATGCGGACAGGATCGCCGGCAGGCCCCAGAAGGCGATCAGGTTCGAGGCCCGCGCGCCCAGCGCCAGGTACAGCACCAGCACGGCGGTAACGGTGGCGAACTCGGCCCATCCGAAGTGGCGCAGGAAGAAGGCGCGCAGCCAGGCGACGAAGGCGCGCGGGTCGGCGGCGTGGAAGTCCGGGTCCTCCGCCGTGCCGGGCGCGTCATGGTGGCGCTGGTGCGAGGCCGCCAGCCGCTGGAAGCGGAAGCCCGCATACAGGCCCACGCACAGCTGGCCGAGGGCCGCGTTGAGCCGGGGCCGGTGCGGCGCCAGCGAGCCGTGGATCGCGTCGTGCGCCACGATGAACAGCCCCGTGGACAGCCAGCTCTGCAGTGCGATCAGCAGGGGCGCGCGCACCCAGTCGATCGCGCTCCAGCGGTGGAGGAGCACGCCCCACAGGTGCAGCGCGAGCCAGCCGCCGATGATCGCCGCCGCCAGTGCGACGCCCACCAGGCGCTGGCGCGCGGGCGAGATGGTTTCGGCCGGCCGGGCCGGCGCGTGCGGAGGCTGGGGCGAGGGCATGGCGGTCGAGTTTGCGGCAGCCGGTGTGCCGTGGCCGGGCCGTCCCTCCCGCCCGCCGCTGGCAGACTCCTCCGCCATGGCCCGCCTCCTCGTCGCCACCGTCCCCATGACCGGCCACGTACGGCCGATGGCCGCGCTGGTGCGCGCCCTGGCGCAGCGGGGCCACGCCATCACCTGGCAAACGGGCCGCAAGTTCGAGCCGCTGGTGCGGGACAGCGGCGCGGCGTTCCGGCCCATGGCGCCGGACACCGACTGGGACGACGCCGACATCGAGGCGGCTTTCCCCGGGTTGCGCCACCGGCGCGGCATCGCCCGCCTCAAGGCGCAGCTCGATGCGGCCTTCATCGCCCCGGCGCCGCGCCAGATGCGCGACCTGGAAGCCGCCTGCGACGCCTTCTCCCCCGACGCCCTGCTGGCCGACCAGGCGCACCTGGGCGCGGCGCTGCTGCACGAGAGGCATGGCGTGCCCTGGGCCGGCCTGGGCGTGAGCGCGCTGGGCGTGCCCAGCGTGGACACGGCGCCTTTCGGATCGGCGCTGCCGCCGGCGCGCAACGACGGCGACCGCTCGCGCAACCGGCTGCTCAATGCGCTGATCCTGCGCGGGCTGTTCGCCGGCACCAACCGGGCCTGGCGGCGCGCCCGGGTGGCGGCGGGGCTGCCGCCGGGCGAGGGCACGTACTTCGACGTGCTCCCGCCGCAGCTCTACCTGCAGCCCACCGTGCCCGGCTTCGAGTACGTGCGCGGCGACCTGCCGCCGCAGGTGCATTTCATCGGCCCGCTGTGGCTGCGCGACGCGCCCCGGCCGCCGGCGCTGCCCGCCTGGTGGGCCGAGGTGCAGGCGTCGCACCGGCGCGGCCGGCCGGTGGTGCTGGTGACACAGGGCACGCTGGCGACCGACGTGCGCGAGCTGATCGTCCCGGCCTTGCGCGCGCTGGCGCGGGAGGAGGTGCTGGTCATCGCCACCGCGGCGCCCGAAGGCGTGGCGGCGGTGCTGCACGGCGCGCCGCCGGCCAATGCCCGGCTGGCGCCCTTCGTGGCGTACCCCGCGCTGCTGCCGCTGCTGTCGGCGGTGGTGACCAACGGCGGCTACGGTGGCGTGCAGCAGGCGCTGGCCCACGGGCTGCCGCTGGTGGTGGCCGGCGGCAGCGAGGAAAAACCGGAGATCGCCGCGCGCGTGGCCTGGAGCGGCGCCGGCCTGGACCTGCGCACCGGCCGCCCATCGCCGCGCGCGCTGCTCAAGGCGGTGCGGCGCGTGCTGGGCGAGCCTGCTTTCAGGACGCGCGCCCGGGAACTGGCGGCGCAGATGGCGGCCTTCGATGCGCCGGTGCTGGGAGCCGGCCTGGTGGAGCGGCTGGCGGCCACGCGGGCGCCGGTTTTGCGGTAGACGCGGGATGCCTGGCCTGAGGGCGAAACGGTAGGCCTTCTACTTCGTCATCCCCCCTCCACCAGCGCCTTCCACCCTTCCGGATCGCTCCGGCGCAGCTCCTCCAGCTCGGCGCGCAGCCGCTGCATGCGCTGCGTGCAGCTTTCCTGCTTGAGCTTGGCGACCTCGCGTGCCAGCGCCTGGAAGTCCTGTACCGCCTGATGCTCGTGGGTCTGGGGCAGGGCCTCGACCACGGCCTGCATCGCGTCCATGAGCCGGCCGATTTGTCGCCCATAGCTGACGCGGCTGAGCACCGCCTGCTCCACTTCGGGCGCCGAGGAATTGGCGTGATTGACGATCAGGTTGCCGAAGCTCCAGCCCGGGTTGATGGGCTGCCAGAGCTGGCTGGGAGCGAGCTGCAGCCAGCGGCCGTCGGGGGCGGGCGGCCAGCGCAACGTCCAGGTCCAGCCGTCGGCGGGGGCCGGCGCGGCGTCCTTGCTCATGGCGTCCTCCTGTGAAGGTGTTCAGGCACGGCGGGCCAGCATAGGGGCCCGGCGCGAGGATTGCTCGCGCGTGGCGCCGGCCCTGAAGGAAGACGATGGACCTGTGGGCGCTGATCGAAACCCATGGCTACTGGATGCTGGCCCTGGGCTGCCTGCTCGAAGGCGAGACCATGCTGGTGCTGGCCGGCTTCGCCGCGCACGAGGGCCACCTGAGCCCCGCCGGCGTGCTGGCCGTGGCCACCGTGATGGCGATGGTGGGCGACCAGATTTACTTCTGGCTCGGTCGCTGGCACGGGCCGCAGCTGCTGGCGCGCTACCCCAAGCTGGCCGCCAAGGCCGAGCGGGTGCACGTGCTGCTCGACCGCTGGCACGCGCCGCTGATCATCGGACTGCGCTTCGCCTACGGGCTGCGCATCGCGGGGCCCATCTTCATCGGCGCCTCGCCGCTGGCGGCGTGGCGCTTCGCGCTCTACAACGGCATCGGCGCCGTGATCTGGGCGGTGGTGATTGGCGGCATCGGCTGGGCCTTCGGCGCGGCGGCGCAGGCGCTGCTGGGCGAGCTGCAGCGCTACCAGATGGGCCTGATGGGCGCGCTGCTTGGAGCGGCGCTGCTGGTGTGGATGTGGCGGCGCCATCGGCGGCGGGAGCGCTGAGGCCGCGCACCGGGGGGTGGGTCCGACTCGTGTCCAATCGCGGCTTTCACACGCGAGAGGACGAACGTTGGGACAAGCCGTGATGGTGCTGGGCACCACCAGCGGGGCGGGCAAGAGCTGGCTCGCCACCGCGCTGTGCCGCTGGTATGCGCGCCGAGGACTGAAGGTCGCACCCTTCAAGGCACAGAACATGAGCAACAACGCCCGCGTGGTGCCGGGCCCGGGCGGGCGCGTGGGCGAGATCGGCAGCGCGCAGTACTTCCAGGCCCTGGCCGCGGGCGTGGTGCCCGATGTGCGCATGAATCCCGTGCTGCTGAAGCCCGAAGGCGACACCGCCAGCCAGGTGATCGTGCTGGGCCAGGTGCGGCCGGACCTGATGGCCGTGCCCTGGCGCTCGCGCAGCGAGCAGCTGTGGCCGCCGGCGCGCCAGGCGCTGCAAGAACTGCTGGACAGCCACGACGTGGTGGTGATCGAGGGGGCGGGCTCGCCGGCCGAGATCAACCTGCACGCCAGCGACTACGTGAACATGCGCACCGCGCTGGCGGCGCGCGCGGCGTGCCTGCTGGTCACGGACATCGACCGCGGCGGCGCCTTCGCCCACCTCTATGGCACGCACGCGCTGCTGCCGGCCGAGGAGCGGGCGCTGATCCGCGGCTTCGTGCTCAACCGCTTCCGCGGCGATGCCTCGCTGCTGGCGCCGGGCCCACAGCAGTTGCAGGCGCTCACCGGCGTGCCCACGGTGGCGGTGCTGCCGATGTGGCGCGAGCACGGCCTGCCGGAGGAGGACGGGCTGTACGACGAGGCGCCGCGGGGCGAGGGCATTCAGGTGGCGGTGGTGGCCTACCCGCGCATCTCCAACCTGGATGAATTCCAGCCGCTGCGCCGCCTGCCCGGCGTGCGCCTGAGCTGGGCGCGCACGCCGGCGCAGCTCGCGGGCGCGGACTGGATCGTGCTGCCCGGTTCCAAGCACACCAGCGGCGACCTGGCCTGGCTGCGCGCGCAGGGGCTGGACGAGCCCATCCGCCGCCACGCCGGGCTGGGCCGGCCGCTGCTGGGCGTGTGCGGCGGGCTGCAGATGCTGGGCCGCGCGCTGCACGACCCGCATGGCGTGGACGGCAGCGGCCCGGGGCTGGACCTGCTGCCGCTGGAAACCACTTTCGACACGGCAAAACTGCTGCGTCCGGGCCGGGTGCGGTTCGAGGCACTGGAGGCGCCGTGGGCGGCGCTGTCCGGCGTCGAGAGCGAGGGCTACGAGATTCGCCACGGCCGCACGCGGGCGGTGGGCGAGGGCGCCGCCGTGGCGCTGCGCAACGCGGACGGCGAGGCCATCGGGTGGCAGCGCGGCCACGTGCTGGGGCTGTACGCGCACGGGCTGTTCGAGTCACCCGCGGTGCTGCACTCGCTGTTCGGCGCGACGGTGCCGGCGCTGGATGCGGTGTTCGAAGGGATGGCGGAATTCGTGGAGCAGCATTTCGAGCCGGGAGTGCTGGAGGGGCTGCTGGGGACTTGCTGATCCAGTTTCTTGGCAGGGAGCTGGCTGGCGTGCTGCGCTGTGCCGGCCGGAGGGCGGTTGCCGACGCCGGGGGCTCAGCGGCAGGCCGCGGGAAGCTCAATTGCTTCGCGCCACGGTCATGTCGGCTTCTGAACTTTCTTTTGACGAAAACCTGGACGCCCGGGCCCCTGCGCCCAGCGCGGCGCTGGTGTGGCACACCAACGCCGAGGGCGCCATCGAGATCGAGAACCCGTCCTGGAGCGCCTTCACCGGCCAGGACTTCGCCCGCTGCCGCGGCTGGGGCTGGAGCGACGCGGTGCATCCGGACGACCGCCCCGAGGTGCTGCGGCGCTGGCAGCGGGCGCTGGCCACCGGGGACGTGTTCCTGCTGCATTACCGGCTGCGTCGGCGCGACGGCGAGTACCGCGAGGTGATGGCGCAGGGCGCGCCGGTGCTGGCGCGGGACGGCTCGGTGCGCGAGTGGGTCGGCACCTGCGTGGACGTCACCGCCGAGCGCCGTGCGCAGGCGGCGCTGCGCGCCAGCGAGGAGCGGCTGCGCTTCCTGGACCGCATCGGGCAGGCCACGCGCGCGCTCACCGACGCCACCGAGGTCATGGCCGTGACCGCGCGCATGCTCGGCGAGCACCTGGGCGCCACGCGCTGCGCCTATGCCGACGTGGAGCCCGACAACGACCGTTTCACCATCCGCAGCGACTGGTCACGCCCGGGCGTGCCCAGCAGCGCCGGCGTGTACTCGCTGGACTTGTTCGGTCCGCAGGCCACCTCCAACCTGCGCCGCGGCCGGCACCTGGTGGTCAACGACGTGGACCGCGAGCTCGGCGACGAGGGCGGCGGGCGCATGTTCAACGCCATCGGCATCAAGGCCATCATCTGCGCCGGCCTGGTCAAGGAAGGGCGGCTGGTGGCGATGATGGCCGTGCACCAGGCGCATCCGCGGCGCTGGACGCCGCTGGAGATCTCGGTGGTGGCCGAGGTCGTGGAGCGCAGCTGGGCGCACATCGAGCGCGTGCGCGCCGCGGCCATGCTGCGCGAGCAGGACCGGCACAAGGACGAGTTCCTGGCCACGCTGGCGCACGAGCTGCGCAACCCGCTGGCGCCCATCAAGTACGCGATCGCGCTGCTGCGCCTGTCCACCGACCCCGCGCGGCAGGCGCAGGCGCACAACACCATCGACCGGCAGGCCTCGCACATGGCGCGGCTCATCGACGACCTGCTGGACGTCTCGCGCATCAGCCGCGGCCTCATTGCGCTGCAGCGCGAGCAGGTGCCGCTGCGCCGGCTGATGCTGGAAGCGGTGGAGACGGCGCGCCCGGCCATCGAGTCCGCGCGGCACTGCTTGACGCTGCAACTGCCCGACGAGGGCGTGCTGCTGGACGCGGACCCCGCGCGCATCGTGCAGGTCATCGGCAACCTGCTCACCAATGCCGCGAAGTACACGCCCGATGGCGGCGAGATCCGCCTGGCGGGCTGGCCGGCCGGCGCGCGCGCCGTGGTGGAGGTGGTGGACAACGGCGTGGGCGTACCGCCAGAGCAGCAAGGGCGGCTGTTCCAGATGTTCACGCAGTTGCACCACAGCGCCGGCCGTGCCAAGGGGGGCCTGGGCATCGGGCTGTCGCTGGTGAAGAAGCTCACCGAGATGCACGGCGGCAGCGTGCGCATGCACAGCGGCGGGCTGGACGAGGGCAGCACCTTCAGCATCGAGCTGCCGCTGGCGCGGCAGGTGGCGCCGGTGGCGGGCGCGCTGCGAGGCGCGCCGCTGCAGGCGCTGCCGCAGGGCGCGGAAAGTGCGCCACGCGTGCTGGTGGTGGAGGACAACCCCGACGGGCTGGAGATGCTGGTGTCGCTGCTGCAGGCGCTGGGCCTGCACGTGGCCTGGGCGGCGGACGGGGCCGAGGCGCTGCGGCAGGCGCAAGGTTTCAGTCCGCGGCTGGTGCTGCTGGACCTGGGCCTGCCGGGCATGGACGGCTACGAGGTGGCGCGGCGCCTGCGCGCCGATCCGCGGCACGCCGGCACGGCCCTCGTGGCGCTCACCGGCTGGGGCGCCGAGAGCGACCGCCGCCGCACCGCCGAGGCCGGCTTCGACGCGCACCTGACCAAGCCGGTGGAGCCCGACGCGCTGCGCGCGGTGCTGGAGCATTTCGCGCGGGTGGCGGAGTGAGGGGCGCGGCACGGCCGCCGCAATAAGCGCACTGGTTTAAGTGCCGGTACCGGCCTGGTGTGAGACATCACCGGTCCGCCCATGGTCCCGCGCCGGGAAAGGCAATTCAAGCCGCCTTCATCTCAAGCGCAAGCCGTGGTTCGTGAAATATTGCAGGGTCGGCGGAATATGTGACGAGCGGCGCTTGATTCTTGGGAAGCACCTTGAGTGGCTTTTCAGGTTCGAACTGAATTGCCATGGACCGGCAGGCATCCACGCCGTGAATGCCACCACCGTTTGGCAGGCCGTGAATTTTTCCCGGATTCGCGTGGATCAAATCGGCTGCGCCAACGCCGGACCGCCGCATTCCATGCGCATGTGGAATTTGCCGGCGCCGCCATCCAGCCGCTTTCCAGGAAGGGCGGGCAGGCAGCAAGCCGAGGCACAGGGGATTGGGAATGCACCTTGCCCGATGGTGGCTCCCATCACTTTCCGGAGAACACCATGCCTGGATTCCTGATCGGCGTCGTCGTCGGCGCGCTGGCGGCCTCGGCTTACCTGAAGAAGAAAGGCGGCGTTTCCCTGTCGTCCGCCACCTCCTCGCCCTCACGCTTTACCGGGGCCACCGAGGGCCGCGTGGATGAGCTCTCCAGCGCGGCCCAGATGACCAACCCTGAAACCGCCCCGCTCAATGCCGGTGACGGCACGCCTTCGGCCGCTTCCGGCACGAGCCGGCCGATGAACCCGCAGACGCCGGCCACCGGCCTGTCCGAAAGTCGGCATTGACGCGTTGAGGCGGGCGCGGGGCCGTGGGACGGCTGGCGCCGTCCAGTCCCTGCGCACGCCCTGCAGGCCGCGTCCATGCGGCCCCGCGGCGCTACGGACAAATTCGGCGCTACTGCGAAAGTTATTCGGGTCATCCCAATATTCGCCGATGATTACATCAGGCTGACAATCTGGATTGATCCTAAGACTGCAGTTCAGTTGCGGTGCGTCAAGGCGCGAGGGTAAGTCCCGTGAAAGCTAGGAATAAAACGCCTTACATTCGTCTGACTGAGTTTGACTGCCTGCTTGCCGTGAAATACGGCCCGGTTGCTTGATATTGGTTAAATCCGCTGCCCGTGAGGCCGCGGCCTCGGGAAAAACTGGCTCCTCACGCCGTCAGGCGGCCCCGGGTGACTGCCGGGGCCGTGAAACGGCATGGCGGTGCGGCGGCCGGGCAGGCGTTTCTTGATTTTTTCAACCTGGAATTGGTTGCCTGACGGTTTACGCAACGCAATATGAGAACAAATCTGCCCGTCACCGGCCGCGAATACACCATTCCGGCTGGCGTGACCTTGATGTCCACCACGGACCTCGACGGCCGCATCACCTATGCCAACGCCGCCTTCGTGCAGGCCAGCGGCTTCCAGCGCGGGGAGCTGCTGGGGCAGCCGCACAACCTGGTACGCCACCCGGACATGCCGCCAGCGGCCTTCGCCGACATGTGGAGCACGCTCAAGGCTGGCCTGTCCTGGTCCGCGCTGGTGAAGAACCGGCGCAAGAACGGCGACCACTACTGGGTGGAGGCCAGCGCCACGCCCATGCGCCGCGACGGGCAGGTGGTGGGTTACATGTCGGTGCGCACGCCGGCCTCGCCGCAACAGATCCAGGAGGCCGAGCGGCTCTACGCCGACTTCCGCGAAGGGCGCACCAAGGGCCGCAAGATCCACCACGGCCTGGTCGTGCGCAGCGGTGTGATGGTCTGGATGTCCGCGCTGCAGCTCCTGCCGCTGCGGGTGCGGCTGGGGTTGATCATGGCGCTGGCCCTCTTGGTGGCGGTGCTGCCCGCGCTGGTGCTCGGTGGCGCCAGCGCAATGCAACTGGGGCTGGGCCTGGGCGGGGCGGTGGCCGCAATGGTGCTGAGCGGCCTGCTGCTGGAGCAGCAGGTGGTGGCGCCGCTGCGTGCGGTGCTGGCGCAGGCCAACGCGGTGGCCTGCGGCGAGGCCCGGCGCAGCCCGCCGCTGAACCGCGTGGACGAGATCGGCCTGCTCATGCGCGCCGTCAACCAGTCCGGGCTCAACCTTCGCGCGCTGGTGGACGACGTGGCCGAGCAGGTGGGCGGCGTGGCCGTGGCCAGCGAGCAGATCGCCACCGGCAGCAGCGACCTCAGCGGGCGCACCGAGCAGACTGCGGCCAGCCTGGAGCAGACCGCCGCGTCGATGGAAGAAATCACGCAGACGATCCAGCAGAACTCCGCCACCTCCGTCGAGGCGCGTCGGCTCGCCGAGCAGGCTTCGTCCGTGGCCACCGAGGGCGGCGAGGCGATGCAGCAGGTGTGCCGCCACATGAGCGACATCCAGCGCCACAGCGCGCGCATCGCCGACATCATCGGCGTGATCGACAGCATCGCCTTCCAGACCAACATCCTGGCGCTCAACGCCGCGGTGGAGGCGGCGCGCGCCGGCGAGCATGGCCGCGGCTTCGCAGTGGTGGCCGGCGAGGTGCGCGCCCTGGCGCAGCGCTCGGCCACGGCGGCGCACGAGATCAAGGCGCTGATCGGGGAGTCGGTGGAGCGGGTCAACGCCGGCAGCCACTACGTGGAGCAGGCCGGCACCACCATCGACCGCATCATCGAGCAGATCAACCGCGTGTCGGCGCTGGTGTCCGAGATCTCCGAGGCCTCGGCGCAGCAGCGCCAGGGCTTGGAGCAGGTGCACCAGGCGGTTTCCGAGCTCGACGGCACCACGCAGCAGAACGCCGCGCTGGTGGAGCAGAGCACTGCCGCCGCGGTCTCGCTCAACACCCGCGCCAGCCTGCTGGCCGAAGCCGTGGCCGTCTATCGTGGCGCGGGCAACGGCACGTCCAGTGGCGTGTCGGCGTTGCAACCCAGTACCGAGCGGCGGCCGTCCCCGGGCCGTGCGCCCTCAGCCGAGCCGCGCCTGCGGCGCGTGATGGCCTGAGGCCTGGCCGGCGTCCGGAGCCCGGCGGGCGCGGGATCGGGCAGAACACCGGGCGTCGGCGGTTCGCCACCCCTGGGCTTCGTGCGGACGTGGGGCCGCCTGGGTCCCTGCCTACGCAGGGATGGCGGCGTAGTCGTCGAACCTGGCCAGTTCACGACCGAGGCTCCAACACTTTTCCCCGGACAGCGGTGTGCCCGCGCCGCAAACCAGTCTTCCTCCACGCCCGCTCCGCACCCCGCGCCAGGGCCGCCATCCCGCATCGGGGACAATCCCGCCCTTGCGTGAGCAGGGCAGCGGGATCCAGGGAGTTTTGATTGATGCGGCAAGGAGGACTTTTCGACGCGGAGACGCCGCCGTCCGGCAAGGAAAGGCCGGGCCCGTCGCGGCGCAAGGCGCCGGCGCCCGCGCTCGAACTCGTCCCCTACGGCAAGTTCAAGGACCAGCCCCTGAGCGTGCTGCTGGTGCACGCGGAGTACTCGCTGTGGCTCATGGGCGCGCGCCACGCGCACCTGCGCCGCCACCACCCGCAGCTGCTGCAGTGGCTGCATAAACACTTCGGCCCGCCGGCGAGCACGCCGGAGCAGAACCGGCTGCAGAACCGCTTCCTGCAGCCCGACTTCTGCCTGAAGCTGCTGCTGCGCGTGAACCCCGAGCTGCCGGCACAGCTGGCCGCGGCCGTGTCGCCCGAGGCCATCGTGCGCGGCTGGCAGGCACGGCTGCCCGCGCGCATCGCGCTGCGCTACCAGGACTACGGCCTGCACGAGCCGCTGGAGGAGGGCGACCCCATCCCCGAGGCGCACCTGCGCCATAAGTCGCGCGTGCTGCAGGCGCTGGAGCGCGAGCTGCCGCGCCTGGTGGTGGAGTGCCCCGGCACACCGCTGGACACCGTGCCGGCCGTGGCCCCCGACGGCGAGCCGGTGCAGCGCTGGTGGGAGCCGGTGCTGCAGCTCGACCCCGCGCTGTTCGAGATGGATGGCGCGCATGTGCAGTTCACCGCGCGCGCGCAGTGCCGCGTGCGCGTGGACGGCGAGGCGCCCAGCGAGGGCGCGCTGGTGGACTTCAGCTTCGAGGACGAGCTGCGCATCGAGCTGCGCGCGCACCTGGGCGACGACTACCCCTCGGTGCTGCGCACCATGCGCGCCAAGCGCTGCAACGTGCTGCTCATCGGCCAGTTCGAGGCCGACGGCGCGTGCTGGGAAGAGTTGATAGAGATCTATGCCCGCCGCGGCATCCGCGTGGCGCTGCTGGACGAGGTGCTGGTGACGGCCGTGCCCTCGGCCGTGCGCAAGCTCAAGGTGCCGGCACTGGAGCCCGATGCGCTGCTGGACGCGGCGCGCGAGGAGCTGGAACGCTTCGACGCCGAGTGGCTGCTGCGCGGGCGGGGGCTGCAGGCCCGGCTGGGGATGTAGGCGGGCGGCGCCTATGATGTGTATGAAAGCTTGCCAGGATACACATCATGCGCACCAACATCGACATCGACGACAAGCTGCTCAGCGACGCCATCCGGCTGTCCGGCGCCAAGACCAAGCGTGAAGCCGTGGAGCTGGGACTCCGCACCCTGGTGCGACTGCGTCAGCAGGAGGAACTGCGCAAGCTGCGGGGCAAGCTTGACTGGCAAGGTGACCTGAATGCGATGAGGACCGACCGGTGATCCTCGTCGACTCCAGTGTCTGGATTGACTACTTCCGAGGTACGCCGACGCCGCAAGCCGATGAGCTGGACCGGTTGCTGGGCCATGAAGTCCTGGCCACTGGGGACTTGATACTGGCCGAGGTGCTGCAGGGCTTCGCCAGCGAACGTGATTTCAATCAGGCCAGGAAGCTGCTGACTTCGCTGGAAATCGTGGACATGGTGGGAGCCGAATTGGCAATCCAGGCGGCAAGAAATTTCCGCACTCTTCGGGCATTGGGCGTCACCGTGCGCAAGACCGTGGACACCTTGATTGCCACTTGCTGCATCGAGCGCGGTCACGCCCTGCTGTTTTCCGACAGAGATTTCGACCCCTTCGTGCGCCACCTGGGCCTGGTTCCGGCCTTGCCGGCAGCCTGACTCCGGCCGCTGGCACACCTCGGGCCGGCATCCAAGTGGCTGGCTCTACCGCGCCGGCGCCACCACCCGCACCACGCTTTCCTTCCAGTCCTTGAAGCCCATGCGCTGGTAGAGCCCGTGCGCGGCGTGGTTGTCGCTCATGACGTGCAGGAAGGGCGTCTCGCCACGGCGCATCTGGCGCCGCAACAGTTTCAGCATCAACCGCCTCGCCCAGCCGCGGCCCTGGCAGTCCGGGTGGGTGCATACGCCACTGATCTCGCGCAGCGGCCCGGCGGCCATGCGCTCGCCGGCCATGGCGATCAGCCGCCCGTCCTCGAAGATGCCGAAGTACTCGCCCAGCTCGACGGTGCGCGGCCCGAAGGGCCCGGGACGCGTGAGCGTGGCCAGCTCCAGCGCCTGCGTGGCGTGCGCCGCGCCCAGCGGCACGGCCTCGGGCGCCTCGTCCGCCGGCGGCAGCTCGCCTTCCCAGACCATCTTGAACATGGTCGTTTCGGCCTCGATGTGCCAGCCCGGCGGCGCCTTGCCCGACCAGCCGTCGCAATAGAAATGCTCGCCGGCCTCGCAAAAGGGCCGCAGCGCCTTGAAATCGGGCCGCTCCTGGTCGGCGAAGCCCACGATGGGAGAAAAGCCCGTGGCGTAGCGGCGCGCCGTGTCGGTGCCGGCCGAAAAGCGCCGCTGCGCCCCGGACAGGGCGTGCCAGACGATGTTGTCGAGGAGATGCTGCGGCATGGCTTCCTGTGTACAGGCCCCAGGGGCCGCGATGATGCACCCGCTCGGTGCGGCCCTCACTCCGAAGCCAGCGCCAGCTCCGCGGCCTTGACCGCGTGCAGCGTGGTGGTGTCCAGCAGCGGCACGGTGGCGTCCTGCGGCTTCACGAGCAGCGAGATCTCGGTGCAGCCCAGGATGATGGCCTGCACCCCGTTGTCCACCATCCGGGCCATGATGCGGCGGAACTCCCGCCGCGACTCCGGCAGCACCTGCCCCAGGCACAGCTCCTCGTAGATCACGCGGTGCACGATGTCGCGGTCCGCCGCGTCGGGCACGCGCACCTGCAGCCCGTGGCGCTGGCGCAGCCGCTCCTTGTAGAAGTCCTGTTCCATGGTGAAGCGCGTGCCCAGCAGGCCCACCGTGGTCAGGCCCGCCTGGCGGATCTCCTCGCCCGCGGGGTCGGCGATGTGGAACAGCGGGATGCGCACCGCCGCCTCCAGTTCCTGCGCCACCTTGTGCATGGTGTTCGTGCACAGCACCAGGAAGTCCGCGCCCGCGGCCTGCAGCGACCTCGCCGCGCCGGCCAGGATCAGCCCGGCCGAGGTCCAATTGCCCTCGCGTTGCAGCTGCTCGATCTCGTGGAAGTCCACGCTGTAGAGGATCACCCGGGCCGAGTGCAGCCCGCCCAGGCGAGCCTTCACGGTCTCGTTGATGAGCCGGTAGTAAGGCACGGTGGATTCCCAGCTCATGCCGCCGATGAGGCCGATGGTCTTCAAATCAAGGCTCCTCCTTGGGTCACAGCGACGCGATGCTTTGGATGATCTCCCGCTTCTCCCCGGAAAGCCCGTCGAGCTGCTCCATGCGGATCCTGCCCTCGCGCAACAGGCGTCCGAAGACGAGGGGCAGCTGGGAATAGCGGTAGTCGTATTTCCGGTCGATCTCGCGCCGCTTGCTTTCAAGATACTCCTGGATTGCCCACACGCCCTCGATGCCGGCCGTCGCGGCGGCGCGAGTCTTGAAGTCCTCCACGATCTCCGCCAGCTCCGCTTTCAGGGCGGCGTCGAAAACCTGCTGCGCGAGCTTCTTTTCGGACTTGGACCAGTTGATGTCGTGGTACATGGCGGTTGCCTGGCTGTAGGGCTTCAGTTCGCTTGGCGCAGCCGCTGCGCCTCGAAGAATCGCAGCATGGCCGCCGTGGCGTCCGGGCCGCTGGCATCGGTGTAGGAGCCGCCGGGATGGCCGCCGGACCACGCATGGCCCGCCCCGTGCACGGCCCAGTGCTCGGCGCGCGGCCGTCCGGCGTCGTCGTGCCAGACGCGCCGCGTGTAGGAGCGTCCGCCCGGGCTGCGTCCGCGCTCGGTGTGGCTGGCCGCCGCGGCGTCGGTGCAGGCGGCCAGGGCCCGCTCGCCGTTGGACGGGTGCACGGTGCCGTCCCGGTCGCCGTGGAAGACGATGGTGGGCGGCACCGGGCCTTGGGCGGCAGGCGCCTCGTGCGCATGGGCTTCGGCCTCGCCGTCCTCCAGGCCGTCCCAGCCGGGAAGCCCGGCCATGCCGGGCAGCTCGCCCAGGTCGGGCATGCCCGGCAGGTCGGCCAGCGCCTGCAGCTCCTTGAGCTGCTTCAGGTCCTTCAGGCCCTTCAGTCCTTTCAGGTCCGGCAGGCCGGCCAGGCCCGTGCCGCCCGCCGCGCCACTCGAACCGGCTGCGCCGGCCGGCGCGCCCTGCATCGCCGCCAGGGCGGAGGGCAGGTCGCGCGCGGCGCCGGCGGGCAGCCCGGAGTGCACTCCCACGGCGGCGAACAGGTCGGGATAGGCGGCGCCCAGGATGGCCGCCATCGCGCCCCCGGCGGACAGGCCCGCCACGTACACGCGCCGCGGGTCGATGCCGTGACGCTCGACCACGGCGCGCGTCATGCCCGCCAGCAGCGCGGGCTCGCCCCGGCCGCGTCCCTGGTGGTTGTGCTTGAACCAGTTCCAGCAGCGCGACGGGTTGGCCTTCTGCGCCTGGGCCGGGTAGAGCACGTAGAAGCCCCGTTCGCGCGCCGCGGCGTTCATGCCGGTGCCGGTAGCGAAGTCGTCGGGGTGCTGGGTGCAGCCGTGCAGCATCACCACCAGCGGCAGGCCCTGGCCATGGCGGCCCGGCGGCACGTAGAGCTTGTAGTGGCGGGTGAGGCCGGCCTCGGTGTGAACGCCGTCGATGAAGCTGTCGCCATCCACCTGGGCCGGGTCGGGCACCGTGGCGGGGGCGGGCCGCGGCCTGGCGCCCGGCGGCCGGGCGCGGCCCGGCGACG
>NZ_CALAOH010000208.1 GCF_937926365.1 uncultured Azohydromonas sp. | reverse complement strand
TTGCTTCAAGCATGACGGTTCGTTTTGAATATAAATATTTATTATTTATGACTTACGAATTGGGATCGCCCACTGCTGGAAGGCCGTCAGCTAACTCGCAAAATGTTCAGGAGCTTTGCCCAGTTGTTATTGCCGAACGGCGATCAACTCGCTGTCAGGACCTACGACCTGGGCCTGGATGGCATATGCGTGGTCGCTCCCGTGAATCTCAGACTCAAATCCGAATGCGAGATCGTTTTCAGAGTTCCCATCGCCGGCCGCAACAGCGATGGTATTCACGCCTCGGGAAGCGTGACGCACAGCATTCTGAGCCGACAGCAGGATGGATTCATGATCGGACTGGATTTCTGCGCCATCCAGGAGCGGGACCTTGCGCTCGTCAAGAGCTACCTGGGCGCCTGACGTGGCAGCTTCGGGCGACCTTCCTGCGCCACCAGGACGGTGCCGGCGTTCACCGGCCGCTCGTATCACGCGCCGCGACTCAACAAGCATCGCGTTTGCACGATAAAGGGCTCCAGGCAGGACGCCGCGGGCTGCGTCCGCGGTGGGCCGGTGCCTGAACAACGCAGTTCCCGCGCCGGCGCACCGGCCGGCCGATATTTCCGCCGGCATGGCCGGTTGCACCAAGCGATCGCCATGACTCTCTTGCGCCTGACATGCTGGACGTCCAGACCGCGTTCGTGATGATGCTGGCCAGCGTGTTCGCCACGGCCGCCGCATTGCCCGTCCTGGTGGGATGGCCCACCAGTGCCGGGGCCCGCTGGATGAACGCCAGCGCGCTGACCCAGGCCTTGGCCTGGGCTTGCCTGCTGCTGGCGCGGCCGGTGCACGACCGCCTCTTTTCCACGCTCTGGATCGCGCTGCTGGGGCTGAGCCTGGTTTGCATTTGGCATGCGCTGAACGCCTGGCTCGCGCCGCGGCCGGGCCGGGCGGTGGTCCACGCCGCCGCGCTGCTGACGCCCCTGGGCTACGGGCTGGGTTTCGGCAGCTATGCATTTCGCGTGGGGTGGTCGAACTTCGGGCTGGCGCTGCTGCTGGGCTGCGTGGCCCTGGCCTGCGCCCGGCCGGCGCAGGGCGCGGGCCGGCGCTGGCGTGCCGTGGTGCTGGTGTGCGCCGTGGTCCTGGCGGTGGTGACGCTGGGCCGGGGCATCCTGGGCGCGTTCTTCACCGAGCTCTATCCTGAGCTGCGAACGCCGCATCCGTTGAACCTGGCCGGCGCGATGTTGCAGCATGTGGCGCTGAGCCTCATCACGCTGGCGCTGCTGGCCGCCTGGCATGGCGAGGCGCTGCAGGCCATGGAGCGCATTGCCGCCACCGACGGGCTGACCGGGCTGCTCAACCGCCGGGCCTGCCTGGAGCAGGCCGAGACCTTGCTCGCGATGGCGCGCCGCCACCACGAGCCACTGGCCGTACTGCTGCTGGACTTGGACCATTTCAAGCGGATCAACGACTCGATGGGCCATGCAGGCGGTGACGCCGCATTGCGCTTGATGGCCGAACAGTTGCGCCAGTGCCTGCGCCAGGGTGACCTGAGCTGTCGCTACGGGGGCGAGGAGTTCCTCGTGGTGCTGCGCCGCTGCGAAGCCGAGCAGGCTGCCAAGGTGGACCGGCGATTGCGCGCGCAGTTGGAACAGGCGGTGCTGCCAGCGCTGGGGCACCGGCTCACCTTCAGCAGCGGGCTGGCACAGCTCCAGGACAGCGATGCCGATGTCCATGCCCTGCTGCGGCGTGCCGATCAGGCCCTGTACGCGGCCAAGCGCGCCGGGCGCGACCGCTTGTGCGCGGCCGCCGACTTCCAGCCCGCGTGAAGGGCTGCGCCGGCTACGAGCTGCTCGCCAGGGCCGTTGCGCCACCGGCTCGGCGGTACACCCCCGGGCTCACGCCGGTCCACTTCTTGAACGCGCGGTGGAAGGCGCTGGGCTCCAGGAAGCCGACGTGCGCGCCCACCTCGGCCACGGCCAGCCCGGTCTTGCCCAGCAGTTCGATGGCGATGTCGCGCCGCAGCTCGTCCTTCAGGCGCTGGTAGTTCAGGTCCTCGCCGCGCAGCCGGCGCTGCAACGTGGTGCCGGACATGGCGAGGCTGCGTGCCAGCTCGTCCACCTCCGGCCATTCGGCGGGGTCCAGGCCGCGCAGGCGGCGCCGGATCTGTGCGCTGAGACTGGCCTCGTTGCGGTACTTCACCAGCAGGTTGGCGGGTGCGCCGTGGAGGAAGGCGCGTAGCTTGTCCTGGCTCTCCACCACCTTGAGCTCCAGCAGCCCGGCGTCCAGCCGCACCTGGGTCACGGGCGCATCGAAGCTGGCGTCCTCGCAGAAGCGGGTGCGGTAGTCGGCCACCTCGGCCGGCTCGGGACAGCGGAAGCGGGCCTGCAGCAAGGGCAGCCGCCGCCGTACTAGCCAGCAGGCCAGGCCATGCACCAGCATCAGCCACGTGGCGTAGGCGAACATGCGCCGCGGCGGCCCATGGTCGTGCACGACGATCAGGGCGTGTTCGCCCTCGACGCGCAGCTCGCCGTGCAGGTCGTCCAGCACGGCGCGCAGGAAGCTCAGCATGCAGTGCAGGGCGCGGCCCAGGGTGTCGCAGCTCAGGGCGGCCTGGCACATCAGGCGGAAGCTGCCGCGACGCATGGGATGGCTGTCCATGCCGAAGAACTCGTCGTCCATCGCATCGGCCAGGGCGGCCCACAGCCGCGCATAGGCCAGGGCCGGCACGCGGGCCCGCGGGGCGTCGAGCAGCCGGGCGTCGATGCGCGCGCGCTCCAGCACCGCCGCGAGGTCCAGGCCGCGCTCCCGGGCCACCTGCAGCGCTTCGTGTACCAAGCCGATGGCGATCGTGCCTTTGTCTTGCGCCGTGCTCATGGCCAGGGTGTCGTGCTCGGTAGGGGGGCTTGGGAAAGGGCCGGGATTCTAGGCGGGGTGTCCGCACGCCCCATGCAGGTTGCAGCGCTCAGGCATGGGCAGGCCGGTTCCGCCGGCCTACGCTGCGCGCTGCGACGGCAGGGGTGCGGGGCGCCGCGCAGCCTGTTCGGAGCGCAAGAACAGCTTCATCAACCATGTGGCGCCTGTCCGCGGGCGCCTGGAGACCCTCATGCCTCAAGCCCCGACCTCCGGCGATTCCGTCGTCATCGTCAGTGCCGCCCGCACGCCGCTGGGTGCCTTCCAAGGCGATTTCGCGGCGCTGAGCGCGCCGCAGCTGGGCGCGCAGGCCATCCGCGCTGCGGTGGAGCGTGCCGGCCTGCCGGCCGAGGCGGTGGAGGAGGTGCTGATGGGGTGCGTGCTGCCCGCGGGCCTGGGCCAGGCGCCGGCCCGCCAGGCGGCGCTGTCCGCCGGGCTGCCGCCGTCCACCGGCTGCGCCACCGTCAGCAAGGTGTGTGGCTCGGGCATGAAGGCGACGATGCTGGCGCACGACCTGCTGATGGCGGGCAGCCAGCAGGTGGTGGTGGCCGGCGGCATGGAGTCCATGACCAACGCGCCCTACCTGCTGCCCAAGGCCCGCTCGGGCCAGCGCCTGGGCCACGGCCAGATGCTGGACCACATGTTCTTCGACGGCCTGGAGGACCGCTACGGCGCCGCCACCAACGGCCGCCTGATGGGCACCTTCGCCGAGGACTGCGCGCGCCACTTCGCCTTCAGCCGCGAGGAGCAGGACGCCTTCGCCACCGCCTCCACGCTGCGCGCGCAACAGGCTCAACGCGACGGGCTGTTCCGCTGGGAGATCGCGCCGGTGGCCGTGCCGGGCCGTGGCGGCGACAAGCTCATCGCCGAAGACGAGGCGCCGAAGAAGGTTCAGCTGGACAAGATCGCCGGGCTCAAGCCCGCCTTCGCCAAGGACGGTTCGGTCACGGCCGCCAACTCCAGCTCCATCTCCGACGGTGCCGCGGCCCTGGTGCTGATGCGCCACTCCACGGCGCGCGAGCGCGGCCTGGCGCCGCTGGCCTTCATCCGCGGTCACGCCACGCACGCGCAGGAGCCCGCCTGGTTCACGACCGCTCCCGTGGGCGCGATCAACAAGCTGCTGCCCCGCGTGGGCTGGCAGGTGGGCGACGTGGACCTGTGGGAGATCAACGAGGCCTTTGCCGTCGTGACCATGGCCGCCATGCGCGAGCTGTCGCTGCCGCACGAGCGCGTCAACGTGCACGGCGGCGCCTGCGCGCTGGGACACCCGATCGGCGCCACGGGCGCGCGCATCGTCGTGACGCTGCTGGGCGCGATGCGCCAGCGCGGCGTCCGCCGCGGCGTGGCCAGCCTGTGCATCGGCGGCGGAGAGGCGACGGCGCTGGCGATCGAGCTGGCCTGAGCCCGAGACTGCCGCCTTGTCCGTGACGCGGGGCGGCTCATCGGGCCCCCGCTCGCCGCGCCCGGGACGCGGGCGTAGCATCCCCGCATGGGGAGTGCTCGCCTGTGGCTGTGCGGCTTGGCCCTCGTTGCCGGGCTGGCCGGTGCCGTAGCAACTTTTGGCCAGGGCCCGGCTCCCGGGACGGTGGTCGTGCTCTCCATGGCCGGGCCCATCGGCCCGGCCAGCGCGCTGCGCTTGCAGCGCGGCCTGCAACGCGCACAACAGCAGCAGGCGGCGCTGCTGGTGCTGCAGCTGGACACGCCGGGCGGTCTGGACACCGCCATGCGCGACATGATCCAGGCCCTGCTCGCGTCGCCGCTGCCGGTGGCCGTCTTCGTCGCCCCGCAGGGTGCGCGCGCCGCCAGCGCCGGCACCTTCCTGCTCTACGCCGCGCACGTGGCCGCCATGGCGCCGGCCACCAACCTGGGCGCGGCCACGCCCGTGGAGATCGGCCTGCCGGGCGGCGGCGCGGACAAGCCGGGGCCGCAGGGTGCGGCCTCGGCCCCTGATGCGATGACTGCCAAGCGCGTCAACGACGCCGTGGCCTACATCCGCGGCCTGGCGCAACTGCGCGGGCGCAACGCCGATTGGGCCGAGCGCGCGGTGCGCGAGGCCGCCAGCCTGGACGCACGCGCGGCGCTGTCCCAGGGCGTCATCGACTTCGTCGCCGCGGACCTGCCCGACCTGCTGCGCCAGCTCGACGGACGCGAGCTGCGCGTGGGCGAGCGCCGCGTGACGCTGGCCACGGCCCGGGCGCCGGTGCAGCTGCTGGAGCCCGACTGGCGCGACCGCCTGCTGGCCAGCATCAGCCATCCCGGCGTGGCGCTGGCACTGGTGACCATCGGGCTCTACGGCCTGATCTTCGAGTTCGCCAGCCCCGGCTTCGTGCTGCCGGGCGTGGTCGGCGGCGTGGCGCTGCTGCTGGGCCTGTACGGGCTGCAGATGCTGCCCATCAACCACGCGGGACTGGCGCTGGTCCTGCTCGGCCTGGCCTTCCTCGTGGCCGAGGCCTTCATGCCGAGCTTCGGCGTGCTGGGGCTGGGCGGCATCGCGGCCTTCGCCTTCGGTGCGGCGCTGCTGATCGACAGCGACGCGCCGGGCCTGGGCATTCCGTGGTCCGTCATCGCCGCGCTGTGCCTCACCTCGGCGGCTTTCGTCTTCGGCGTCCTGGGCCTTGCCTTGCGCGCGCGGCGCCGGCCGGTGGTCGGCGGCGCGGCGACGCTGGTCGGCGCCCGTGGCGAGTTGATCGAGCACGACGCGGACGACACCGGCTGGGCCCGCGTGGCCGGCACCCCATGGCGGGTGCGGGGCGTGGCCGGCCTGCGGCCAGGGCAGGCCGTGCACGTGGTCGGCGTGGAAGGCCTGACGCTGCTCGTGCGCGCCGAACAGGCCGCGGCCCCGCCGCAGGAGGAGGACCGTTCATGAGCGCTGCATGGGACATCGGTTTGACGACGCTGCTGCTCTTCGCGCTGCTGGCGCTGCTGGCCAGCGCCCTGCGCATCCTGCGGGAGTACGAGCGCGGGGTGGTGTTCCAGCTCGGCCGCTTCTGGCGCGTCAAGGGGCCGGGGCTGGTGATCCTGATTCCCGGCATCCAGCAGATGGTCAAGGTGGACCTGCGCGTGCTCGTGATCGACGTGCCGGCGCAGGACGTCATCACGCGCGACAACGTCTCGGTCAAGGTCAACGCGGTGCTGTACTTCCGCGTCGTCGATCCGCAGCGGGCGATCATCGAGGTCGAGAATTTCCTGGGCGCCACTAGCCAGCTGGCGCAGACCACGCTGCGCGCCGTGCTGGGCAAGCACGAGCTCGATGAGCTGCTGTCCGAGCGCGAGCGGCTGAACCTGGACATCCAGAAGATCTTGGACAGCCAGACCGACAGCTGGGGCATCAAGGTCACCAACGTCGAGATCAAGCACGTGGACCTGAGCGACTCGATGGTGCGCGCCATCGCGCGCCAGGCTGAAGCCGAGCGCGAACGGCGCGCCAAGGTGATCCACGCGGAAGGCGAGCTGCAGGCCTCGCAGCAGCTGGCCCAGGCCGCCGAGATCCTGGGCCGGCAGCCCCAGGCGCTGCAGCTGCGCTACCTGGAAACGCTGACCGTGATCGCCGCCGACAAGAACTCGACCATCGTCTTCCCGCTGCCGGTGGACATCCTGGGGCCGCTGGTGGAGGGGCTGCGGCGCCACGGTGGACCGCGGGACGCCGGCTGAATTCTTTTTCCGCCTGTCCATGAATGCCCCACCCCGTCCGCGCAGCGACCGCCGCTGGGCAGCGCTTGTTATCGCGGACCCGACTGCGCTGGCGGATTTCCCTTCAACCGGGCAATCGTATTGCTGTCGTCGATGCCTGCGTCGTAACTGATGCCGATTCGTTGGGCGAGCTGTATGGCCCGTTCGTTGAAAAACTGGGCAGCGTCAAGCTCACGCTCCAGAATGAATATGCTTGCAATCCCATTGAGGGCGTTGAAGTCCATGGGATCCAGGAAAAGAGCCTTGAAAAACAGGCGCTCTGCATTGCTCAGCAGTGGGTCCTGGGGAGGCTGGCCTCCCTGGATCTCTTCCCAGTATTTGACCATGTAGGCATTCTTTCGATGGTACGCGGCGAGGTTGTATACGCCCGGGTCGAAACGCCAGCGCTCCTCTACAATTTTCAGCAGGGGGTCAAGCTTTTCATGCAGCTCGCGCGCTTCATCGACCTTCCATTTTCCCAGCAGCTTCAGCTCTTCCAATTGAATATGGGCTACTTGGTTATATATGCTTTTCAGTTCCGGGCTTTGAACGCTCAGCACCGGCCGCATCGTCCTTGATTGTGGCGGCGCCCCGCGTACCGAGCGGCACAGCCTGTCGAGCAGCTCTTGCTGCTGAGATGCCTGCTTGTGGAAGTCCAGGTAGACGGTGTGCTGAAGAAAGGCCGGCAACGGTGTGCCATCGAGTACGCAGGTCAGGATGAAGCGCTCCAAGTGGACGGCACTGATCAGTTCCGCCGCAACCCACCGCGACGCGGAAGCGGCTTCGGACCACATGAGAATGAAGCTTCGGCTTTGGCTGATTGCATCATGCAGTTCCTCGCGAAGCAGCGCGCCGATTTGTATTTCCGAGCGATCGCGCCAGACGGCGAGGCCCTTGCCTTCAAGGTAACTCTCGATATCCGCAACCTGTGCGCAATTGGCAGAGGAATAACTGATGAACGCATCCATGGCGTCTCCTTGGCAACATGCGCTTGTTCCATTTTCGGCGGGCATGGAGTGGACTTCAACCACAATTCGCGGATGGATTGCAACTGCCGCAAGGGTATTCTGGACGCCGCCAGTTTCGGCGGCGTGCCATCTCGGGCCTGAGTTGGTATTTTCAAGGCCAATATCCAGTCGGCAGGCTGCACGATCTCGTTGCTGGTCAACTACGCCGAATAGGGTCAGTCGCACTGTGCGCCGTGGGCGCGGCAGCGTCACATGACTTTCTTCACCGGGTAGGCGCGCTTATCCGCCGGCTGCGACGCGCTGCTGTGGAGCCGGGCCATTACCCGGCTCGGCGGCGCAAACCCTGCGCCGCAAGCTTCGCTCGGCCGTTTGGGGCCGGGCCGTTGGCTCAGCGCAGCCGCACGGGCGACAGCGCGCTTGTCTCCACCCCCTGCGCCAGCAGCGCCTCGTCCAAGCCCTCGCCCAGCAGCAGGTTGCGCGCGAGCAGCGCCGCCCCCGGGGCGCTCTGGATGCCGTAGCCGCCCTGCGCGGCCAGCCAGAAGAAGCCCTCGCACTGGCCGTCCCAGCCGATCACCATGTCGCCGTCGGCCACGAAGGAGCGCAGCCCGGCCCAGGTGCGGCCCGGGCGCCGGATGGTCATGGTGGTGGCCTGCTCGATGCGGTGGATGCCCATGGCCACGTCCAGTTCCTCCGGCACCACGTCGTGCGGGGCGACCGGGTCGGCGTTGGCCGGCGAGCCCAGCAGCTGGCCGGCATCGGGCTTGAAGTAATAGCTCTCGTCGATGCCCACCACCGCCGGCCAGCGGCTGGCGTCCACGCCCGCGGGCGGCAGGAAGGTGAAGGCGCTGCGCCGCCGTGGTTCCAGCCCGATCGGCCGCACGCCGGCCAGTTTCGCCACCTCGTCGGCCCACGCGCCCGCCGCGTTCACGACGTGGCGGGCCCGCACCGCCTCCCCGTCGGCCAGGCGCAGCGTCCACACGCCGCCGCTGCGCGACAGCGCCATCACCTCGGCGTGGTTGCGCACCTGGCCGCCGTGCTGGCGCAGCCCGCGCAGGTAGCCCTGGTGCAGTGCGTGCACGTCGATGTCGTTGGCGCTGTCCTCGGCCAGGCCCGCGCCGGTGGCCTCCGGGCGCAGGCAGGGCACCACGGCCAGCATCTCGTCGCGGCTCACCCGGCGCACGCCGCCGCCGCGCTCGGACAGCTCGCGCCAGGCGGCCTCCAGCAGCTCGCCCTGGTCGGGCTGGGCCACGTGCAGCACGCCGCGCGGTGTCAGCAGCGGCTCGGCCCCGAACACCGGCGGCGGCGCGTCGAAGAAGGCCCGGCTGGCGCGCGTGAGCGCGCGGATCGCGGGCGTGCCGTAGCTCCCCATGTACAGCGCCGCGGAGCGGCCCGTGGTGTGGTAGCCCGGCTGGCTTTCGCGCTCCAGCAGCAGCACGGAGGCCCGCGCCGATATCTCGTGGGCGGCCGACGCGCCGGCGATGCCGGCGCCGATGACGGCGAAATCGAAGGTGTCCATGGGTTCAGGCCGCTGAGGCGGTGCCGGTGGAAGTGGCGCCGTGCAGCGGCGGCGCGGTGACGATGGAACCCAGCGCCGGCTTGGCGGCGACGGGCGCTGTGATGTCGAGGTACTGCATGGCTTTGTCCTCGAAGGGGGTGTCGTTCAGCGGCTGAGCCCGCGCGCGGCGATCGGCCAGACGTCTTCGACCGTGCCGCCGCGGAAGGTCACGATCTGGTCGTGCAGATTGAAAGTCGGGTCGCAGTGGCCGGGCACCAGCCGCAGCAGGCTGCCCAGCGGCAGTAGCGTGGTGCCGGCGTTCGCGGCATCCACGGCCACGAGCCCGTGCTCGTCGTTGGCCTGGGTGTAGCGCAGCGCGCCCTCGCGCGGCCAGAGCACGGGCAGGCCGCACTCCAGCGTCAGCGACTTGAGGCCCGCGTCCACCACCGCGTGCGTGCCGGCGGCGGAGCTCATCACGCGCGTGGCCACGAACAGCGCGTGCTCGAAGCGCAGCGATCCCGCCTCGTTGTCGGCGTAGTCGCGGTCCATGAAGGCGTAGGAGCCCGGCTGCAGCTCGGTGTAGACGCCGCTTTCCAGGTCGAACTCCACGCTGCCGGTGCCGCCGCCGGTGACGGTGGCGCAGCGCACGCCGGCGCTCTCCAGCGCCGCCACGGCGCGGCCCGCGCGTTCGGCCGCGCGCAGCGCCTGTTCACGCCGCTCCTCGCGGCTGCGCAGGTGCTGCAGCCCGCCCTGGTAAGCCTGCAGGCCGTGGAAGGACAGTTGCGGATGCACCGCCAGCCGCTCCAGCAGGCGCAGTACGGCGCTCGCATCGGCCACGCCGCAGCGGCCCTGGCCGATGTCGAGCTCCACCAGCACGTCGAGGCGGCTGCCGGCCTCGCGCGTGGCGGCGGCCAGGGCGTCGATCTGTGCGCCGTCATCGACGCACACGCTCAGCCGCGCGTGCCGCGCCCACTGCGCCACCGGCCGCGCCTTGGCGGGCGAGGCCAGCTCGTTGCTGATGTGCACGTCGCGCACGCCCGCCTGCAGGAAGGGCAGCGCCTCGCTGGCCTTCTGGCAGCACACGCCCGCCGCGC
The DNA here is from genome assembly GCF_937926365.1 of uncultured Azohydromonas sp. Classification (GTDB taxonomy): domain Bacteria; phylum Pseudomonadota; class Gammaproteobacteria; order Burkholderiales; family Burkholderiaceae_C; genus Azohydromonas. The sequence goes on along the minus strand of NZ_CALAOH010000208.1, from coordinate 21,486 downwards.
CGCGCGCTACCTGCGCCAGCGCCACCGCCGGGCACTTGTGCGCCTTGGCGTGCGGGCGCAGCTGCACGCCGGCGACCCGGGCCGCGGCCTGCATGCGGTCGAGGTTGCGCTCAAAGGCGTCCAGGTCCAGCAGCAGCGTGGGCGTGTCCACGTCGGCGAGCGGCTGGCCCGGCACGGCGGCGGGAGGGAAGGGGGCGAAGTCGCTGGCGATCGTCATGTGCGAGGGGCCTTTCAATCGGCTGTGATGTGGGCGCGCCGGGCAGTCTGGCGCATCAGCGGCAGCCGGCGTCCCGGCCGCGGGCCAGGAAGCGCTCGTATTCGTCCTGGGGCACGAACAGGCCCCCGGTGGTCCAGGCGATGTGCGTGGCCTCGGCCATGTGCGGCCGCAGGCCGTGGCGCTCGATGTAGGCCCGGCCCGCGGCGGTGTCGCGCAGCATTGCGGGCCCAGCGAAGCCGGCCGCGGCCGAGGGCTCGATGCGCAGCGCCTCGTTGACGGCCGCGGCGTGCAGCAGCCTGAACAGCGCCTCGTCCTCGACGGTGTAGACCCCGCCCAGCAGCGGGCCCGCCACCGCAGCCGCGAGCTCGGAGGCGCGCGGCACGGCCAGCCCGTCGGCCTCGGTGCGGTTGTCCAGGCCCACGTCATAGACGGACGGGTTGTTGCCCAGGAACTCGAAGCCCGGCGTGCCGGCCAGCATCTGCAGCAGGAAGCACGGTGCGCGCGTGGGCTCGGCAAAGAAGCAGTGCACGTGCGCTTCGAAGAGCTGCGCCAGCCCGAAGGCGATGCCGCCCGGCGCCCCGCCCACGCCGCACGGCAGGTACACGAACAGCGGGTGTTGCGCGTCCACGCGCCGGCCCAGGGAGGCCAGTTGCCGTGCCAGGTGTGGCGCGGCGGCGGCATAGCCCAGGAGCAGCGAGCGCGAGCGCTCGTCGTCCACGAAGTGGCAAGCCGGATCGGCCTGCGCCGCGCGGCGCCCCGCGGCCACGGCCTCGGCGTAGTCGCCGGCGTGCTCCACCACCTCCACGCCACGCACGCGCAGCCGCGCCTTCTTCCAGTCCTTGGCGTCGGCCGACATGTGCACCACGGCGCGGAAGCCCAGCGCGGAGGCCATCACACCGATGGCCAGGCCCAGGTTGCCGGTGGAGCCCACCGCTACTTGGTGTTGAGCAAACAACGCGCGCGCCGGTGCCTCGGCCAGCACGCGGTAGTCGCCATCCAGCGTCAGCAGGCCGTGGCGCAGGGCCAGCGTCTCCGCGTGCTCCAGCACCTCGTGGATGCCGCCGCGCGCCTTGACCGAGCCGGCAATCGGCAGGCTGTGGTCCGCCTTCACCAGCAGGGTGCCGAAGTCCCGCGCCATGCCGAGCGCGTGCTGCAGCCCGGGAACCGGCAGCAGCTCGGACTCGATGACGCCGTGCTGCGCCTGCAGCTCGGGAAACAGCCGCTCCAGCAGCGGCGCGAAGCGGCGCCAACGCGCCACGGTGGCCTCGACCTCGAGCGGGCTGATGCCGGCGCCGTCCTGCGGCGGGAGCGCGTGTGCCGGCGCGGACGCCGCCCACAGCACCGGCTCGCCGCGCTGGAGCGCCTGCAGGTCGAAGGCCGCGGGCCGGTCGGCGAGCGGAGCGTGCGTCTGGGAGGCGGCTGGAGGCAGGTGCGGCATGGGGCGTCTCGGGTTTCAACAGGTGTCGTCAGGTGTCGCCATGGTGGGCCGTCCGAGGCTCGCAGCGCCTGGCATTCGCCGCTCAATGGCCGTGCAGCGCCCGCTGGTGCTCGGCGACGGCGCTCACGATGTGGTCGAACACCAGCCTCACACGGGCCGGCACCGGGCCGCGCTGCGGGCGGTAGACGTAGATGTCCCAGGGCGTGGGCGCCTGGTCGCGCATCAGCTCCACCAGCCGGCCTTCGCGCACCAGCGGCGCGGCCAGGTAGTCCGGCACCTGGCCGAAAGCCAGGCCCGCGAGGATCGCGCCCAGCTCCGCGTCCGGGTCGTCGGTGACGAAGGTGCGGGCCTCGGGCGTGAACTGGCGCCCTTCGGCGAAGTACCAGCTCCAGATGCGGCCAGTGTTGGGGTCCAGCAGCGCCGTCACCGGCAGCGACACCAGGTCCTCGACCCGCCGCGGCGCACCCAGCCGCGCCACCAGCTCCGGCGTGGCCACCAGCGAGAACGCCACCTCGCCGGCCTTGCGCGCGACCAAGCGGCTGTCGCGCAGGAAACCAATGCGCACGCCGACGTCGATGCGCTCGTCCACCACGTCGGCGAACACGTCCGACAGCCGCAAGTCCAGCGTGATCGCCGGATGCGCCGCGGCCAGCCGGGTCAGCGCGGGCACGAGGCAGCCGCGGCCCAGGATGCGCGGCCCCGTGATGCGCACCCGGCCCGAGAGCTGGGTTTCCGGCGCCTGGGCCGGCGTGCTGAACAGCGCCTGCATCTCCGCCAGCAGCGGGCGCGAGCGCGCGAGTAACTCCTCGCCGAAAGCGGTGATGCGCACCTGCCGCGTGCTGCGGTGGAACAGCAGCTCACCGAAGTGGTCCTCCAGTTCCTTGACGGCGCGGGTGACGGTCTGCGGCGAGGCGCCCAGGCGCAGGGCCGCCTCGCGAAAGCTCGTGCACTCCGCGGCCACCTGGAAGACGCGCAGCAGTTCGAGTTGATTCAGCACATCCAGCCCATGCTGTGGAAGCTTCCCGAGCAGTCGCTCTCGCGGTCGATCATTCCTATTCCTGGAATTCTAAAGTCGCGTTTCTTCCATTTACTGCAGCTCAGCGCCTCCACACAATCGCGATGCCATCGCGCGGGCGGTGGGAGGCGATGCGGCGATCCCGAGGGTTGCCCTGCCTGTGCCGCGCGAGCCCATCAAGACAAGGAGAGCAAGCTCATGAAGACCCGTGCAGCCGTGGCCTGGAAGGCCGGTGAACCGTTGACCATCGAAACGGTGGACCTGGAAGGGCCGCGCGCCGGCGAGGTGTTGGTGGAGGTGAAGGCCACCGGCATCTGCCACACCGACTACTACACGCTCTCGGGCGCCGACCCCGAGGGGCTGTTTCCCGCCATCCTCGGCCACGAGGGTGCCGGCGTGGTGCTGGAGGTGGGTGCGGGCGTGACCAGCTTGAAGCCGGGCGACCACGTCATCCCGCTCTACACGCCGGAGTGCCGGCAGTGCAAGTTCTGCCTCTCGCGCAAGACGAACCTGTGCCAGGCCATCCGCTCGACCCAGGGCAAGGGGCTGATGCCCGACGGCACGAGCCGCTTCTCCCTCGACGGCAAGCCCATCCTGCACTACATGGGCACCTCGACCTTCGCCAACCACATCGTCGTGCCCGAGATCGCGCTGGCGAAGATCCGCCCGGACGCGCCCTTCGACAAGGTCTGCTACATCGGTTGCGGCGTCACCACCGGCATCGGCGCCGTGATCTTCAACGCCAAGGTGGAGGCCGGCGCCAACGTGGTGGTGTTCGGGCTGGGCGGCATCGGCCTGAACGTGATCCAGGGCGCGCGCATGGTGGGCGCCGACAAGATCATCGGCGTGGACCTCAACCCCGCGCGCGAAGCCATGGCGCGCCAATTCGGCATGACGCACTTCGTCAACCCGAAGGAGGTGGGCAACGTGGTGGACGCCATCGTCCAGCTCACCGATGGCGGCGCCGACTACAGTTTCGAGTGCATCGGCAACACCACCACCATGCGCCAGGCGCTGGAGTGCACGCACAAGGGCTGGGGCCGCAGCATCATCATCGGCGTGGCCGAGGCCGGCGCGGAGATCTCCACGCGGCCCTTCCAGCTCGTCACCGGCCGCAAGTGGGAAGGCTCGGCCTTCGGCGGCGCGCGCGGGCGCACCGACGTGCCCAAGATCGTGGACTGGTACATGGAAGGCAAGATCGACATCGACAGCCTCATCACCCACAAGCTGCCGCTGGAGCGCATCAACGAGGGCTTCGAGCTGATGAAGCGCGGCGAGTCGATCCGCTCCGTCGTGGAGTTCTGAACATGCAGGCGCTGAGCGAGCACGGCTGCTTCGGCGGCACCCAGGGCTTCTACAAGCACGACTCGGCAGGTATCGGGCTGCCGATGAAGTTCGGCGTGTACGTGCCGCCGCAGGCGGCGCAGGGCCCGGTGCCGGTGCTGTTCTACCTGGCGGGCCTGACCTGCACGGAGGAAACCTTCGCCATCAAGGCCGGCGCGCAGCGCGTGGCGGCGGAGCTGGGGCTGATGCTGGTCACGCCCGACACCAGCCCGCGCGACACGGGCATCGAGGGCGCCGACGCGGCCTGGGACTTCGGCCACGGCGCGGGCTTCTACCTCGATGCCACGCAGGAGCCCTGGGCCGAGCGCTTCCGCATGGAGAGCTGGGTGACGCGGGAGCTGCGCGAGTTAGTAATGGCCAAGTTCCCGGCGCGCTCGGACCGCGTGGGCATCTTCGGCCACTCCATGGGCGGGCACGGCGCGCTCACGCTGGCGCTGCGGCATCCGGGGCTGTACCAGAGCGTTTCGGCCTTCGCGCCGATCGCGGCGCCGACGCAGTGCCCCTGGGGCGTCAAGGCCTTCTCGGGCTACCTGGGCGAGGACCGCGCGGCCTGGGCGGAGCACGACGCCACCGAGCTGGTCAAGGCCGGCGCGAAGCTGCCGCCGCTGCTCATCGACCAGGGGCTGGCCGACAAGTTCCTGGCGGAGCAGTTGCATCCGCACCTGTTCGAGCAGGCCTGCGCCGAGGCCGGCCAGCCGCTGACGTTGCGCCGGCATGCGGGCTACGACCACGGCTATTACTTCATCGCCAGCTTCGTGGAAGACCACCTGCGCCACCACGCCGCGACGCTGCTGGCCTGAGACAGCTTTCCGGCTGATCGCCTCCAGATGCTGCAAACCCCGGGCTGACCGGGGTTTGTCTTTTTCATGGCTGGGAGCGGTCCGCGCTCGCCGGAGATTCAGGGCTTCACTTGCAGCTCACGGCGCAAACCTTCTCGTTGCGCCCCAGGATCTTCTTGCTCACCAGCTCCGACAGGGGCTTGTGGCGGCCGCACTTGAAGCACGACATCGTGGCGGAGTTGCTGCCCAGGACCGGCGAGCCGAAGGCGGAACCCGGCTTCTTGGCCGTGTACCGCAGGCCGTCACTGGAAATACTGGTCTTGGAGGTGTCGTTGCGCGAGCTCATGCGTCTGTCTGGCGGAAAGGAAGGGCCGATGTGGAGGCCGCCGGGTGGATTTCAAGAGGCATGGTGGCGATGGCGGCGCACGTCCCAGCCCATGGCATCTCTGATGCGCCGGCAACCGACTTGCCCATCCGGCTGGAACAAGGTTTGCTGCAATGCAGCAAACTCGTCCTCGAAACGCCGGCGAGACGCCAGCGTGTGTACCGGCTACAGGATCACCAACCCGGATTGCGGCAACACCATGACTACTCAAGCCTCTGCCATCACGATTGCCGACGGTCCGCCACCCGAGTACGCGGTGGCGATGGCCGACCTGGAACAGCGCGCCGCGCGCGGCGAACTGTCGCTGGCGCAAGCCAAGCAGGAAATCTTCCAGTTGCGCGAGCGCTTCGCGGCCGGCGGCATCGCGGCCGTGATGCGCTGGGCCGCTGAAGCCCACTGAGGCGGCGCGTCCCGCCTTCCCCTCCCGTCTGCGTCGATGTTCAGCCCGGGCCCTTGCGGCGCCCGGGCGGGCTTGGCGCACCGTCAAGGTTCTCAGCAACCGGGCGTGTGCATACCGGCCACGCCTTCACCTCGAACAAGGAGCCTTCAATGAACGACTACATCACCCACGCGCAGGAAGCCGCCAAGCAGTGGGGCGAGCTCAGCGCCACCTTCTTCAAGCAGCAGGTCCAGCTGTTCCAGGCGCCCCTGGGCGCCGGCACCGCCACGCCCGATGCGCGCACCGCCGCGGCGGGCTTCATCCAGGCCACGCAGCAGGCCGATGAATTCGTGGTCAAGGCGGTGAAGCTGCTCGACACGCAATGCGCGCAGTTCCTGGACACGCTGCTGCAGGACAGCGTGGCGAAGCAGTCGCTGGCGCCCGTCGTGGCCGGCTACAAGAGCGCGTCGCAGGCCGTGGTGGCCGCGGTCGAGCAACTGGCTCAGGCGCGCAAGGCGCTGCTGGACAAGGCGACGGTGGTCTGACCGGCGGCCGGGGTCGCGCTCAGCGCGGCCCGTCCGGCAGCTCGTCCTCGCCCGGCCGGTAGCTCGACTGCTGCTGCGCCGGGTTGCGGTTGACCAGGCGCCGGCCGTACAGGGGGTGACTGCGACCCCGCATCTCGTGCTCCAGCTCGTACAGCAGCCGGCCATCGGCCGGGTCCACGAGCTGGGTGAAGCGCCAGTCCTGCGGGCCCCGGTCGCGTTGCAGCAGGCCGCGTGATCCGAGCCGGCGGTGCGCTTCCTCGGGGCGGTCGAGGTAGAGCTGCACGTGGTGCCCGTCGTAGGGCGGCAGGCTGGAGCGCGTCTCGGCGAAGCGCAGCGACTGCCCGCTGGCCAACGGCACCACGGCCTGGTGCAGTCCGCCGCCCAGCGCCAGCAAGGTGGCCGGCGCGCCCAGCAGCTCGGTGTAGAAGCGGCCGATGCCCGCCGCCGTGCCGGGGGGCACGTCCAGCGCTACATACGCCAGGCCCGGCAGCGTCTCGCCGGGCGCCGCGGCATGGACCTTGAACACGTTGCCCCAAGGGCAGCGCAGTTCCAGCAGCTCGCCTGCCTCGCGGAAGTCGAAGGACGTGTGCGCCAGCAGCGGGCGCAGCGGCGCCAGCCGGGCTGGCAGCGCCCGTTGCCACGGCACCGTCAGGCCGATGCACCCGCGCAGCCGCTGCGGCGTGCGCCGCGTCGGCAGGTGCATCTGGGTGCGGCCGATGTTGATCCACATGTTGTCGAGCCCGACCATCAGGAACGGGTCCCGGGTGAAGCCCAGGCCCACCACGTAGAACAGCGTGGCGAGCTGCTGATCGGGCTGCGTGAGGTTGACGTGCTCCAGCAGCACCAGCGCACTGGCGCTGCGGGGCAGCAGGGGCGGCAACGCCGCGGAGGAGGGGGGCATCTCGGCGTTGTGCGGCATGTCGTTCGGCTTGCAAAGACGATGGCCGATTGTGGGCGCGCCCGGCCTCCGCAGTGGGCGGCGGGCGGCAGTGCCTTGCTGCGGTGCGATAGTGCGGGTCTATCTTCAGAAGGCAGCAGCGGGACAGCGAGCCCGCGGCAGCTGCCCACGACCTCATGAGCGACGATTCTCAAGACAAGCCCGCCCCGCAAACCCGAGCCCGCCGCAGTACCGCGGCTGCGGTGCTCCCGGTGGGACTGGGCAGACAGGCGCTGGCGCCGCGCGTGGAAGCCTGGGGCCTGGTCGTCGATTTGAAGCGCCCGGTCGCTTCACCAGCGCTCCTGGACCGGAAGCAGGCGGCGAAGGTGGGCCGCACGCTGGTGGAAGCGCTGTACCCGGCCCGGGCGGAACGCCGCGCGCTGGCGCAGGCCGGTCATGTGCTGGCCTTGGCCGACGGGCTCATGAGCACCGAGTCCTTCCTACATGACGAGGACATTCGGCTGGAGCTCGAAGAGCTGCGTGCCTACCTCGGCCGCGTGCTGCCCGCGCCTCCCGGGAAGGGTGAGGTCCGGACGCCCTGGATGACCCTGGCGGACTGCTTCCACGCCACGGACAAGTCGAACGACACCGCCGCGTTCGCAACGGGCCTGTACGACGAGACCGACTCGGTGTCGCTGTGCCTGCCGTTCTTTCGCGCCCACTTCGAGCACCAGGGCCCGGAGTCCGATCCGTTCGGGAGCGTGTTTGCCGACGCCGCGTACCGGCCTTCCAGCCCGGCGCTCCTTGAGGCGCTGGCCGATGCCCTGGGCGTCGCGAGCAGCGACATCAAGGAAGTCGCCCTGGTCCCGCTGCGGCGTGCCGATGCGGCGGACGCCCAGGAGCCGAAGGATGAGGATGCATCGTCCGCCTTCGGCAGCGCCGGGTACGAGGGCGTGCTGTTCGCGCTGGCGCAGCAGGACAAGCACGAGCTCGATGCCTGCCATCCCGGCGAGGAGCTGGCCACGGCGCTCAAGGCCATGCAGGCGCAGGCGGTGGACGAGGAGGCGATCCAGTACGGCTGGCGCCACGGTGTCGCGGTGGCCGTCAGGCCCAGCGGCGAGGTTCTGCTCGGATTCGCGACGGTCGATGAGATGGGCGCGGCGCTGCCCGGCCCGCTCGGCGGGGAAGGCGGCCCCGGCGAACAGCTCGCTTCGCGCTGGCAGCGCTGGCTGCTGGGGCACTACATCCCGGTCCTGCAGGAAGCCCTCAATGCGGGCTGCAGCGCCCTGGCCTTCTCGGCGCCAGCCGTGGCCGCCCGGCTGGAGACGGCTGGCGGAGCCGCGAGCATCCGGCGCGAGCTACCGCTGCTGGAGGCCGTCGTGGTCGAAAACAGCAGTCGCGTGATCGGCGATCTGGCGCCCGGCGTGCGCGTGCAAGCCTGGCGCTGCCTGGCGCTGCGCGAGGTGCCCCAGGCCGACAGGCCCCGGGGGCCCGGCCACGGCGAAGCCTTCCTGCTCTGCGTGGTCCTGTTCGTGCTGGACGAGGACGGCCACCCGGTTCAGCAAACGAACTTCTTCCACACCACGCCCTTCGCGGCCGACGTGCTGAAGGACAGCGCCGAGCATCACGCCGACGGGTTGAAGCTGCCGCTGGAATGGCACAACGCCCTGCTGCACGTCGGCGACGATCTGCAGCTCGCGATCAGCGAGGAGCAGGAGCTGCAGGTCAGCCCGCAGGCGGCCTGGAGGCATGCAAGCCATCGGCGGGATCATTGAGTTGATCCCGCCCGGCGCGCGGGCTAGCGCTTCGGCGCCTGGGCCGCTGCTGCTGCTTCGCGGGCCTTGTCCTTCTTGCTCTTGCGCCGGCCCTTGATGCCGCCGCCATCGGGCGCCGCCGCGGCGGCGGCTGGCGGCTGTGTCACCGGCTCGAAGCCGGCGACGCGTTCGCGCGGCACGCGCAGCTGCTGGCGCTTCTCGATGAGCTTGAAATGGGCGTCGGATTCCGGCGTCACGAAGCTGATGGCCAAGCCAGGCGCGCCCGCGCGGCCGGTGCGGCCGATGCGGTGCGTGTAATCGGCCGCCGAGCGGGGCAGGTCGTAGTTCAGCACCGCCGGCAGCCCGGCGATGTCCAGTCCGCGCGCCGCCAGGTCGGTGGCCACCAGCACCTGCAGCCGGCCGGCCTGGAAGTCGGCGAGCACCGCGCGCCGGGTGCCCTGAGCCAGTTGCCCGTGCAACGCCGCCGCGGCGATGCCGGCGCGCTGCAGCTTCTCGGCCACGTGGCCGGTGGCGTACTGCGTGGCCACGAACACCAGCAGCCGCGGCCACCGCTCCTGGGTGATCAGATGGCGCAGCAGCGCGGTGCGGCGCGCCTCGTCCACCTCCAGCGCGTACTGTTCGATGTCGGGCCGGGCCTCGGGCTCCGGCGGCAGCTCGATGCGTTGCGGCTCGTGCAGCAGCTGTCCCGCCAGCGCCTGGACCGCGTGGGGAAAGGTGGCGCTGAAGCACAGGTTCTGCCGCCGCGGCGGCAGCAGCGCCAGGATGCGCGCCAGCTCGTCCGCGAAGCCCAGGTCGAGCAGCCGGTCGGCCTCGTCGAGCACCAGCGTCCGCACGTCGGCCAGCTTCAGCGCGTTGTGCGCCACCACGTCCAGCAGCCGCCCGGGCGTGGCCACCACGACGTCGGCGCCGCCGCGCAGGCCCATCAGCTGCGGGTTGATGGAGACGCCGCCGAACAGCACAGCGACGCGCGGCGCCGTGCGCAGGCCGTGGGACAGCTCGCGCAGCACCGCGCCGACCTGGACCGCCAGCTCGCGCGTGGGCACCAGCACCAGCCCGTGCAGCCGGCGCGGTCCGGGCGGGCTGCGCTGCTCCAGCTGCTGCAGCAGGGGCAGGGCGAAGGCCGCCGTCTTGCCCGAGCCGGTGTGGGCCTGCGCCTGCAGGTCGCGTCCCTGGAGCACGGCCGGTATGGCGCTGGCCTGGATCGGCGTGGGCACCGCGTAGCCACGCTCCTGCGCGGCACGGACGAGAGAGGGACACAGGCCCAGGGAAGCAAAGGACATGGGAGCAGGCCGCACGGCAGCGGCAAGGGGTGCGGGGCCGGTATTGTCCGTGCACCGGCCTTCGCGCCGGCTGCGGCGGGCATCAGCCCATGAGCACTTCCGGCAGTTGCCTGGCGATGTCGGCGATCGCCGCGTTGCGCGCCTCGAAGGACGCGCCGGCCTGCGTGATGTAGACGCTGGCGATCACGGGGGCGCGGCCGGGCGGCCAGATCACCGCCACGTCGTTGGCGGTGCCGAAGTCGCCGCTGCCGGTCTTGTCGCCGATGCGCCAGGCCGCGGGCAGCCCGGCGCGCAGCCGCGCATCGCCGGTGCGGTTGTCCAGCAGCCAGCGCGTGAGCTGCTCGCGCGAGGCGCTGCCCAGGTGCCGGCCCAGCAGCAGGGCGTGCAGGTTCCCGCCCATGGCCGCCGGGCTCGTGGTGTCGCGCGCATCGCCGGGCCGGGCCTCGTTCAGTGCCGTCTCCCAGCGGTCGAGCCGGGTCGTGCCGTCCCCCAGCGAGCGCGCGAAGGCCGTGACCGCGGCCGGCCCGCCCAGGCTGCGCAGGATCAGGTTGGCCGCCGTGTTGTCGCTGTGCGTCATCGCCGCCTCGCACAGCTCGGCCAGGCGCAGGCCGGCGCCATCGGCATGCGGCCCCGTCACCGGCGAGTAGGTGACGAGATCACCGGCTCCGAAACGGATGCGCCGGTCCAGGTCCTCGGCGCCCGCGTCCACGCGCGCCAGCACGGCGGCGCAGGCCAGCAGCTTGAAGGTGCTGCACATCGGGAAGCGCTCGTGGGCCCGGTGCGCCCACTGGCGTCCGGTCTGCGTGTCCAGCACGTGCACGCCCAGCCGCGCGTCCAGGCGCCGCTCGATGGCGGGCAGGGCGCGGGACAGCGCGTCCTGGGGCGCTTCGGTCAGGTCGCGGGCGGTACCGGGCAGGGCGGTCAGCAGCGGCAGGCCGCCAAGCGCCAGCGCAAGCCGGCGTCGGGTCAGGTGGGGCATGGGTCAAGCTTGGCCAAAAGGCGAGATTTCACCGCAGCCTTGGAGCGCCCGGGCGGCGGGAGGCCGGCGCGGGGCGAACTCTAGAATCTCCGGTTGTCTGACGTCACACCAGGAAATACACCGTGAACAATTCCGGGATCACGCGCCGCACCGCGCTCACCGCGGCCGCGCTGCTGCTGGGCGCCGGGGCCCAGGCCCAGGGCATCGAGGAACGCACCATCCGCATCGGCACCACCGTCCCGGCCGACCATCCCATCAGCCTGGGCGCGAGGAAATTCGTCGAAATCGTCGCGGCCAAGAGCGGCGGCAAGCTGAAGGTGAAGGACTACCCGGCGCTGCAACTGGGTCCCGAGCTGCAGCAGCAGTCGGCCCTGGTCGGGGGCGTGCAGGAGATGTTCGTCCCGAGCACCGCGTCGCTGGCGGGCGTCGTCCGCGAATTCACGCTGCTGGACCTGCCCTTCCTCATCCGCACCTCGGCGCAGGCCGACGCCCTGATGGACGGTCCCTTCGGCCAGGCCCTGCTGGCCAAGCTGCCGGAGAAGGGCCTGGTGGGCCTGGCGATCTGGGAGAACGGCCTGCGCCACGTGACCAACAGCCGCCATCCCATCCGGCGCCTGGAGGACCTGCAGGGCCTGAAGATCCGCGTGCAGCAGAGCCCGGTCTTCATCGACGTGTTCAAGGCCCTGAACGCCAACCCGGTGCCCATGTCCTTCGGCGAGGTCTACGGTGCGCTGGAAAGCAAGGCCCTGGACGCGCAGGAGAACCCGCTGCTGGTGGCGCGCTCGGCCAAGCTCTACGAAGTGCAGAAGTACGCCAGCAACACCGGCCATGCCTATGGCGTGGTGGTGGTCCTGGTGAGCAAGAAGTTCTGGGACAAGCTGTCGGCCGACGAGCGCAAGCTGCTGCAGGGCGCCGCCCTGGAAGCCCGCGACTACCAGCGCCAGGTCAGCCGCGACCAGGCGCGCAAGGCCATGGAAGACCTCAAGGCCGCGGGCATGCAGGTCAACGAGGTTTCCGCCGCGGAACAGGCCCGTATGCGCCAGGCCACGCAACCCGTGGCGGACCGCCTGCTGCAGACCTACGACCCGGCTCTGGTGCGCCTGCTGCGCTCGGAGCTGGAGCGCATCGCGCACATGTCCTGAGGCGGGCCGGCCCGCGCAGCGCCGCGTGGCCGGGCTCGCACGCCAGGCGTGACCGGATCGAGGAACGACTGGTCCGTACCCAGGGTAATTACGGGTAAGGGTTCCGGCGTCCCGTGTTTTAGGATAGCGCTATCCCACAGCAAGGACACTCTGGTGTCATCTTGCCTGGGGAAGCAGGGCAGCGCATGCGAAGCGGAAGAGAAGTCCGCTTCATTTTTTTGGCTTTCTGGGACAGCGCTATCCAACGATTGCATCGATCGTGCCGACGGGCATGGCCGCCAGCAGGAGCGGGCGACAGGCGCCCATCCGCCACGGCTTGCAGGCCGATCCCGCTGCCTGACTCTTCCGGCCCTCGGCCTCGGCCGCTGGTCCGGTTCGTTTCTCTCACCTCTGCAGGAATCTCGAATGAAAACCCGCTCGCTACTCGTTGCCGCCGCCCTGCTGTCCGCACTGGCGGCTCCCGCCACGGCACAGAAGGTCCTGAAGGTCGGCATCGGCCTCAGTGACGACCATCCCCAGGGCGTGGCGGTCAAGAAGTTCGGCGAAATCCTGTCGCACAAGACCGGCGGCAAGCTGACGGTCAAGCTGTATGCCAGCGGCGCGCTGGGCAACGATGTGACGATGATCTCCGCGCTGCGCGGCGGCATGCAGGAAATGGTGGTGCCGGACAGCTCGACGCTGGTCAGCCTGGTCAAGGACTTCGGTGTCATCAACCTGCCACTGGTGATCCAGAACGAGAAGGAAGCCGATGCGCTGCTGGATGGCCCCTTCGGCCAGAAGCTGCTGGAGAAGCTGCCGGAGAAGGGCCTGATCGGCCTGGCCTTCTGGGAAAACGGCTTCCGGCATGTGAGCAACAGCCGCAAGCCCATCAACAAGGCCGACGACTTCTCGGGCCTCAAGGTGCGCGTGGTCCAGAACCCGTTGTTCATCGACACCTTCAACACGCTGGGCGCCAACGCCGTGCCCATGCCCTTCACCGAGCTGTACTCGGCGATGGAGCAGAAGGCGGTGGACGGGCAGGAGAACCCGCTGGCCACCATCCTCGCCAGCAAGTTCTACGAGGTGCAGAAGCACACGGTGCTGGACAAGCACATCTACAGCGCCTGGGTGCTGCTGTTGTCCAAGAAGACCTGGGATGGCTTCACGGCCGACGAGAAGAAGGCCGTGCAGGAGGCGGCGCGCGAGGCCACCGTGTTCGAGCGCAAGACCATCCGGGCCTTCAGCGAGCAGGCCCTGGCGGAGCTGAAGAAGCAGGGCATGCAGGTGACGGAGCTGCCGGCGGCCGAGCAGGCGCGCATGAAGGAGAAGCTGCAGCCGGTGGTGGCCAAGTTCAGCAAGGAATTCGGCGAGGCCACCGCCAAGGCCATGTTCACCGAGCTGGAGCAGATCCGCGCCAGGAAGTGAGACGGATACACCTTGCTGCACGTGGTGCCGGCGGTGCCGCCGCATGCCGCGGCGGCGCTGAGCCACGACATCGCGCAGGACTGCTACCGCGACGAGGCGGAGTCGGTGTTTCGGGCCGCTGCGGCGGCCCAAGCGCGAGAAGCGCCCGCCCCCGTGGCCTGACATCAGGTTGCCGGCTCACCCGCGCTGATGCCGCGCCACGATGGCGTGGCACGGCACCAGTCTCGTCGTCCACTCAGGCTCAGAGTTTGGGCGTGCACTTGGCGAAGGTCGAGGGACAGCCGTTCTTGAGGCCGCCGGAACTGCCCGATGAGAAAGCCTCGCCCTTGAACATTTTCAGCACGTCGGCCCAGGGATTGTGACGGGCGGTATAGCGGAACCAGAACAGGTAATTGGCATGCAGCTTGTCGCGGCCAAAGCGGTAGATATCGCGCACGTCGGGCGGGTTGTAGGGGCCGCCGTGGCGCACCGCGTCATAGGAATCCGTTTCCACCTTCATGCCGATCGGAATGGTGCCGGTTGCCTTCGGGTTGAAGCCGTAGGCGGAACGGTTCAGGTTCGGATCGTTGATGAAAACGTCCGGGCCGCCCATGCCCACGCCGTTTTTCTTCATGTTCTCAAACAGCGCAGGCATGAAATTGGCGGGGTAATTCATGAACTGAATCACCACGCTGTTGGGAAATGCATTGCGCGTCGCGGTATCCACCCGGGCCAGGTTGGAGAAGAAACGCTGTTTCTGGGCCTCGCTGAGTGGTTTGACCATTTTTCCGAAGGCGGTTTCGTTGAACATGATGCCTTCGAAATTGTTGTTCTTGTTGTAGCGGCGGCCCAGGGCCTGTGATAGCGCGATGAGACGGTCGCGCACGTTGTCGTTGTGCAGCGCGACGTTCTCGCCCTGGGTGCCCTTGATGGTGCCGATGCGGAACGCGCCGCCGCCGTACTGGGCTGTGCGCAGATAGTCGGGCACGGCCTTGTCGCCGTTGACCGTCTTGGTGCTCAGCATCACGAACAGGCGCTTGTTCTTGGCCGCCGCCTTCTGCAGGTAGCGCTCGACGCGCGAGAAGTCGTATTGCCCCTTGCGTGGCTCCAACTGGCGCCAGCTGGCGCGCACCACGATGCCTTTCACGAAAGGCATGCCCGCGGTTTCGCGCAGGGCGGCGTCGATGACGTAATCGCCGGCCTTGGAACCGAAGAATACGTAATGGCCGGGATTCCACTTGACCGTCGGACCGCCCGCCGCGGCGGCGGCAAATTCGCGCGTCGCACCGGCGCTCATTTCGGCGAAATCCAGAGGCACCGGTTCCGCGGCCTGCTCGTTCACGAAAGTCAGTGGATCCAATATGGGAAATGATTCGCCGGCGAGATCGTCCGGACCGATCCGGATCGACCAATCTTCCGCCGCATCATCCTCGATATCCATTTCCATGGCGGACAGCCCATCGGCTTTCAACTCGGCGGCATACTCCCGTTGCCCAGCCGCGGCATGGGTGCCAACGACAGACGCCGTTTCCGTTTGCGCGGCGTTTTCGTAGGAGAAATCCTCTCCGCCGCCACAAGCGCTCAAAAGCAAGGAGCAAGCAATTGAACAGGCCGAGAGGTTATTCTTGGTCAGCAGTTTCATTCGTATGGTCAACGGCACGCCTGCACGAGGCACGCGCGGGGCATGCTTCGCAGGCTTGGGTACAGCAGACCTGGCGGGCGCTCTTCGCGCGCCTCTTTGCTCAGGGTCGTCATGGATTGCGCGGCACGTCGGTTCGTGGCGCGGTCGAACAATGCCACGCTGCGCGGCTCCACGGGTTACGGCATCTTTGGAGGCGTAAAGAGATGCAGACAAGACTCGGCGCCTGGATCGCCGCAACCACCGTGCTGGACGTTGCTTAGGCAACAGATAGGTGCCATTGCATTGGAGCAAATGCTCCTGGCCGCGAAGCCGGCGCGTTGCCGCCGAGCGTGCTGGCCGTGGTGCTCTCCGGCGCGGGAGGGCGAAACAACTGGCCACACTGCACCTTTTTGAACAATCGCCGCGGCCCGCTCCCTGCTCGGACCGCTGGCGCATCAACGAGGTCGAGGTGTCCTGCGTGCCTGAGGGCGACCGCACCCATGTGCCGCTGGAGGTGGAGCGGGCCTTCAGGCGCGATGGCTGCCTCTCGCTGGCCCTCTGGACCGGCGTGCGCCCGATGCGCGCGATCGCATCTGAACTTGAGCGCCTGATCCGACGATGGTTGAGTTGCCGGCCGCAAGCCGTTGCGGCTGCAACTTCACATAAGGGCTATTGCGGCCTGCGCCACCGCTTCTGAGCGATCCGGCAAGGCCGTGCCCCTTGGATTCATTCCAGTTCGCGATGGCCAGTGAAGTCATTCCGTCATGCCCGCGCAGGCGGGCATCCACGCGGACCGGGATGCCGCCTGGAGTTCGTGGACACCCGCCTGCGCGGGTGTGACGGGATTCTTTAAGTCGGCGTCAAGAACCGGTATCACACCGGCCTGAGCCAGACCGGCGAGATCAGGTGGCGGTGGATCGTCTCGCCGGTGCTGTCCACGGCGACCGTGACCGGGAAGTCGGCCAGCTCGAATTCGTGGATCGCTTCCATGCCGAGGTCTTCGAAGGCCAGCACCCGCGCGCCGCGGATCGCCTTGGACAGCAGGTACGCCGCGCCGCCCGTGGCTGCGAGGTAGGCTGCGCCGTGGCGGGCGATCGACGCGATGGCATCTGCTCCCCGCTCGGCCTTGCCGATCATGGCCAGCAACCCGGTGTGCTGCAGCAGCGGCTCCACGAACTTGTCCATGCGCGTGGCCGTGGTCGGCCCGGCCGGCCCGACCGCCTCGTTCCCTACCGCGTCCACCGGACCGACGTAGTAGATGACGCGGTTGCGCAGCTCCACGGGCAGCGGCTCGCCGCGCTGCAGTAGCTCCACCAGGCGCTTGTGGGCGGCGTCGCGTGCGGTCAGCACCTTGCCCGACAGCAGCAGCGTCTGGCCGATGCGCCAGCGGGCGACGTCGGCGCGCTCCAGGCGGTCCAGGTTGACCCGCAGGGCATCGGTCACGTCGAAGCGGTCGGGAATGCCGTCCCACAGCGCGGGTGACGGCATCTCGATGCGCGCGGGCCCCGAGCCATCGAGTTTCAGCCGCACGTAGCGCGTGGCGGCGCAGTTCGGGACCAGGGCCACGGGGATGGTGGCGGCGTGGCACGGCGCCGTCTTCAGCTTCACGTCCAGCACCGTGCTCAGGCCGCCGAGTCCCTGCGCACCGATGCCCAGCGCGTTGACGCGCTCGTACAGGTCCAGCCGCAGTGCCTCCTCGGGATGGCCGGCGCCGCGGGTGCGCAGCTCCTGGATGTCGATCGGCTCGAACAGCGAGAGCTTGGCCAGCAGCATGGCCTGCTCCGGCGTGCCGCCGATGCCCAGCCCGAGGATACCGGGCGGGCACCAGCCTGCGCCCATGCCGGGCAGTTGCTGCAGCACCCAGTCGGCAACGCTGTCGCTGGGATTGAGCGTGGCAAAGCGCGCTTTCACGTCGCCGCCGCCGCCCTTGGCGACGACGACGATTTCCAACTCGCTGCCCTCCACCAGCTCGCAGTGGACGACGGCCGGCGTGTTGTCGCGGGTGTTCAGGCGCCGCCCCAGCGGGTCGCTGACCATCGTGGCGCGCAGCGGGTTGGCGGGATCGCGGTAGGCGCGGCGCACCGCCTCGTCGGCGACCGCCTGCAGGCTGCGTGGCGGCGTGCCGTCACGACGGAAGAACTGCACGCCGCAACCCATGCGCACGAAGACCTGCGCCACCCCGGTGTCCTGGCACAGCGGCCGGCGGCCGAGGGCGCTGAGACGGCTGTTGATCAGCATCTGTTCGATGGCGGCGCGGGCTGGCGGGTGCGTCTCCGTGGCGTGGGCGCGGCGCAGCGCCCGCACGAAGTCCGCCGGATGGTGGTGGCTGACGAACTGCAGCGCCTCGGCGATGCTGCAGGCCAGGTCCTCCTGTGCGATGGCGGCCATGGCGGGTCAATCCGGCTGGATGTTGGCCGCGGCGGCGACCTTGCGCCAGCGCTCCACCTCGGCGGCCGTGTGCTGCGCGAACGCCTCCGGCGCGTACTGGGCTTCGGGCAGCAGCTTGATGCCCTGGTCGGCCATCTTCTTCGTCCATTCCTTGTCGCCCAAGGCCTTCAGGTATGCCTGGTGCAGCTTGCCCACCACGACCTTGGGCGTGCCCTTGGGCGCGTACAGGCCGTACCAGGTCGAGGCCTCGAAGCCGGGCAGCGTCTTGTCGGTGAGCGGGGGCACGTCCGGGTACTGCGGCATGGACGTCGGCGAGGTCAGCGCGATGGCGTTGAGCCGCCCGCCGGCCACTTGCGGCAGCGCCGTGTTGGTCTGGTCGAACATGGCGTCCACCTGGCCGGCAATCAGGTCGTTCATCGCCGGCGCCACACCCTTGTAGGGCACCGGCGTGACCTCGATGCCGGCCTTGGACGCGAACAGCGCGGCGACCAGGTGCGAGCTCGATCCCACGCCGGCATTGCCGAAGTTGAGCTTGCCCGGCCGAGCCTTGGCCGCCGCGATGAGCTCCGCCGCTGTCTTGTAGGGCGATGCCTTGGGCACCAGCAGCACCAGCGGCGTGTCGGGGAAGCGGAACACCGGGTCGAAGCTCTTGACCGGGTCGTAGTTGAGCTTCTTGTACAGCGCGGGCGCGGCGCCCATGTAGCCCAGGTGCCCGACCAGGAAGGTGTAGCCGTCGGGCGCGGCCTTGGCCGCCTTGCCCGCGCCGATGGTGCCGCCGGCGCCGCCGACGTTCTCGATGATGATCTGCTGGCCGATCTGCTTCGTCACCTTGTCGGCGATGTCTCGCGCCATCGCGTCGGTGGGGCCGCCGGCGGCAAAGGGCACGATCCAGGTGATCGGCCTGGCAGGCCAGGCCTGGGCCTGGGCCCACTGCGTTCCCAGCAGCGCGACGGCGGCGCAGGCGAGCTTGATGGTCTTCATGGTTGTCTCCTCAACGGGGCATGCAGGCCGCTGCGGCCCCTGCCATGGGCCACGAGCGCAACGGGGACGGGTGTGTGATTCCAGTTCGCGATTGCCGGTGAAGTCATTCCGTCATGCCCGCGCAGGCGGGCATCCACGCGGACCGGGATGCCGCCCGGAGTTCGTGGACACCCGCCTCCGCGGGTGTGACGGGATTCTTTAAGTCGGCGTTAAGAGCTGGTATGAGAGCGGACGGGGCCGCAGGGACCAGCGCCGGCCTCAGGCGGCGCTCTTCTCGGACAGCGCCAGCGCGCGGTCCACCATCTGCGGCGCCAGGCCCAGGTAGTTGGCCGGGTCGGTCAGGCGGTCGATGGCGGCGCGGTCGAAGTGCCGGGTGACGGCCGGCAGCGCGGCCAGCGCCTCGGAGAGCGAGCAACCGGTGTCGTTGGCGGTGCGGCAGGCGTCGTAGACCACGTCGTGTGCCTGCTGGCGGCCGATGGCCGGCGCCAGGCCCATCATCACCGCCTCGGCCACGATCAGGCCGCGGCTGATGCCCAGGTTGTGGCGCATGCGGTCGGTGTCCACGATCAGCCCGCCCAGCGCGAACCTGGCCTGGTGCAGCGCGCCCGCGGTGAGGATGAAGCTCTCGGGCATCGCGATCCACTCGGCGTGCCAGGGGCCGGTGGCGCGCTCGAAGTCCTGGACCATCGCGTCCACCATCAGCCCGGCATGCTGGCGCACGGCCTTGGAGGCCGCGAGCATCAGCTCGCTGGAGATGGGGTTGCGCTTCTGCGGCATGGTGCTGCTGGCGCCCCGGCCCTTGACGAAGGGCTCGTAGACCTCGGCGTACTCGGTCGAGGCCATGATCATGATGTCCAGCGCGATCTTGCCCAGCGACCCGGTGATGAGCGCCAGCAGGTTCACGGTCTCGGCAAAGCCGTCGCGCGCCACGTGCCAGGTGGTTGCGGGCACATCCAGCCCCAGCTCCTCGGCCAGCGCCTGCTGCACCTCGAAGCCCTTGGCGCCCAGCGATGCGAGCGTGCCGGCGGCGCCGGCGAACTCCACCACCAGCACGCGCTTCTTCAGCTCGGCCAGGCGCTCCTGGTGGCGGTCGAACATCGCCAGCCAGATCGCGGTCTTGTAGCCGAAGGTCACCGGCAGCGCCTGCTGCAGGTGCGTGCGCCCGGCCATGGGCGTGTCCCGATGCTTGCGGGAGAGCTCGGCCAGGATGCGGCGCAGCCCGGTGACGTCAGCCTCGACGATGTCGAGGGCCGCGCGCACCTGCAGCACGTTGGCCGTGTCCATGATGTCCTGCGTGGTGGCGCCCCAGTGGATGTAGCGGCCGGCCTCGCCGCACATCGCCACCAGCTGGTGCACCAGCGGCAGGATCGGGTAGCCCACGATGTCGGTCTCGTGGCGCATGTGGTCGAAGTCGATGCGCTCCAGCCGCGACTCGCGCGCGATGACCTCGGCGGCCTCGGACGGGATGACGCCGCAGCGGGCTTCGGCACGCGCCAGCGCCACTTCGACCTCGATGTAGCGCTGGATCAGCGCGCGGTCGGAAAAGACGTCGCGCATGTGCTGCGTGCCGAAGGCGTCGCGGAACAGGATCGAGTCGACGACGGTGCTGGCGGCGGAAGCGAAGGAGGAGGTCATGGGGCCTGCTAATATGTTGCCAAAAAACGAACATATCAATATGTTCGGACATAAACACTGTAGTTTGTTCGAACATAACCACCATGCGGGTAAACCCGTGGTAACACGCTGGCCCGCGGAGACGGACATGAACAAGACAAGACACACGGATCTCGCCCGCGACCTGGCCGAGGGCATTGCCGGGGGGCGCTTTCCGGTCGGGTCGCTGCTGCCCACGGAGTTCGAGCTGTGCGACCGCTACGGCGCCAGCCGCTACACCGTGCGCAAGGCGCTGGACGAGTTGCAGGAGCTGGGGCTGAT
This sequence comes from uncultured Azohydromonas sp., assembly GCF_937926365.1. Taxonomy (GTDB): domain Bacteria; phylum Pseudomonadota; class Gammaproteobacteria; order Burkholderiales; family Burkholderiaceae_C; genus Azohydromonas. The sequence goes on along the minus strand of NZ_CALAOH010000208.1, from coordinate 1,023 downwards.
CTCGCGGCGCAAGAACGTGGGTACGCGGGTCGAGGCGTCGGGGCCGACCCCGGGCTTCACGCAGTCCATTGCCACCGTGGACGAGCTGGCGCAGTTCGGCGCTACGCACGTGCGGCAGGTGCGGGAGGTCAAGGAGATCGTGGCCGACCTGGCGCTGGCCAAGGAACTGGGCTGCCCGGGCGGCACGCGCTGGCTGCGCATCAGCAGCCTGCGCATGGACGGCGGCAAGAAGAGCCGCCCCATCGGCTGGACCGACGTCTACATCGACGCCTCCTACACCGAGGTTCCGGCGCTGGTGCGCGAGTCGCCGCAGGAGCTCATCAGCTCGCTGATCGAGAAGCGCTACGGCCGCCGCATCGCCTGCGTGCAGCAGGAGGTCAACGCGGTGAGCCTGTCAAAGGCGCTGAGCGAGCCGCTGGTCGCCGAGGCTGGTTCGCCGGCCCTGAAGATCGTGCGCCGCTACCTGGACTCGTCGGATGTGCCCTTCGAGATCTCGGTCTCGATCCACCCGGCCGACCGGTTCACGTTCTCCATGCAGATGAACCGGGCGCGGGAATGAGGCTGGGCCGCATGGCCCACGTGAAGGCTTTCATTCCAAGTTGCGCTTGTTAATGAAGTATTCCGTTCGTCCTGATGCTTCGATACCTCAGCACAGGGCGCGCCCTGATTCCAGTTCGCGATGGCCAGTGAAGTCATTCCGTCATGCCCGCGCAGGCGGGCATCCACGCGGACCGGGATGCCGCCCGGAGTTCGTGGACACCCGCCTCCGCGGGTGTGACGGGATTCTTTAAGTCGGCGTCAAGAACTGGTATGAGGTATCGAAGGGTCAGTACGAACAGGTCATTTCACGACCGAAATGAACTTGGAATCAGCTCCCTACCGGCAAACTGGCGAACCCGCGGTACAGCGGGCTTTGCGTGCGTTGTCCGGCTCCGCGCAGTTGCAAGCCCGGCCGGCGCCGGAGCAAGGTTCCCAGCACCGTCTGCGTCTCCAGCTGCGTCAGCGACGCGCCCAGGCACACGT
>NZ_CALAOH010000207.1 GCF_937926365.1 uncultured Azohydromonas sp. | reverse complement strand
GGATTCCCGTGTGAAAGTAGGACATCGTCAGGCTAATATCCCAGCAAACGCCCCGGCCAGAATATGGCTGGGGCGTTTTGCTTTTTTGCTGCCTATTTGCCTTCGTAAAGGCGGACGATCGAGGCGGTGTCGCTGAGGCCCTGGCCGCGGGCCACGTACTCGGCATAACGCGCCGCGGCGGCACGCACCAGCGGCAGGTCCAGTTCCAGGCCCTCAGAGAACGCCAGCACCGCATCCAGGTCCTTCAGCAACTGGCGGGCGTAGCCGCGCGGTGGCTCGAAGTCCCGGGCCTGCATCTGCGTATAGACCTTTTGCAGCAGCGCGCTGTCGGCCAGCCCGCCTGCCAGGCATGCGGGCAGCTCGGCGGCGGCGATGCCGGCGCGCTCGGCCAGCGTCAGGGCCTCGGCCATCAGCACGAAGCCGGCGCCGACGATGGCCTGATTGATGACCTTGGCCGTCTGGCCCGCACCTACCGGCCCCATGTGCGTGAAGTTGGCCGCCAGATCGCTCATCACCGGCCGGGCGCGCTCGATCGCCGCGCTCTCGCCCCCGGCCATGATGGTCAGCGTGCCGTTGCGCGCCTGCAGCGGGCCACCCGATACGGGCGCATCGATCCAGTGCATGCCGGCCCTGTCCACCAGCCGCGTGGCGAAGTCGCGTGTGGCCTCGGGCGGGATGGTGGAGTGGTCGACCAGCAGCGTGCCGTGCCTGGCGTGCGCCGCGACGCCCTGGGGCCCGAAGACGCAGGCTTCCACGGCGTGTGCGTCCAGCACGCACAGCAGCACGATGTCACTGGCCCGCGCCACCTCGCCCGGGTCGGCCGCCGCCCTGGCACCGCAGGCCACGGCCGGCGCCAGGCGCTCCGGCTCCAGGTTCCAGGCGGTCACGCTCCAACCCTGGTCAAGCAGGCGCAACGCCATCGGCGTGCCCATGATGCCCAGGCCGATGAACCCCAGCCGAGGCCGATTCCCGCTCATGTCGGAGCGCTGCCCGCTGTCCATCGCGTCAGATGCTGATTTTTGCGTTGCGCACGACTTCGCCCCACTTGTCCTTCTCGGACTTGATGAAGCGCGCGAACTTCTCGATCGAGCCGCCCCCGTCCTCCGCGCCGTTGGCGGCGAGCTTTTCCACGATGTCGGGCATCGCGAGCACCTTGTTGCAGTCCTCGTTCAGGCGCCGCGCCAGGGCGGCCGGCAACTGGGCCGGGCCCACCAGCCCATACCAGGTGCTCGCGTCGAAGCCGGCGAAGCCCGCTTCGGCCATCGTCGGCACGCCGGCGTGGGCCGCGGCGCGCTTGCGCCCCGTCTGGGCAATCGCCACGACCTTGCCGCTGGAGATGTGCGGCGTGGCCGAGGGCATGGTCTCGAAGCTGAACTGCACCTGGCCGCCCAGCAGGTCGGTCATCAGCGGGCCCGAGCCGCGGTAGGGCACGTGCACCGCGTCCACCTTGGCATTGAGCTTGAACATCTCCAGCGCCATGTGCTGCACGGAGCCGTTGCCCGCCGAGGCGAAGCTGATGCGGCCGGGCTGCTGACGGCACTGCTCGACGACGTCGCTCACGGTCCTGGCACCTTGCGACGGACGGCCGATGAGCAGGCACGGCGTGATGCCCACCAGCATGATCGGGGCGAAGTCGCGCTCGACGACGTAGCCGATCTTGGGATAGAGGTGCGGCGCCACCGCATGGTTGCTGAAGTTGGTCATCAGCAGCGTGGTGCCGTCGGCGGGCTGCTTGGCCACGTACTCGGCGGCGATGACGCCCGCCGCGCCGGGACGGTTCTCCACGACCACCGGCACCTTCCACAGCTCACCGAGCCGCTGTGCCATCGCGCGGGCCATCGCGTCGGTGCCGCCGCCGGGCGCGAAGCCGACCACGATGCGGATCGGCCCCGCGGGCAAGGTCTGGGCCTTGATCATCGGCGCGGCAAGCGCGCCGGCGATGCCCGCGGCGAAGGTGCGCCGGTTCATTGCATGCTTCAACGTCTGTCTCCTGAGGGGTTGTCACCGTGCCTGGCGGTGCGTCTTGGAATGTGGCTGGCAGTGTAGGAAGCGGCGTGGAGCCCGGCCAAACGACTTTTTCTTGAACCTTGGCCAAGAATTTCTCGCTTGGGGGCGTTCCCGGGTCCTGCCTAGACTGGCCCGCTTCAACACCACAGGACAGTGCTTCCATGGCTTCCACCGTGCTGGTCGAGATCGACGAAAGCATCGCCACCGTCATCCTCAACAACCCCGGCAAGATGAATGCGGTCAACCTCGACATGTGGCGCGGGTTGACCGACGCGATGAACCGCCTGGCGGCCGACGACGGCGTGCGCTGCATCGTGCTGCGCGGCGCCGGCGACACCGCGTTTTCCGCCGGGGCCGACATCGAGGAGTTCCCTCGCACCCGCTTGAACGCCGAGCAGGCCCGTGCCTATGCGAAGGTCACGCAGGCCGCCATGGAGTCCATTGCCCATTGCCGGCGCCCGACGCTGGCCATGATCCGCGGCGCTTGCGTCGGTGGCGGGCTGGAGATCGCCTCCATGTGCGACATGCGCATCTGCGGCGAGTCCAGCCGCTTCGGTATCCCGGTCAACCGTCTCGGCCTGGTGCTGTCCTACGGCGAGATGAGCGCGCTCGTCGGGCTGGTAGGCCGGCCCACCGCGCTGGAGATCCTGCTCGAAGGCCGCGTCTTCGGTGCCGAGGAAGCCTTGCAGAAACGCCTGGTCAACCGCGTCGTGAAGGATGAAGACCTGGCCGCCGAGGTGCGGTCCGCGGCGCGGCGCATCAGCCAGGGCGCGCCGCTGGTGCAGAGCTGGCACAAGAAGTTCGCCCGCCGGCTCGAACAGCCTTCGCCGCTGACGGCCGAGGAACTCGACGAGGCCTTCGATTGCTTCGACACCGAGGACTTCCGCATCGGCTACCAGGCCTTCTGCCGGAAGACGCGCCCGGTGTTCACCGGCCGCTGAAGTGGGGCTTGCGGGCGGCGCGCGGGTCAACGCGGCCCGTCGCCGGCCTCGTCTCGCGCGACCTCCTCGCGCATCCACTGCATGAACAGCCGGATGCGCGGGTCCTGGCTCCGCTCCTCGGGGTAAAGGATGTAGTACGCGAACTCCACCGGCAGGCTGATGTTGAACGGGCGCACGAGCAGGCCCTGGGCCAGGTCCTTCTCGACCCAGTTGCGCTTGGCCAGCGCGACACCGAGGCCGTCGATGGCGGCATTGATCACCAGATGGCTGGGCCAGAACGAGGGGCCGCGCTTGGCATCCACGCCCTCCACGCCGGCATGGCGCAGCCACATGGCCCAGTCGGGGTTGCTGCCGTCGGAGTAGGTGCTGTCGTCGTGCAGCAGGGTGTGGAACTTCAGGTCGTCCGGCTCGCGCAGCGGATGCTCGCCATGCAGCAGCGCGGGACTGCACACCGGAAAAACCTCCACCGGCAGGCACTTTTCCGCATGCAGCCCTGGATAAACCCCACGGCCGTAGCGCACCTGCAGGTCGAAGTCCTCGCGCTCGAAATCCACCATGTGCGCCAACGTGGACACCTTGAGGTCGATGTCCGGATGGGCCTTCATGAAGCGCTCCATGCGCGGAATCAGCCACTTGGCGGCGAAGGTGGGTGGCACGTTCATCTTGAGCACGGGCTGGTTCTGCGCCTGCAGCTGCTGCGTCGCATGGGCCAGTTGCTTGAAGGCCTGCTGAATCCCGGGCAGGTAGGCGCGCCCGGCGGGCGTCAGCGACAGCGACTTGCCGTCCCTGATGAACAGCGTGACGCCCAGGCTCTCCTCCAGCGTCTTGACCTGGTGGCTGACGGCCGAGGGCGTCACGAACATCTCGTCGGCGGCGCGGGTGAAACTCAAGTGCCGCGCCGCGACTTCGAAAGCCTTCAGCGGGTTCAGGGGCGGGATCGGTCGCACCATAGGATCGAAACGGACGTGAACGGGGAGGGGGGGATGGCGGACGCGGCCAGGAACGGCGGCCCCTGCAGGGCAAATGCCTGCAGGGGCCGCAGGATAACCGTCGGATGCCACCGCCCGCTGCCCGGCGGCGGGTGCCCCGCCGGCGGCCGGGACTTGGTGTGTCCTGCTGCCGCGTGCCGCGGCGTCAGAGCCGGTAGATCCGCACCGCGTTGTCGTGCAGCAGCGCACGCCGCTCGGTGGACGGGCGCGACGCGATCGCGGTCATGAAGCCGTCGAGCAGCGTCCGGTAGCCGGCCACCAGGCTGTCCACGGGGAAGTTGCTGGCGAACATGCAGCGCTCGGCGCCGAAGATGGCGATCGCATCCCGGATCACCGGCACGTTGGCTTCCGGCCGCCACGGCAGGCCGCGCTGGCCGAGCCCCGAGACTTTCAGCGCCACGTTGGGCCACTGCGCCAGCCGGGCCAGGGCCTGCCGCCAGCCGGCCAGGCCGTCGGCGCTGCGGTCGGCCGGCAGGCCGGTGTGGTTGAGGATGATCTGCGTGCCGGGGAAGTCGCGCGCGAGGTCGGCGGCCTGGTCCAGGTCCCACCAGGGCGCCTGCAGGTCGAAGGACAGGCCGTGCCGGGCCAGCAGCGCGTAGCCCCGCCGCCAGCGGTCGTCGTCCATCGAGCCCGGCAGGCCGCGCCGCGCCTCCTGCGGCTGCGCGCTGGTGACCGGCTTGTGGCGAATGCCGCGCACCAGCGCATGCGCGGCCTGCCGCGCCAGCACGTCCTCCACATCGTCGCGGTCCAGCGTGGCGTGCGCCACGCAGGCCGTCGGCCAGCCGGTGGCCGCGGCCAGCGCCGTGAGCCAGCGCGTCTCGGCCACCGGGTCCGCACGCTCCCATTCGGCTTCCATGTGCACCGTCTTCACCGGGGCGCAGCCCTGGGTGTCGCGTGCCAGGTCGGCCGGCAGGTAGTTGCGCTTGAGCGCCGAGTAGTCGCCATAGCGGAACTCCACCGGCTCGTGCTGCAGCCAGGGATGCGGATTGCGCTCCATGTCCCAGAAGTGCTGGTGGGCGTCGACGAAGGGCTTGGCGACGGCCTCTTCGCGCTCCATCACGTCCGGGGCGAGGCGCCAGGCTTTCCGGGGCTTTCGAACCGGTCGAAGGCTCCGCGCGCGCGCAGCGCGGCCAGGCGTTCGCCATCGACGCCGAACTCGCGCAGCACCGCTTCCGTGTGCTGGCCCAGCAAGGGAGCCGGGTGCCGTACCCGTTGCGGCGTGCCGCTGAGCTTGATGGGGAAGCCCAGTGCCTTGACGGCGCCTTCGACCGGGTGCTCGATGTCCATCACCATCTGGCGTGCCTGGGCCTGCTCGCTGGACAGCGCCTCCGCGTAGTCGAAGATCGGGGCCGCCGGCACGCCAGCCGCCAGCAGGGCCTCCACCCATTCGTCGGCGGTGCGGCGGGCGAAGTGCTGCTCCAGCGCCTCGATCAGCGCCTGGCGGTGCTTGAGGCGCAGCACGTTGTCGGCAAAGCGCGGGTCGTGCAGCAGCTCGGCGCAGCCCACCACCTCGCACAGGCTGGTCCACAGCTTCTGGTTGGCCGCGCCGATCACGAAGTGGCGGTCGGATGCGCGCACCGCCTGGTACGGCGCGCTCATGCGGTTGCCGCTGCCGATGGGCACGGGCAGCTGGCCGGTGCCCCAGAACTCGCTGGACTCCCACACCGACAGCGCCAGCGCGGTCTCGAACAGCGACACGTCGATGTACTGCCCTTGTCCGCTGTGCTCGCGCCCAATGACCGCGCTCAGGATGCCGTAGACGGCAAACAGGCCAGCGCCCAGGTCGGCCACCGGCACGCTGGATTTCACCGGCGGCATGCCCGGATGGCCCATCACGCTCATCATGCCGGACATGGCCTGGGCGATCAGGTCCAGGCCGGGGCGCTTGGCCCACGGGCCGGTCTGGCCGAAACCGGAGACGCTGGCATAGACCAGCCGCGGGTTGACCTCCCGCAGCGTTGCATAGTCAATCTTCAGCCGCTGCGCGACGCCCGGGCGGTTGTTCTCCACCAGCACGTCGGCGCCCTTGACCAGCTCGTAGAACGCCTCCAGCCCGGCGGGGTTCTTCAGGTCGATCTCGACGCTGCGCTTGTTGCGGTTGAGCGCGAGGAAGCCGCCGCTGTCCTCGCCCTTGAGGCGAAAGCCCATGGCGCGCCGCGTCTGGTCGCCGGTGCCCGGCGCCTCGACCTTGATCACGTCGGCCCCCATGTCGCCGAGCAGCATGCAGCAGAACGGGCCGGCCATGATCTGGCTCACGTCCAGCACCTTGAGTTTGGAGAGAGGTTGCATCGGGTTCATTGCGGTCGGGATCGTGTTCACTGCTTCAGGCTGACGCGGGTCAGCAGGTCCTTGATGTAGGCGCTCTCGCGGGCCATGCTGGCCTCGAAGGCCGCGCTGTCCAGGTAGGTGTCGGTGCTGAAATGCAGCTGCTCCATGCGTTCGCGCAGGGACGGCTCCTGCATGGTCTTGGCCACGGCTCCCTTGAGCACGTTCACGACCTCGGGGGGTGTGTTCTTCGGCACGGCGATGCCGCGCCAGGTGCCCAGCTGCAGGTCGATGCCGCGCTCCTTCAGCGTGGGCACGCTGTCGAAGCCCTTGACGCGCTCGGCCGCCATCACGCCCAGTGCCTTGAGCTTGCCCGCGGCCACCTGTGCCGCCACTTCCGGCGTGCTGACGGTCACGGCCTCGACATGGCCGCCCAGCAGCGCGAGCACCGCCGGGCCGCCGCCGCCAAAGGGGATGTGGACGAACTCGGTCTTCGTCTTGTCGGCCAGCGCCGCCGCGGCCAGGTGCCACATCGACCCGATGCCCGCATTGCCGATGCGGATGCTGGCGCCGGGCTTGCGCGCCGCTTCCAGGAAGGCTTCGAGCGTGTTGTACGGCGCATCGGCGCGTACCGCCACCACGGCCGGGTCGGCGTTGAGGCGGGCGATCGGCTTGAGCGCATCCCAGGAGAACTTGGCCAGGCCGACCTGGTCGAGGAAGGTGACCTCGACCGTGGTCAGCGCCAGCTTGTAGCCGTCGGGCCGCGCATGGATCACGTCGTTCCAGCCCAGCACGCCCGCGGCACCGGGCTTGTTGAGCACGATGATGTTCTGCGGCAGGTGCTTGACGGCCGCGGCCGAGAAGGCGCGCGCCATGGCGTCGGCGCCGCCGCCGGCGGCGTAGGGCACCACCAGCTCGATGTTGCGGCCGGGGTAGCGGTCCTGGGCGAAGGCGGGGGCGGACAGCAGCGCGCACAGCGCTGCGGCCGCGCCCAGCAGGCGGCGTCGGTAGGGCTTCATGAGGTTGTCTCCAGGTGGTCTTGTGGGTGGGCGCGCGAGCCGGCGCGGCTGGCGGCGGGCCAAGGCGTGGCCGGCGCGGGGAGGGGATAGGTGCCGGGCAGCAGCACGCCCTGATCGACCTGGGCGACGTCGGTGCAGCCGCAAAAGGCCATCGTCAGGTCGAGCTCCTTGTGGATGATCTCCAGCGCCTTGCTCACGCCCTGCTCGCCCAGGGCGGCCAGGCCGTACAGCATCGAGCGGCCGATGTAGGTGCCCTTGGCGCCGAGCGCGATGGCCTTCATCACGTCCTGGCCGGAGCGGATGCCGCCATCCATGTGGACTTCGATCCTGTGGCCCACGGCCTCCACGATGGCGGGCAGCGCGCGGATCGATGACGGCGCACCGTCGAGCTGGCGCCCGCCGTGGTTGGAGACGATCAGCGCGTCGGCGCCGCTGGCGGCGGCCATGCGCGCGTCCTCCACGTCCTGGATGCCCTTGAGGATCAGCTTGCCGGGCCAGCGCCTGCGAATCCAGGCGACGTCCTCCCAGTTCAGCGTCGGGTCGTACTGCTGCGCGGTCCACTCGGCCAGCGAGCTCATGTTCTCGACGCCCTGCACATGGCCCACGATGTTGCGGAAGGTGCGGCGCGACGTGCCGAGCATGCCCAGGCCCCAGCGCGGCTTGCTCGCCATGTTGACCAGGTTGCGCAGCGTGAGCTTGGGCGGCACCGACAGCCCGTTGCGCAGGTCCTTGTGGCGCTGGCCGCTGATCTGCAGGTCCAGCGTCAGCACCAGGGCCGAGCAGCCGACCCCGCGTGCGCGGTCGATCAGCCGCTCGATGAAGGCCCGGTCGCGCAGCACGTAGAGCTGGAACCAGAAGGGATGCCCGTCGGTGCCTTCGGCCACGTCCTCCAGCGAGCAGATGCTGACCGTGGACAGCGTGAACGGGATGCCGAAGCGCTTGGCGGCGCGGGCCGCGAGAATCTCGCCGTCGGCATGCTGCATTCCGGTGAGGCCCGTGGGCGCGATGGCCACGGGCATCGCCACCTCCTGGCCCAGCATGCGCGTGCGCGTGTTGCGCTGCGAGATGTCTACCGCCACGCGCTGGCGCAGCAGGATCGACTGGAAGTCGCGCTCGTTGGCGCGGTAGGTGCCTTCGGTCCAGGAGCCGCCGTCCACGTATTCGTAGAACATGCGGGGCACGCGCTTTCGGGCCAGCGTGCGAAGGTCTTCGATGCAGGTGATGACGGGCATGAGCACTGTCGGTAAGTACTGCAGGCCAGTCTAGGAGGGGGTCTCATCCGGGCAAAACGAAATGTTCTAGGGCGCGCTTCAAGAAAAATTCGGGCACGGCCGCGGCGATTTCGTGCCCTGGCTGGCGCGGCGCGGAGGCCGCTGGGCGCCGGATGAAGCGAACAACCGCCACGCGGCTTGCGCCGGGTCGGTTGCGTAGTCATCTTCACTGGCGGCGCAGCGTGCCGGTTCCACCTTCGCGCTCAACGTGGAGCTGCCTGGATTCCCGTCTTCGCGCACTGTTGTCCGGGGAAAGTTGCGACGTCAGAACGCCTCGCGCGCCGTGGGGCTGGCCGTGGAAAAGACATCGTCATCCCGGCTTTCGCCGGGATGACGACGGGGTGGGCGGCGGCCTGCGTTGTAGCCGGCGATGCGAAGCGGTTTCCAACTTTCCCGGACAGCAGCGCGCCTGCGCGGGAATGGCGCGGCGGTACGCGGGGTGCCTTGGCTTGCGGCCTGACCAACACCTCCTTGAGCACGAGCTTCAATCCACCGTCGCCCCCGACTCCTTCACGATGAGCGCCCCCTGCGGCAGCTCCGCCTTGATCTGCGCGGGTGCCGGTGTTCGACCCGCAAGCCGCGCAGCCCGCCACCGGCGCTGCGGCGACCGTTTTGAACGGCGACCGGTTCTTTGCCCCAAAAGTCACGGAACTTGAAGCGGGTTCCATTTAGTTACAGTGGCTTGATCCGAACTACTGGAACCGGGCTTTGTCGCCCGCGGCGCAGCAAGGCAGGCGGATTCCCGTGGCGTCCCGAGGGGACGGCCATGCCGGACGACGACGTCTGCCTGTGGTGCGCAACCGGATTGGCTGACGTATGAGGGAAGTACATGTCATGACGAAGACCCCAGTCGTGGACACGGTGCCATCGCGGGGCGATGCCGTGCTCGCTGGCCGGGTGGCCTCCAGGCCGCCCGCTGCCCGCGGCGGACAGGCGAGTGGTTGGGGCCTGGAGTCCGGGCCAGCGCTGGCGGACGGTGTGAGCCCGCTGCAGGCGCACCCGCTCACGGCGCTGCAGCAGACCATGCTGCATCACGCCCTGGTCGCGGGCGGCTCGGCGTACCACCAGCAATTGCTTGCGCGCTTCGACGGCGTGCTGGACACCGCCCGGCTGCGCCGGGCCTGGGGCCACGTGGTGGCGCGCCATGACGCGCTGCGCGGGCATTTCGCCTGGGACCGTGTCTCGCAGCCCCTGCACCTGGTGCCGGACCGCGAGCCGCCGAAGCTGGACGTGGTGGTCATCGGCAGCGAGACGATGCCCGACGAGGTGCTGGCGCCGGTGATCGAATCCGAGCTGTCGCGCGACCTGGGACGCCCCTTCCAGCCTCACCGCGAGCGTCCGATGCGGCTGCGCCTGCTGCGCGCCGGCCCGCAGCGCCACTGGCTGCTGTGGAGCTTCCACCACTTGATGCTCGACGGCCGCAGCGTGGCCGTGGTGCTGGAAGAGGTGCTGCAGGCCTACCGCCGCGATGCTGCGCCGATGGCACCCGTGCCCGCGCTGGCGGACTGGCACGGCTGGCGCCTGGCGCGCGACCCGATGGCCGCGCGGCGCCACTGGCAGGCCGCGCTGGCCGGTCTGGATGCCGGTGCCACGCTGGGCGTGGGCACCGGGCAGGGCACCGATGCCATGCCGGAGGCCACGGAGCGCGTCGCGCTCGAAGGCCCGCTGCTGGAGGCGGCCACGGCACTGGCGGAGTCCACCCATGCGACGCTGCACCACCTGCTGCTGGCGGCCTGGGGCGTGGCAGTGGCCTGGTCGCGTGGACGCCGCGACGTGATCTTCGGCACCGAACTGGACGGCCGCGATGCGCCGCTGCCGGGCATCAAGCGCCTGGTGGGAATGCTGATGACCACCGTGCCGGTGCGCGTGTGCTGGCAGCCCGGCGAGGGCTTGCGCACGCTGCTGGCGCGGGTGCGCAACGAGGCGCTGGAGGCCCAGGCGGTGCCGCCGGGCGCACTGTCCGACGCGGTGAGCGTGGAAGGCCTGTGCGCCTCGGACCTGGTGGACCACCTGCTGCTGTTGCCGCAGTGGCCCGGCAGCGAGCTCGCGCAGCCGGTGGACGAGACCGTGATGCTGAGCGCGGTGGACTTCCGCGCCAGCCGGCCCTTCGGCCTGGGCGTGTGGCTGCAGCCCACGGCCCAGGGCTGGGAGCTGTTGCTGCGCTCGCGCAGCGCCAGTTGCGGTCCCGCGCGGCTGGCCGTGCTGGCCTGGCTGCTGCGCACCGTGCTGGTGGAGGGGCTGGCGCAGCCGGACCTGTCGCTGGAACTGCTCACGCCTGCCGTGCCCAATGCCGCGGCGCCCGAGTTGGCGCCGCGCCGGGCCGTTCCGGCCCCGGCGCCTGCCGTGCGGCCGGTGGTGGACGCCGACGTGCTGGCGCGCATGGAGGCGGTGTGGGCGCAGGTGCTGGGGCGCCCGGTGCGGGCCCAGGACAACTTTTTCCACTGCGGCGGCGACAGCCCGCTGGCGATGCGCCTGGTGGGCGCGGTCAACCAGGAGTTCGCGGCCTCGCTGCGCCTGAGCGACCTCTACGCCGCGCGCACACCGGCGGCGCTGGCGGCCCGGGTGGAGGGCGGCGAGGAGCACTTGGCGCGCAGCCCGCGCGCCGATGGCGACGTGCCGCTGTCGGCGGCGCAGCGCGCGCTGTGGCGCCGCGAGCGCCTGCAGCTGGGCCAGACGGCCGAATCCGTGGTCGATGCCTTCCGGGTGGAGGGCGCGCTGGACATGGCGGCCCTGGAGCGGGCCTGGCAGGCCGTGGCCCTGCGCCACGAGGCGCTGCGCACGGTGATCGTGGACGGCCCGCAGGGCCCGCGCCAGCGGGTGCTGGCCGTGGTGCCGTGCGTGCTGGAACGCCATGCCGTGCAGGGCACGGACGAGGCCGATGCGCTGGCGCGCGCGGCGCTGCAGGCGGAGGCGATCGCGCAACGGTCCTTCGACCTGATGCGGGGACCGTTGTGGCGGCTGGCCTGCATCAAGGCGGTGCCCGCGCCAGCGGAGCGTTATCTGCTGGTGGTGGCGGCCCATCCCATCGTCGGCGATGCCTGGTCCGCCAGCCTCGTGGCCGCGGACCTGGAGGCGGCCTACCGTGCCACGCGCCGCTCGCCGCAGGAGGCCGATGCCGCCGCGTGCGCGCTGGCCCCGGCGTCGGCATTGCGCTTCAGGGACTTCGCGCTGTGGCAGCAGGCGCAGATCGCGCGTGGCGGCTTCGAGGCGCACCGTGATTACTGGCTGCAGCGGCTGGAGGGCGTGAAGCCGCTGCAGCTGCGCACCGACCACCCGCGCCGCGCCCAGGCGTGGCGCACGGCCGACCGCGTGGCGTTACCCGCGGGCAGCGGCGGGCCGGCGCCGCAGGCCCGGCTGGCGGTGGCGCTGGCGGCGGTGGCGGTGCTGCTGCAGCGCCACAGCGGCCAGGACGACCTGGTCATCGGCGTGCCCATGCCGGCGCGCGAGCGTCACGGCCTGGCCGGACAGGTGGGCCCGCATCGCAACCTGGTGCCGCTGCGCCTGCGGGTGGAGCCCGGCATGCGTTGCCGCGCGCTGCTGGAGCAGGCGGCGCAGGCCGTGGCCGAGGCGCTGGCGCATGCAGACTATCCCTTCGCGCAGATGGTGGAGGACGCGAGGCTGCAGGCCGCGCCGGGCCGCCATCCGGTCTTCGACGTGCTGCTGGCCGTGTACGACGCGCCGCTGCCGCTGCTCCAACTGGACGGCACGCGCGTCTCCCGCCTGGCGCTGCCCATGCCCGTGGCCAGTCTGGACCTGCACGTCGAGCTTTGTGCCTCGGCGCCGGGCGCCGCGGCGGCGCTGGACGGCTTCATCGACTACGACGCCGGGCTGTTCGAGGCCGCCAGCGCGGCGCGGATGGCGCAGCAACTGCGCGATCTGCTCGACGCCTTCGTGGCGGGGACGGAGGGCCGCGTGGAGGAGTTGCCGGGAATGGAGAACTGAGAGGCGCGCCGGCGGCCATGCTCAAACCGCGGCGCCTGCGTTGCTACCAAGAGATGACCACGCAACGATGGTGTCATCCTGCCCTAGACACTGGACCATGGAATTGCGCTGGTGCATTCCACCGGTTGTTCCGCCAATGGCTCTTATGTGAAATTGGTTGCGTACTCTACGGTCCAGGGCGCGCAAGTACACAGGCAAGTACGTCAGCCCGGAACCGGCCCACTGCTGACAAAGATGGACGGCAGGTGTGCCAGCGTGGAGCAGGAGAAACACCGATGCACCCGCGCCGCCGGCGTGGGCCCTGGGTGAGGCCGTGTCTGGCGGTGGTGGGGTCAGCGCAGGGAAAGCGGCGTCGGGGAAGGCGCCGCGCGGCCGACGCGGGCTGCGGCAGCCCGGGCCGCCATCAGCGCCGGGCCGCTCAGTGCGTGTCGCAGCGGCGGTACTGCGCCAGCGGCATGCCGGCGGTATAGCGCTCGCGAAGGGCGAAAATCTCGTGGCGCGCCTGGGCCAGTGTTACTTCGCCACGGGCGGCACGGCGTTCGAGATCCGCCATCGCTTTTTCGTATTCGGGGTGCGAGCCGCTGCAGCAGTCGGTGGAGGTCTGTAGGGTATCCATCGTGTCGTCAGCAGAGTGTTGAAGGGCAGCCCAAGAGGGCTTTGATGCAGCTGGAGCACCCACCGCAGTGGCGAAGCGCCATGGCGTCGCCTCAAAGCAATTCACGTTCCAAGCAGCTGCCTGCATCCTAGGCGGCATAGTCGCCGCCGTCGCGGCGGTTTTTCCCTGACTTGACGTTAGATAACTGCAGAAGATTTCACGTTCAGCCTCCGCCGGTGCTTGCCGGTGCCGTGCTCATGCCCACTCTGAAAAAACTCTCCCCCAAGCTCAAGACCTCCGTGTATGCCCTGTCCCAATTGCGCACGGTGCTGGAACACCTGGAATCGCAGCTTGACCAAGCTCGCGGCATGGTCTTTTCCTGCGACGCCGTACCGAAGAAAGCGCTGGCACCGGTGGGCCAGCACCTGGACGCCGCGCTGTCCGAACTGCGCCGCCAAGTGAGCGAGCGCGGCGAGGAGGCACAGGCGCTGGCCTTGGCGCATTTCTCCAAGCTGGGCATCGAGCCGGGTGCGAGTATCGTGCTGCGCTACCCGCTGTACGGCTCACGGCTGGACGCGGCTTTCGACGAGGAGCGGCTGCCGCGGCGCATCGAGCAGGCGACGCTGAAGGTGGAGGGATTCACCGTCGAGCACGTGCGCGGGCGTACCGAAGTCGTACTGGGCGTGAGCGGCCGGGTGCTGGTCAACGGCAAGCCGGCCGGCGAGCGTGCGAGCTTCTGCCTGCACCCGGGCTGCGGTTTTGAGATCCTCAAGCCGGCGCCGGCACGGCCGGGCACGGAAGCGGCCACTGCCCTCGTTCCCGCGGACGCTTGAGCCGCGTCATCGGGCGGCGTGACGGCGGGAGGCCCCTGGCATCGCGCCGGGTATCCTGCGCCCCTTTGGAGATTCCCAGGGGAAGGAGCGTCGTGATGAGCAAGGGTGGAGCGTTGACCAAGGCAAAGGCCGCGAAGTTCTGGGCCGTGGTCCAGGGCCATGTGAAGAGCCTGCAGGCCACGGCGCAGGCGCTGTCGGACCCGGCCACGCGTGACGCCGCGACCCAGCAGCTCTACGACCTGGCGCCCGTGCTGGGCAAGGCGGCGCAGCAGTTCCACAAGGAGCTGGGCGTGGAGTTCAACCCGATCTCGCCGCCCGAAGGCAGCCAGCTGGAAATCCTCGTCACCTGCGACGGCAATCGTTCGGGGGCGGACGCGGTGCGCGAGCTGGTGGCCGCGGCGCCGGCGCTGCCGGCGGGGCTGAACGTGCGGGCGTTCCGGCCGCCGATGCCGCCGGAAGTGATTCAAGCCTCGGAAGTCGAGGTGGCCGGCAAGTCGGTGAAGCTGTCCGACATCCGCTACGTGGCGGCGCCGAGCGCGCAGCACGCCGAGTGCCATGACATCCAGTGCTTCGTGCCCTGGCAGGCGGTGACGCCGCAGGATCGCGGCAGTCCGGGTTCGGTGATCGCGATGCTGGCACTGGGCCACGGCATCGGCGAGGAGCGGCTGCTGGAGAAGGTGGGCGAGGTGCGTATCGAGCTGACCTTCAAGCCCGCCGAGCAGGGGGTGCCGAGCTGGGAGCTGATCCCGGTGCTGGACCAGGCCGTGGCGGCCTGAGCCCGAAAAGGAGCGGCCGCCTCAGCCGCGGTGGCGGTAGCTGCGCACCAGCGGCCGGCCGTCGCGGCCCCGGGCACGGCCTTCGCGCGGCTGCCAGCCCAGCTCGCCCAGCAGCTCGAAGACCTTGACGGCTTCGACCAGCCGCGTGGTCTCGACCACGTCCATCAGCGCGCCCTGCTCGTCCTCGATGCCGATGCGGATGGCTTGCGCCGTCGGGTCCGCGGGAGCGCGCCGGATCTGGAGATCGCCCAGGCGGCGGCGCAACTCCATGCAGGCCGGGGACGCAGGGGCCACGGGAATGGACTCGGGAAGACGATGCATTGGCTGGGTGCGGTAGTGAAGCAGGCCTCGTCCAATGCAATACCGATGCCCAGGAGCTGCGGGAAATCCCGTGGTGACGGGCAAATCCGCCTCGGAAAGCTTCAGGTGCCCCGAAGCAAGGGGGTGCCGAACCAGCTCCACAGGCCTGTCAGCAGCCGCACCCAGGTCTCGGCCAGTGTCTGGAACACGTCCCAGGGCGAGAACAGGGACGGCACGGTGCGCCCGGCCTGCTGCGTTTTCGCCAAGGGCCTGGGTGTCCAGGCACTGTGCTGTTGCTCCAGCAGCACCAGGGCCAGCCGTTTTTCCATCGATGCACTCCTTCAGTCGGCTTGTGCGCCCCGCGCCGGGGCGGCTCAACTCCGCCAGGGTAGCGCGATCGCCTGGCCGTCCGGCAACCGGGTCTCCACTGGCGTGGCAGCGAAGACAGCCAGCAATTCCAGCGGCTCGCTGCCTGTGTTGAAGAGCTGGTGCGTGCCGCCGCGCGGCAGCGCCACGCTGCTGTCCGGGCCGAAGGCGAACACCTGGCCATCGGCATGGGCCTCGCCGTGGCCGGAGAGGCAGAACACCAGTTCGTCACAGTCGTGGCTGTGCGGCGGCGTGGCCGCGCCCGGAGCCAGCGACTGGCGCCAGGCGCTGAGCTGGTTGAGCCCATCGTCGCGGCCGGCCCAGGTGGCGTGCGCGATGCCGGGCAGAGCGGTGGGAACGGGGTGCGGTTGGGCGAGGACGGTCATGGCGGTCTCCTGCGCAAGGGGGCTGGCGGTGGACGGGTCCCCGCGGCGCCTCGGACACAAGGCAGTGTCCTCGTGTGAATGGCATGGTGGAAGCCTCGGCACTGGCAAGACACTGAGGACGTCTGTTCCTCAATGGGGAGGCGCTCCATGCACGGACTGCACCAGTACGTCGCCTTTGCCGAAACCGCCCGCCACGGCAGCTTCGCGTCCGCGGCGCGGGCGCTGGGCACGGTGCCTTCGACGCTGGCCAAGGCGGTGGCGCGGCTGGAGGCCGAACTGGGCGTGCGGTTGTTCCACCGCACCACGCGGCAGGTGACGCTCACGCCCGACGGCGAGCGCCTGTACGCGCACTGCCAACGGCTGCTGGCCGAGATGGAGGAACTGCGCGCCGAGGCTGCCGGCACGCGCCTGGAGCCCTCGGGCACGCTGCGCGTGAACCTGCCGATCTGCTACGGCAAGCAGGTGGTGCTGCCAGTGCTGGCACGGCTGGTGCAGCGGCATCCGGCGCTGCGCCTGGACGTGCGGCTGCAGGACGGCCTGGTGGACTTGGTGCAGGAAGGCATCGACCTGGCGGTGCGCGTGGGCCGGCTGGAGGACTCCTCGCTGGTGGCTCGGCGCATCGACCAGCAGGCGCTGGTGCTGTGCGCCAGCCCCGCCTACCTGGATGCCCACGGCACGCCGGGCGACGTGGCGGCGCTGTCCATGCACACCGCCATTGCCTTTCGCATGCCCAGCAGCGGGCGGCTCCGGCCCTGGCAGTTCCGCGATGGCGAGCGCGTGGTGGAAATGGCGCCGCCCCAGGTCGTTGCACGCACCAACGATGGCGAAGGCATGGTGGAAGCGGCGCGGCTGGGACTGGGCTTGTGCCAGGTGCCGGATTACATGGCCGCCGCGGCGCTGGCCCGGGGCGAACTGGTCGAACTGCTGCCCCACTGCCGGCCCGAGCCGCTGCCCATCAGCGCGGTGGTTCCGGGCGGCCGGCTGTTGCCGGCGCGGGTGCGTGCGGCGCTGGACGCCCTGGCGGCGCTGCGGAGCGATCCGGCCGGCAGCAGTGGCCGTGCCGACTGAAGGCCGCCACCCCATCGAACGCCTGTTCCTCAACCTAAATACAACATACAAGAAACCTGAATTCTACAACATCACTCCGAGAAGCACTTCCCTATGCCACTCTCGCCTTGGCCATGCCCTGCCCGAGCGTCCCGTGACAGGGCATTGAAGAGAGCCAAAGAGCGAGACAGGAACGGGGCTTCGAGCACGCGCCTTCTCTCGGAAAAGCCCCTTGGCGCTGAAGAAGTTGCGTGTATGTTGTCGTGACTTGGCGATAGCGTCCTGAGGGCTGGAGACATCATCCTCAGCCACCCCACAAGGTGGTCCACAGCTGCAGGGGATTTGCATGCCCGGCAGATCCACGCGGGCGGGCGACAAGAAAAAAGCCCCGAGCGGGGCTTTCAGGACTGGGCGCGGTGGCCGGTTCAGCGCAGCCGCAGCAGCCGCGCCGCGTTGTCCTTGAAGATCAGCGGCTTGACCTCCGGCTTGAAGCCGGCCTCGTCGAAATCCTTCATCCAGCGCTCGGGGCTGATGAGCGGGTAGTCGCTGCCGAAGAGCATGCGGTCCTTGAGCAGCGAGTTGGCGTACTGCACCAGCTGGGGCGGGAAGTACTTGGGGCTCCAGCCCGAGAGGTCGATCCAGATGTTGGGCTTGTGCAGCGCCAGGGACAGCGCCTCGTCCTGCCAGGGCCAGCTCGGGTGTGCGATGACGATCTCGATATCGGGCCAGTCGATGGCCACCTCCTCCAGCAGCATCGGGTTGGAGTTGGCGACCTTGAGCCCGCCGCCGCAGCGCATGCCGCTGCCGATGCCCGAATGCCCGCTGTGGAAGATGGCCGGCAGCTTGTACTCGGCGATCACGTCGTAGATGGGCCAGGCCATGCGGTCGTACGGGAGGAAGTCCTGCACCGTCGGGTGGAACTTGAAGCCCTTGACGCCCTCCTCCTCGATCAGGCGCCGCGCCTCGCGCGCGCCCATCTTCCCTTTGTGCGGGTCGATGCTGGCGAAACAAATCATCATGTCCGCGTTCTCGCGCGCGGCCTGTGCAATCTCCTCGTTGGGGATGCGCCGGCGGCCCAGCTTGGCCTCGGCGTCCACCGTGAACATCACCAGCCCGATGTTGCGCTCACGGTAGTAGGCGACGGTCTCGGCGATGGTGGGGCGCTTGCCGTTCTTGAAGTACTTGTCCGCGGCACGGTCGTACTCCTCGCCGTAGTTGTCGAAGGGGTTCCAGCACGACACCTCGGCGTGGGTGTGGATGTCGATGGCAATGAGCTTGTCGAGGTCCATGGCGTGTCCTGTTCATGGGCAAGGCGGGCCGCCAGCCGTTTCCGACCACATCTTATTAACTTTATTAACCGTATGAGAGCGGGATTCCCCTGATAAATCAGTGTCACCAAAGTGATCAATCAGTACCAAACACCGGTACACAAGTGTGCCTCACTGAGCTCATATCATTAATCTAATTAAATATTTTGCAAACACCTCCCTCCGCTGGACCGGCTTCCCGGGGCAAGGCGCCGCGTGTCCGACACTGGGTACGGCTGCACGGCGAAGCCGCTGGACGCATGCACTAATGCACGTTTCCACACCTATGCATGCCATGCGCGCCCGCTACGATCCAAACCGCTTTATGACAAAAACAGCAAAAAATCTGTCATGTGGGGAAAGAAAAGGAGGAGGCGTGAAGGTGAACTTGAAGTTGCTGGCGCAGTCGCTCGGGCTGTCGCAAACCACGGTGTCACGGGCCCTGTCGGGCTATTCAGACGTGAGCCCGGCAACACGCCAGCGCGTGCGTGAGGCGGCCCAGGCCCTGGGCTACCAGCCCGATCCCACGGCGCGGCGGCTGGCCACCGGGCGCGCCGAAGCCGTGGGCCTGGTCGAACCCCTGGGCACGGGCACGCTGGGCGACCCGCGCTTCGTCGACATCCTGGGCGGCCTGGCGGACGGGCTGGCCCAAGCCCACATGGAACTGCTCATCGCCGCGACGCGGCGGCACACCGAGCTCGACGTCTACCGCCGCCTCACCAGCGCGCGCAGCGTGGACGCGCTGGTCGTGGCCGACGCCCGGCCGCAGGACGAGCGCATCCGCTTCCTGCAAGAGCGCGGCTTTCCCTTCGTGGCCTGCGGACGCAGCCCCGACGCCGCGCCCCATGCCTGGTTCGACGTGGACCACGAGGCCGGCGCCCGGATCGCCACCGAGCGGCTGCTGGAGCTCGGACACCGGCGCATCGCGCTGATCCGGGCCTGCGACAGCAGCCGCGTCGCCGCGCTACACCTTGAAGGCCACCTGGACGCCCTGCGCGCCGCCGGCCTGGTTCCCGATCCGGCCCTGCAACTCGAGTCCTCCGCGGACGCGGCCGGCGGCCGGGAGACCGTGCGCCGGCTGCTGGCGGCGTCACAGCCGCCCACGGCGCTGCTGGTGGACAACGCGCCCGCTGCCGCCGGCGCGCTGCGCGAGCTCGTGGACCGCGGCTGGCAGCCCGGCCAGGGCCCGTCGCTGATCGTCTGCGACGACGTGTCCGAGGCACTGGCGCTGCCCTATCCCGTCACGGCCGTGGTGCCGCCCGGTGCTGCGGAAAGCGGCGCCATCCTGGCGCGCCTGGTGCTGGAGTTGCTGGCCGGCCTGCCGGCGCAACGCCTGCAGCACCTGGCCCAACCGGTGCTCGTGCCCGGTGCGACCGACGCGCCACTGCGGCAACCGGCGACGGCCGAAAGCTGCTGAACCAGAACGGAGTTCCGGCCCCGAGGCGGCGTGGACCTCAGCCCACCGCCGCTGCCGCCTCCTCCATCGCCTGCGACGCCGGGGCGTAGAGCAGCCGCACCGCGTCCGCACTGCCCGGGCGATCCAGCAGCGACAAGCGAAGCAGCCGCGTGGCGGCACCCGCACCGCCCTGCCCCGTGCCCTGGCCAGGGGACGTCGGCGCCTGCGCCTGCAAGGCCAGCACGGCATCGGCTGACGCGCCCAGGAGCGGCACCAGGCGCTCGATGTCCCCCCCTCCGCCCTGGGCCGAGGGCCGCTGCCAGGGCATCAAGGCGATCACGGCGGCGCCCGCGCCGCGCGCCAGGTGTTTACAGGCCGCCGCCTGCGCCACCACCCGGTGCGCGGCATCCGGATGGGCATCGACGGCGGCCAGGCCGGAGCAAACCAGGTGCAGCGGATCGATCACCACCAGCGGCGTGCGTCCGGGGGCGTTGGCCCGGGCTTGTACGACCCACGCCGCCACCTCGGACAGCGTGGTGACCGGCGCGGCCTCCCAGATCTCCAGATGGCGGCCGAGTTGCGCGAGATAGGCCTCCAGGCCCGCGGCCACGCGCCCAGCCTCGTCCGCGGACAGCGCCCCGGCCTCGATACGCCAAGCCTCCAGCCCCAGCCGCCGCGCCAGGGCGGCCGACACGAATTGCTCGCGCGCCAGCGTGTAGCCCACGTACAGGGCTGGATGCCCGTGGGCCGCCGCCCGCTCCAGCGCCAGGGCCGCCAGCGTCGCCGCACCGGCTTCGGCCGGCGCCAGCAGCAGGTGCAGCCGGCCGGCCCGCCAGCCGCCGCGCAGCAGGCGCGTCAGCACCTCGAAGGGCGCGGGCACGGCCGGGGCC
>NZ_CALAOH010000206.1 GCF_937926365.1 uncultured Azohydromonas sp. | reverse complement strand
TGCACCATCTTGATGAACTGCTTGAGCATCTGCTCGGTGACGGTGAAGTCGGCGATCACGCCGTCCTTCATCGGGCGGATGGCGTCGATGTTGCCCGGCACCTTGCCCAGCATCGCCTTGGCCTCGGCGCCCACGGCCTGGATCGTCTTCTTGCCGTTGGGGCCGCCCTCGTGGCGGATGGCGACCACGGAGGGCTCGTCCAGCACGATGCCCTTGTCGCGCACGTAGATCAGGGTGTTCGCGGTGCCGAGGTCGATGGCCAGGTCGGTCGAGAAGTAGCGCCGGAAGGTTTCAAACATGGTGGGTCAGCGATCTGCTGGGTTCGGTCGCGCGGGCGGGCGTCAGGGGAGTTGGAAAGCGCCGGGCTGCGGCAGTCGAACGCCGGAATTCGTCACATCAATGCAGCGGGGTTGTGCGGCTCGCGGCCGCGGCGCAGGCGGGCTCCATGGCCAGGATTCCTGCGCTACCGGGGAAAGGGTCCTGCACAAAAAACCCGCCGGCGCCGCCCGCGCTCGCAAACACCTGTCTGCGCGTCGCAACTGCAGCGATCGCGCCGGGTTTTTGCTCTTGCGCCGGCCGCCCCGGTGGGCTCTGGGTAACGGGCGATAATACCCGATCCCCCCGGGTCGCCGCGCCGCGGCGGACCTGCAAAAGCCCGAACCCCGAGCACTATTGCCATGGCCCTCAGCCCCACGGACGTGAGCCGCATCGCCCACCTCGCCCGCCTCGAATTGCAGCCCGAGGAACAGGCCGCGATGCTCCAGCAGCTCAATGGATTCTTCTCCATCGTCGAGCAGATGCGCGCGGTGGACACCAGCGGCGTGGAGCCGCTGTACACGCCGCTCTCGGCCTTGTCGGAGGTGCAGCTGCGCCTGCGCGAGGACCGCGTGACCGAACAGGATCAGCGCGCACTCAACCAGCGCAGCGCCCCCGCCGTCGAGGACGGCCTCTTCCTCGTGCCCCAGGTGATCGAATGAGCTCTCAATTGCACGAGCTGGGCGTGGCCGCACTGTCGCGCGCCCTGGCTGACAAGGCTTTTTCCAGCGTCGAACTCACGCAACACCTCCTGGCGCGGGTTGCGGACCATCAACAGCTCGGCGCCTTCGTGCACGTGGACGCCGAGGGCGCCCTGGCCGCTGCGCAGGCCGCCGACGCGCGCCGCGCCGCTGGCGACGCTACCGCGCTGACCGGCGTGCCCATCGCGCACAAGGACATCTTCGTCACCGCCGCTGCGCCCACCACCGCGGGCTCGAAGATGCTCCAGGGCTATCAGAGCCCCTTCGACGCCACCGTGGTGGCCCGGCTCTCGGCCGCCGGCATGGTCAGCCTTGGAAAGCTCAACTGCGACGAGTTCGCCATGGGCTCGGCCAACGAGAACTCGGCCTGGGGCCCGGCGCTCAACCCCTGGGACCGCGCGCGCGTGCCCGGCGGCAGCTCCGGCGGCTCGGCGGCGGCGGTGGCGGCGCGGCTGCTGCCCGCGGCCACCGGCACCGACACCGGCGGCTCGATCCGCCAGCCCGCGAGCTTCAGCGGCATCACCGGCATCAAGCCCACCTACGGACGTTGCTCGCGCTACGGGATGATCGCCTTCGCCTCCAGCCTGGACCAGGCCGGCCCGATGGCCCGCTCGGCCGAGGACTGCGCGCTGCTGCTCTCCGCCATGAGCGGCTTCGACGAGCGTGACGCGACCAGCGCCGAGCGCCCCGCCGAGGACTTCCACGCCCAGATGCTGCAACCGCGCGAAGGCGCCACGGCGGCCAAGCCGCTGCAGGGCCTGCGCGTGGGCCTGCCCAGGGAGTTCTTCCCCGAGGCGTTGGCGGCCGACGTCAACGGCGCCGTGCGCAGTGCCCTGGCCGAATTGGAGAAGCTGGGCGCGACGCTGGTGGAGGTGAGCCTGCCGCGCACGGAGCTGTCCATCCCCGTGTACTACATCATCGCCCCGGCCGAGGCGAGCTCGAACCTGCAGCGCTACGACGGCGTGCGCTACGGCCACCGCGCCGAGAAGTACGGCGACCTGGTGGACATGTACAAGAAGACGCGCGCCCAGGGTTTCGGCGCCGAGGTGAAGCGCCGGATCATGATCGGCACCTACGTGCTCTCGCACGGCTACTACGACGCCTACTACCTGCAGGCGCAGAAGCTGCGCCGCATGATCGCCGACGATTTTCAACGGTGCTTCAACGACTGCGACGTGATCGCCGGGCCGGTGGCGCCCAGCGTGGCGTGGCAGCTCGGCGCCAAGAGCGACGACCCGGTGGCCGCCTACTTGGCCGACATCTTCACCTTGCCCGCCAGCCTGGCCGGCCTGCCGGGCATGAGCATCCCGGCCGGGTTCGGCGAAGCACAGATGCCCGTGGGCTTGCAGCTCATCGGCAACTACTTCGCCGAAGGCCAGCTGCTGCACACCGCCCACGCCTTCCAGCAGGCCACCGACCACCACCTGCGCGCGCCCGCCGGCTTCTGAAGACATCCATGAGCACGACGCCCCAACTCATTCGCGGCTACGAGGTCGTCATCGGCCTGGAGACGCACGCCCAGCTCTCGACCGCCAGCAAGATCTTCAGCGGCGCCTCCACCGCCTTCGGCGCCGCGCCCAACACGCAGGCCAGCGCCGTGGACCTGGCGCTGCCCGGCACGCTGCCGGTGCCCAACCGCGGCGCGGTCGAGCGCGCCATCCGCTTCGGCCTGGCCGTGGGCGCGAAGGTTGCGCGCCAGTCGATCTTCGCCCGCAAGAACTACTTCTATCCGGACCTGCCCAAGGGCTACCAGATCAGCCAGTACGAGATCCCCGTCGTGCAGGGCGGCGTGATCGAGTTCCTGGTCGGCGAGCAGAAGAAGCGCGTGAACCTGACGCGCGCACACCTGGAAGAGGACGCGGGCAAGAGCCTGCACGAGGACTACCACGGCCTCACCGGCATCGACCTCAACCGCGCCGGCACGCCGCTGCTGGAGATCGTCTCCGAGCCCGAGATGCGCTCCAGCCTGGAGGCCGTGGGCTACGCCCGCGCGCTGCACGCGCTGGTGGTGTGGCTGGGCATCTGCGACGGCAACATGCAGGAAGGCTCCTTCCGTTGCGACGCCAACGTCTCTGTGCGCAAGCCGGGCGAGCCCTTCGGCACGCGGCGCGAGATCAAGAACCTCAACAGCTTCCGCTTCCTGCAGCAGGCCATCGACTACGAGGTGCAGTGGCAGATCGAGCAGATCGAGGACGGCTTGTCCATCGAGCAGGCCACGGTGCTGTTCGACCCGGACAGCGGCGAGACGCGCGCCATGCGCAGCAAGGAAGACGCGCACGACTACCGCTACTTCCCGGACCCCGACCTGCCGCCGCTGGTGATCGAGCCGGCCTGGGTGGAGCGCGTGAAGGCCGAGATGCCCGAGCTGCCGCAGGCCATGGCGGCGCGTTTCCAGCAGCAGGACGGCCTGCCCGCCTATGACGCCGGCATGGTCACGCAGAGCCTGGCCTTCGCCCGCTACTACGAGGCGGCGCGGGATGCGTGCAAGCAGCCCAAGCTGGTCGCCAACTGGCTGATGGGCGAGATCTCCAAGCGGCTCAATGCGGATGGCAGCTCCATCGAGGCCGTGCCGGTGGCGCCGCAGACGCTGGGCCAGCTCATCACGCGCATCAGCGACGGCACCATTTCCAACAACGGCGCGCGCCAGGTCTTCGACGCGCTGTGGTCGGGCGAAGGCAGCGACGTCGACGCGCTGATCGACGTTAAAGGCCTGAAGCAGATGAGCGACACCGGCGCGCTGGAGGCCATCGTCGAGCAGGTGCTGGCGGCCAACGAGAAGTCGGTGGCCGAGTTCCGCGCGGGCAAGGACAAGGCGTTCAACGCCCTGGTCGGCCAGGTGATGAAGGCCAGCAAGGGCAAGGCGAACCCGGCGCTTGCCGGGGAGCTGCTGAAGAAGAAGCTGCAGGGGTGATTCGCCCTCCCCTGCGATGAAAACGGCCCGCTCGTCGCGGGCCGTTCTTGTTTACACCCCGTACCGCGCCCGGTACGCCGCCACCGGCGCCTTGAACTGCGCCAGGGCCGGATCGGCGGCGTGGTCCAGGAAGGCCATCAGGTCGCTCAGCGAGGCGATAGCGATGACCTCCAGCCCCAGCTTGTCGCGCACGTACTGCACGGCGGACCACTCCACGTCGGCGCCGTTCTCGGTGGCCTTTTCCTGGCGGTCCAGCGCGATGGCCACGCCGCAGGGCTCGGCGCCGGCGGCGCGGATCATGGCGATGGACTCGCGCACCGAGGTGCCGGCGGAGATCACGTCGTCGATGATCAGCACGCGCCCGCGCACCGGCGCGCCCACCAGGGTGCCGCCCTCGCCGTGGTCCTTGGCTTCCTTGCGGTTGTAGGCGTAGGGCTTGTTGTGGCCCAGGCGGGCCAGTTCCACCGACACGGCCGCGGCCAGCGTGATGCCCTTGTAGGCCGGGCCGAAGAGCATGTCGAACTGCAGCCCGGAGTCCACCAGGCGGCGTGCATAGAATTCCGCCAGGCGGCCCAGCTTGGCGCCGTCGTCGAAGAGGCCGGCGTTGAAGAAGTACGGTGACAGACGCCCGGCCTTGGTCTTGAACTCCCCGAAGCGCAGCACGCCGACCTCGACCGAGAACTTCACGAAGTCCTCGGCCAGCGAGGGTTTGGGGGAGGTGTTCGTGCTCATAGGAATGGGTGTACTGCGATGGGTTTGAGGATGGTGACGCTCAACCTCAATGGGATCCGCTCCGCGGCGACCAAGGGGTTCGAGGCATGGGCCGAAGCGGCCGGCGCGGATTTTATGGGGGTGCAGGAAGTGCGCGCCCAGGAGGCCGACGTGGCGGAACGCTTCAAGCGCGTCGCCGGGCTCGAAGGCCATTTCCACTACGCGCAGAAGAAGGGCTATTCGGGCGTGGGGCTCTACACGAAGCGCGCCCCATCGGCCGTGATCGCCGGCTTCGGCTGCGACGAGTTCGACCCCGAGGGTCGCTACGTCGAACTGCGCTTCGACACCAGCGCGCGCAAGTTCAGCGTGATCAGCGCCTACTTCCCCAGCGGCTCCAGTGGCGAGGAGCGGCAGGCGGCCAAGTTCCGCTTCCTGGATCGCTTCTGGCACCACATGGCCGCGCTGCGCGCCTCAGGGCGCGAGTTCATCCTGATGGGCGACTTCAACATCGCGCACCAGGCCATCGACCTCAAGAACTGGCGCGGCAACCAGAAGAACAGCGGTTTCCTGCCCGAGGAGCGCGCGTGGTTCTCGCGCATGGTGAGCGAGGAGCTGGGGCTGGTGGACGTCTACCGCCGCCTGCACCCCGAGGCCACCGAGGACTGCTACACGTGGTGGAGCAACCGCGGCCAGGCCTGGGCCAAGAACGTGGGCTGGCGGCTGGACTACCAGGTGGCGACGCCGGAGATCGCGCACAGCGCGCACGCGGCCTCCATCCACAAGACGTCGCGGTTCTCGGACCACGCACCGCTCACCATCGACTACGCGACGTCGCTGTGACGCCGGATGGGGCCTGCCTGCGCAGGCATCCCCGAGAACATTTCACGCCGGCCCGGCGGCGCGCTTCAGTTCAGGCCAGCACCTTCAGCATCCACTGCCGCAAGGCTTCGAGCTCCTCCACGCTCACCGTGTGCTCGATCGGGTACTCGTGCCACTCCACCTCGTGCCCCAGCGCGCGCAGCAGGTCGCGCGAGGCGATGCCGGCGGCCATGGGCACCACCGGGTCCATCTGGCCGTGGGCCAGGAACACCGGTAGGTCCTCGTTGGCGCCGTGGCGCTCGGCGGCCGTGAGGCTCGCCAGCGGCAGGTAGCCCGAGAGGCCGGCCACGCCGGCCAGCCGCTCCTCGCAGCGCAGGGCGGACAGCAGCGCCATCGCGCAGCCCTGTGAGAAGCCCGCCAGCACGATGCGCCGCGCCGGCACGCCCCGCGCGCGCTCGCGGGCCACCAGCGCCAGCACCTGCGCCAGCGAGGCGCGCAGCCCCGGCTCGTCCTCGCGGCGCATCATTTCCGTGCCCAGCAGGTCGTACCAGGCGCGCATGCGGTAGCCGCCGTTGATGGTCACCGGCCGCACCGGCGCGTGCGGAAAGATCCAGCGCACGGCGCCCAGCGCCGAGAGGTCCATCTGCTGCGCCAGCGGCTCGAAGTCGTGCCCGTCGGCGCCCAGGCCGTGCAGCAGGATCAGGCTCGCGCCGGGCTGGGCGCCGGTTTCCACTTCGATGGTCTGCAGGGTCGGTTCGGGCATGGTCGTCACGGCTCCGGGGATGAGGTTCGGGAAGCGGAAGCGCCCGCCGGCGCGCGCGCCATGCAGCGCTGCCAGCGCTGCTGCACGCGCTCGGCGAACCACTTGGTGCTCAGCGGGCGGCTGATCTTGGGACCGGACAGCGCGATGTCCGGCAGCACGGCGCGCGGCAGCGCGCGGCCCTCGTTGCGCTCGGCCCGCTCGAACACCTTGCGGTACAGCGCGCTGCGCTCGAAGCCGGGCTCGTTGCCCTGCTCCAGCGCGCGGCGCGCCTCGGATTCCGACAGGCCCAGCCGCGGCGCCATCAACAGCGCGGCGGCTTCGGTCGCGCCGCGCTGGCCGTCGCCGCGCAGCAGGTCGCCATCGGTGTCGAGCGGGATGCCCGAGGCGCGGCTGAGCGCCTGCTGGAAGGCGGCGTTGCGGCTGGCCCAGCGCCCGGCGTTGAAGTCGGCGAAGCGGTAGAGCGGCCGGTCGTAGGGCGCGGGGTAGTCCAGCAGGTGCGCGATGCCGAAGAACAGCCCGCCGCGGCGCGTGAACACCGCCTGGCGCACGCCGCCGTCCAGCGGGTACGGGTAGCGCTGCGTGTTGGCCTCGGCCCAGGCCACGCTCACCTGCATCGGCCCGCCGGTGCGCACCGGGTTGAGCTTGCCGAACAGGCGCTGGCCCAGCGGCACGCGCTCGATCAGGTCCTCGAAGGTCTCGCTGAGCTGGCGCTCTGTGCGCGCCTTGTCGATGCGCTCGGCGTAGCTGCGCCCGTCCGAGGACGGGATCTGCAGCGCCGCCGACACCAGCAGCGAAGGCACGCCCACGCGCCCGGCGCGCTCGTCGATCTCCTTGCGCGCGATCGCGCCCAGGTTGGGCACGGCCGGGTCGGCCTGGAAGCTCGATTCCTGCTCGATCACGCCCAGCGCGGCGCAGAAATTGGAAGCCGTGGGCGGGATCTGCAGCGCCGAGAAGGCGGCATAGATGTCGGTGGCCCAGCCGGCGCGGTCGGAGAGGTTGGTGGGTAGCAGCTGCAGCAGCAGCGCGCGGCTGTCCTGCGGGCGTGGCCAGGCGTCGCGCTGGGGCTCGTCGGCGGCGCAGCCGGCCAGCAGCAGCGCCAGGCCCAGCCTCCGCAGCCGCGCGCCCGGGCGGCGCGGCGCCGGCCGCTCAGGGCAGATGGCAGGGATTCGTGCTGCGCTGTGCTCCATCGCTCCTCCTTGCGGCACGCGCGATGCCCGCGCCGCGCCCGCCACAATGGCGGCCATGCTTCGTTACCACACCATCCCCGTCACCCCGTTCCAGCAGAACTGCTCGCTGCTGTGGTGCGACCAGACCCAGGAAGCCGTGCTCATCGACGCCGGCGGCGAGCTGGGCGTGCTGCGCGCCGCGGTGCAGGAGCGCGGCTTGAAACTCGTGGCCCTGTGGGTCACGCATGCGCACATCGACCACGCCGGCGGCGTCGGGCAGCTCGCGCGCGAGGAGCGGTTGCCCATCGTCGGCCCGCAGCGCGCCGACCAGTTCTGGATCGACGGCCTGGCGCAGCAGAGCCGCATGTTCGGCTTCCCGCCGGCCGAGCCCTTCGCGCCCACGCGCTGGCTGGAGGACGGCGAGACGCTGACCCTGGGCCAGAGCGAGGTCCACGTGCGCCACTGCCCCGGCCACACCCCCGGCCACGTCGTGTTCCACGCGCCGGAGATCAAGCGCTGCTTCGTGGGCGACGTGCTGTTCGCCGGCAGCATCGGCCGCACCGACTTCCCGCAGGGCAACCACGACCAGCTGATTGACAGCATCACCCAGCGCCTGTGGCCCATGGGCGACGACACGGTGTTCATCCCCGGCCACGGGCCGGAGAGCACCTTCGGCGAGGAGCGCAAGTTCAATCCGTACGTGCGAGGGACCTGAGCCCCGCGCCTTCGCCCGGCGCGCTCACTTCCCCGCGCTGCGCGCCGGCGGCCCGAACTGCCGCGTGGGCTTCGGGGCCTGCGCGTACAGTGGCTGCACCCGCGGCAGCCGGGCCTGGATGTCGCGGATGCGGGTCGTGCCGGTGGGGTGCGTGGACATGAAGGCCAGCGGCTCGCCCTGGCTGGCGGCCATCATCTTCTGCCACAGGCTCACGCCGGCGGCCGGGTCGTAGCCGGCGCGCGCTGCCAGCTCCATGCCCACGATGTCCGCCTCGGACTCGTCCTCGCGGCTGAACTTGAGCGTCAGCAGCTGGCTGCCCATGCCCAGCACCTGGTTGCCCAGGTTGCCCAGCCCCAGCAGCGCCGACAGCGCCCCGGCGCCCAGCTGCGTCGCGGCCGACTTGCCCATGCGCTCGCGTGCGTGCTCGCGCAGCGCGTGCGCCACCTCGTGGCCCATGATGGTCGCCACCTCGTCATCGCTGAGTTGCAGCTGCTGCAGGATCCCGTAGAAGAACGCGATCTTCCCGCCCGGCATGCAGAAGGCGTTGAGCTCCTTGCTGCCGATCAGGTTCACCTCCCACTTCCACTGCCGCGCGCGCTGGTTCCAGTCGTCGGCGAAGGGAATGATGCGCTGCGCGATGTAGCGCAGCCGCTGCAGCTGCTGGTTCGATTCCGGCGCCAGCGCGCGCTGCTGCGAGGCATCGGACAGCATCTTGCGGTACTGCTGCGCCGCCGCGGCCTCCACCTCCTCGGCCGGCACCAGCTTGGAGAAAGTGGACTCCGAGCCCACCTCCTCGCGCACGCCCTGCTGCGCCATGGCCGGCAGCAGCGCCCCGCTCAGCAACGCCCCGGTGAACAGCCGTCGCGACGGGCTCACGAGGCAGCCCGCGCAGCGGCAGCCGGCGTGCGCCAGCGGCGCGGGAGAAACATCTGCATCGGTGCGGAAGGCGTCGGTGCTCATGGCATGCGGGGGCCGGACGAGGCGGCGTATTGATCGTTGAAATGGTCCAGAACGGGCACGGTGCATGCCCGGCTGACGGGAGTTGGGGGTTTCATGGGTGCCCTGCAAGGGTGGAGTGTGCCGGCCCGCATCAATCGTCGGCCGCCGCGGGCGCGTCGGGGTCCACCTCCAGCGCGCGCACGCTGGCGCGCAGCGCCCACAGCATCGCCAGCGCCGGCAGCGCCGCCAGCGTGGAGACGATGAAGAAATCGGGCCAGCCGATGGACTCGGCCAGCACCCCCGCCAGCGGCCCCACCCACACGCGCCCCACCGCCGCGAAGGCGCTCAGCAGCGCGTACTGCGTGGCCGTGAAGCGCTGGTTGCACAGGCTCATCAGGAAGGCGACGAAGGCCGCGGTGCCCATGCCGCCGGAGAGGTTCTCCAGCGCCACCACCAGCAGCAGCCCGCCGTCCACCGGCGTGGGTTGCGCCAGATGAATGAAACCCCAGTCGAAGGCCGGCACCAGCAGGCCCGGGATCACGCCCTTGCCCGACACCGCCAGCCACCAGAAGCCCAGGTTGCTCGCCATCTGCAGCAGCCCGAACACCAGCAGCGAGCGCCACAGGCCGAGTTTCAACATCAGCGCCCCGCCCACCAGCGCGCCCAGGATCGTGAGCCACAAGCCGATGAGCTTGTTGACCACGCCCACCTCGGCCGGGCTGAAAGCCATGGCCTTGAGCAGGAAGGGCGTCAGCAGCGAGCCGGCGAAGGCGTCCCCCAGTTTGTAGAGGACGATGAAGGCGAGAAAGGCGCCCGCGCCGGGCTGGCCGAAGTAGCTGCGCAGCCCTTGGATCAGCGTCTCGAACTGCGCCTTGCGCGCGGCCCAGGCCGCCAGCGGCAGCGTGAAGCCGATGCCCAGCATCAGCGCCAGCAACTCGGTCCATTTCACTTGCAGCGCCGGCGCCAGGGCGCTGCCGCTCCACAGCGGACTCAGCAGCAGTTGCGCCAGCGGCAAGGCGAAGCGGTCGCTGAGCAGATAGCCCACGGCCACGGCCGCCAGCACGGCCAGGAAGCCGGTGACGTCGTGGCGCGCCAGCGTGCGCGGCGCGGTGGCGCGCGGCAGCCGCGGCAGCAGCAGCGCGGAGACGACGGCGGCGCCGATCATGAGCACCGCCATCAGCCGGTACACGGCCGGCCATGTAAAACCGCCGCCCTGGGCCGGGTCGGTCCAGATCAGCGCCACGCCCCCGGAGAGGATCATCGCCAGCCGGTAGCCCATGACGTTGAGCGAGGAGCCCAGGCCGCGCTCGCGCGCGGGCAGCAGGTCCGTGCGGTAGGCGTCGATCACCACGTCCTGCGAGGCGGAGAGGAAGGCCACCGCCACCGCCAGCAGCGCGAAGGCGCGCGTGGCGCCCGCCGGCGGCGTGGACGCCATGAGCAGCAACGCGCCGGCCAACAGCAGTTGCGTGAGCACCAGCCAACCGCGGCGCCGGCCCAGCCCGGGCGGCTCGAAGCGGTCCATCAGCGGCGCCCACAGGAACTTGAAGGTGTAGGGCAGGCCCACGAGGCTGAGGAAGCCGATGGTGGCCACGTCCAGCCCCTCGGCCGAGAGCCAGGCCTGCATGGCCTGCCCCGTGAGCGCCAGCGGCAGTCCCGAGGCGAAGCCCAGCAGCGTGACGGCGAGGAAACGGTGGACGGTGGCGGCGCGCTGGGCCGGGGTGCGCGCCGCGACCGCGGCGGCGGTGGAAGGAGGCATCACGGGATTCTAGGCAGGCGGGGTGGGCGGCCTGCCCGGGCTCAGCCGCCCGTCCCCGCCTGCGTCGTCTGCTGCCGGTGGATCTCCATCGCCAGCGCCAGCAGCTTGTCGCGCGGCAGGTCGCCCACCAGCGCGTACCCGCAGCCGCTCTCGACCCAGTAAAACAGGTTGAGCCCGCCCTGGTGCTCGAAGCGGAACGCCGCCGGCGTGCCGGCCTCGGGCTTGCGCAGGTACACCGTGACGCGGTGCTTCTCCCCGTCCTCGTACATCAGCTGCGCGCTCGGCCCCGAGGCATCAGGCAGCAGCCGCCCGCCCACCAGGTTGAAACCCTGGGCCTGCAGATCGAACAGCTTCACCGGCAACTCGGTGCGCTTGGTGAGCCAGCGCACCAGGTGCTCCTCGTTGGCGCCCACTTCCACCGGGTGGCGCTGTTCCGGGGCATACACCGCGTGCGCCACCGCCGCGCGATGCACCCACTGCCGCGGCGACTGCGCCAGCGGCCCGGGCAGCAGGTCCTGCCAGCGCCACATCGCCCCCGCTCCCAGCACCGCGCCGCCGCCCACCAGCAGCAGCACCGCCGCGGCGCGCGCCCACGGGCGCTGCGACAGCGGCCGCGTCAGCAGCCGCCGCTGCATCGAGGCCGGCACCGGCTCGTTGAGCACCGGGTCGAAGTGCGCACGCAGTGCGTCGCGGTCGGCCCCCCACTGGCGCACGCGCTCGGCATCCTCCGGGTGCTCGCGCAGCCATTGCTCCACGTGCGCGCGCTGTGCCGGGTCGAGTTCGTCGTCCAGCCACGCACTGAGCAGTCCGTCATCGATGCGGTCGGCGTCCATTCCCTCGTGCCTTTTCGCTGCACTCAAACCACGCGCCGCAGGTGCGAGCGCGATGGGGGCTTGCCGTCGCCCAGTACCCGACGCAACAGCAGCCGCGCGCGGCTGATGCGCGACATCACGGTGCCCGGCGGGATGCGCAGCACCTGCGCCGCCTCGGCATAGCTCAGCTGCTCCACCACCACCAGCAGCAGGGGCTCGCGCAGCTCCGGCGTGAGCGTGCGCAACGCCGCCAACAGATCCAGCCGCAGCCCGATGTCCGGCGGCTGCGCCGCGCCGGCCTGGCGGTCCAGCTCCTGTTCCATGCGCTCGGGCTCCAGCATCGACAGCCGCGCGTCGCGCCGCAGCCCGTCCTGGTGCGCGTTGTGCGCGATGGACAACAGCCACAGCAGCAGATCGCGCCGCTCGTCGAACTGCTGCCAGCGCGTCAGCGCCCGCTCCAGCGTGCTCTGCACCAGGTCATCGGCGCGTGGGCCGTCGAACACCAGCGAGCGCGCATAGCGGCGCAGCCGCGGGATGGCCGCTAGCAGCAGCCGCTTGAAGTTGTCCGGAGCATCCACTGGCGAGGGTGTACGAGTGGTGTCGCCCCATTATTCCCACGCGGTGCCCTGTCTCGCGTGAGGCAGTGGCGCCCTTGTGGGCAGCGCGCTTGCCACCACCATCGGGGCATGGACGCTGCCTCTACTCCCACCCATGTCGCTTGTCCGCACTGCGCGGCGCTCAACCGCATCCCCAGCGCCCGGCTGGGTGAGGACCCGGTGTGCGGCCGCTGCGGACAGCCCCTGCTCGACGGCCGGCCGCTGGCGCTCACCGATGCCGACTTCGAGCGCGTGACCGCGCGCACCGAGCTGCCGGTGATCGTGGACCTGTGGGCGCCCTGGTGCGGCCCCTGCCGCAGCATGGCGCCCGCCTTCGAGCAGGCCGCGCGCGAGCTCAAGGGCCGCGCGCTGCTGGTCAAGGTGGACACCGACGCCAACCCGCACACCGCCGCGCGCTTCCAGGTGCGCAGCATCCCCACGCTGCTGAAGCTGCAGCAGGGCCGCGAGGTGGCGCGCATCAGCGGCGCAATGCCGGCGGCGCAGATCGTGCGGTGGGCGGGCGTCTGAGCGGAGCGCCCCCGCGGCCTCTCAAGCCGCCACGGCCCCCGCCTGCGCCCCAAACCGCAGCGTGAAGCAGCTGCCCTCGCCCACGTGGCTTTCCACCTCGATGCGCGCGCCCAGCAGCTCCGCCAGCCGGGCGCTCAGGTGCAGTCCCATGCCGGTGCCTTCGGGGCGGCGGCGCGGATCGCCCACCTGCGTGAAGGCGCCGAAGAGCTTCTTCTGGTCCGCCTCGCTGATGCCCACGCCCGTGTCGCGGACCCTCACCAGCGTGTCCCGGCCCTCGTGCCGCAACTCCAGCCGCACCGCGCCGTGCTCGGTGAACTTGATAGCGTTGTTGCTGAGGTTGATCAGGATCTGGCGCAGCGCGCGGCGGTCCACCTGCAGCACCGGCGCGCCTTCGGGCATGTCGAGCTCGAAGGCCAGCGACTTGGCCTGCGCCAGCGGCATCAGGCTGGCATGCACCTCGCGCAGCAGCGCGCCCACGTCCACCGGCTCGGGACTGAGCTGCACCATGCCGGCCTGGATGCGCGCCACGTCCAGCAGGTCGTTGATCAGCGACAGCAGGTGCTCGGCGCTGCTCTTGACGATGCCCAGCTGGCGCTCCTGCTCCGACGTGAGCTCGCCGCTCAGCCGCATGAGCAGGATGCCGGTGAAGCCGATGATGGCGTTGAGCGGCGTGCGCAGCTCGTGGCTCATGGTGGCCAGGAAACGGTCCTTGGCCTGGTTGGCCACCAGCAGCGCCGCGTTCTTCTCCTGCAGTTCGCGCTCGAAGCGCTTGCGCTCGGTGATGTCGCGGATGGCGCTCATCACGAAGCGGCCTTCCTCGGTGTCCAGCGGGCTCAGGCTGATCTCCACCGGGAACTCCTCGCCCTCGTTGCCGTCGCCGCGCAGCCCGTAGAGCTCCAGCCCCGCGCCCATGCTGCGCATCTGCGGCGTCGCGTGGTAGCGCGTGCGGTGGCCGATGTGCACGTGGCGGTAGCGCGTGGGCAGCAGCGTCTCGATGGAGGAGCCCAGCACCTGGTCGCGCGAGCGCCCGAACAGCCGCTCGGCCTGGCTGTTGAAGAGCACGATGCGCCCGCTGTCGTTGACGATGACGATGGCGTCGGGCACCGACTCCAGCAGGTTGCGGTAGCGCTGGCCGATCCACTGCGCGTCGCGCGCCACCTTCTGCGCCGTGACGTCGCGGTAGGTGCTGATGACGCAGTGCGCCTCGCCGGTGGCCCCAGGGCCCTCCTCGCGCACCATGCGCTTGAACAAGTCCACGTACATCAGCCGCCCGTCCTGGTGGCGGCGCATGGCCGCGCGAGCCTGGGCCTCGCCCTCGCGCAACGCGCGCTGCTGCAGCGCGGCGTGCTCCTCGATCTGGTCCGCGGGTACCAGCAACTCGGCCAGCGGCCGCCCCAGCGCCTCCGCGGCCGTGTAGCCGAAGGTCTGCTGCGCCATGCGGTTCCACAGCCATACCTCCCCTTCGGGCGAGGTCACGATCAGCGCCTGCGGTGCCTCGTCGATGAGCACCTGCTCCAGGCTCCGGTGGGGTAATGCGTAGTCCACGTGGCTCCTTGGTCCACTCCAGGGCGCCAATCTAGCGCAGCCGCACGGTCGCGGGCATTCAAACGCGGGGGCCTTCTACACTGCGCCGCTTTTTCCCGAATTGCCCGCAGTGCTGGAGCGACCTTCATGAGCCTTTTCCCCCGCTGGCGTCCCGTGGACGCCCCTCCCGGTGCCGTGGTGGCGCCCGATGAGCGCCTGTCCTGGCCGCAGACCGCCGCGCTGGGCGTGCAGCACGTCATCGCCATGTTCGGCGCCACGGTGCTGGCGCCGCTGCTCATGGGCTTCGACCCCAACGTCGCCATCCTCATGAGCGGCGTGGGCACGCTGATCTTCTTCGTGCTCACCGGCGGGCGCGTGCCCAGCTACCTCGGGTCGAGCTTCGCCTTCATCGGCGTGGTCATCACCGCCACCGGCTACCAGGCCGGCGGCCCCAACGCCAACCTGCCCGTGGCGCTGGGCGGGATCATCGCGTGCGGCGCGCTGTACGTGCTGCTGGGCCTGCTGGTGGCGGCCGCCGGCACGCGCTGGATCGAGTCGCTGATGCCGCCGGTGGTCACGGGCGCGGTGGTGGCCGTCATCGGGCTGAACCTGGCCTCGGTGCCGGTGAAGAACATGGCGCCCACGGGCTTCGACGCCTGGATGCAGGCGCTGACCTTCGTCTGCGTGGCGCTGGTGGCGGTGTTCAGCCGCGGGCTGGCGCAGCGGCTGCTGATCCTGGTGGGGCTGCTCATCGCCTCGCTGCTGTACGCGCTGCTGACCAACGGGCTGGGCCTGGGCAAGCCCATCGACCTCTCGGCCGTGGCCGCGGCGCCGTGGTTCGGGCTGCCGCGCTTCGCGGCGCCGGTCTTCGACGGCCACGCCATGCTGCTGATCGCACCGGTGGCGGTGATCCTGGTGGCGGAGAACCTGGGCCATCTCAAGGCCGTGGGCGCCATGACCGGGCGCGACATGAACCCCTACATGGGCCGCGCCTTCATCGGCGACGGCCTGGCCACCATGGCCAGCGGCGCCATCGGCGGCACGGGCGTGACCACCTACGCCGAGAACATCGGCGTCATGGCCGCCACGCGCATCTACTCCACGGCCATGTTCGTGGTGGCGGCGCTGGTGGCGCTGGTGCTGGGCTTCAGCCCCAAGTTCGGCGCGCTGATCCAGGCCATCCCGCTGGCGGTGATGGGCGGCGTCTCGATCGTGGTCTTCGGCCTGATCGCCGTCTCCGGCGCGCGCATCTGGGTCTCCAACCGCGTGGACTTCTCCGACAACACCAACCTCATGGTCGCGGCCATCACACTGGTGCTGGGCACGGGCGATTTCACGCTGCGCTTCGGCGACTTCGCCCTGGGCGGCATCGGGACCGCCACCTTCGGGGCCATCGGGCTGCATGCGCTGCTGCGCGGGGGGAAGCGGGGCTGACGCAAGCAGGGCAGGGCCTGCCCTCTCCCCGCCCCTTTCCGCTTAGACCCTCAACACCCTCTGCAGCGTCGCTAGCAGCTTGGGCGCGTCGATGGGCTTGGTGAGGAAGTCGTTCATGCCCGCGGCCAGCGCCTCGTCGCGCTCGCACGGCAGCGCCGCGGCGGTCAGCGCGACGATGGGCAGCGTCTGCGGGTCGAAGCGCCGGCGCAGCTCGCGCGTGGCCTCGCGCCCGCCCATGCGCGGCATCTGCATGTCCATCAGCACCGCCTGGAACGGACGGTTCTCCTGCAGCGCGCGGTCCACCGCCTCCAGGGCCTCCAGCCCGTCGGCGGCGCCTGTCACCTGTGCGCCCCACTGCTGCAGCATGGCCGTGGAGATGGTCATGTTGATGAAGTTGTCCTCCACCATCAGCACGCGCACGCCCGCCAGGGCCTGCGCCGACGGCACGGGCGCGGGCGCGGGCACCACCACCGGGGCGGCGGCCGCGGGCAGCGGCAGCTCGAACCAGAATCGCGAGCCTCGCCCCGGACGGCTGGCCACCCCCACCTCGCCGCCCATGAGCTGCGCCAGCTCGCGGCAGATCGACAGCCCCAGCCCCGTGCCGCCGTGGCGCCGCGTGGTGGAGTCATCGGCCTGGATGAAGGGCTGGAACAGCTGCGCCTGCGTCGCCGGGTCCAGCCCCGGGCCGGTGTCCTCCACCTCGAAGCGCACCCGGTTGCCCGCCACGGCGTGCGCGCTCAGCCGCACCAGGCCCTGCTCGGTGAACTTCAACGCGTTGCTCAGGTAGTTGCCCAGCACCTGGCGCAGCCGCACCGGGTCGCCATGCGCGCCCTGCGGCAGCGCGGGGTCGATGTCCAGCACCAGCGCCAGGCCGTGCGTGCTGGCGATGGCGGCATAGCCGCGCTGCAGCCGCTGCAGCAGCGCCTGCAGGTCGAAGTCCTGCGGGTGGATGTCGAGCTTGCCGGCCTCGATCTTGGACAGGTCCAGGATGTCGGAGATCACCGCCATCAGCGTGTCGGCGCTGTCGAGCATCTGCGCCAAGTACTGCTGGCGCTTGTCCTCCTCCAGGCCCGGGGCGCGCGCGAGCTGCGCCAGGCCCACCAGCGCGTTGAGCGGCGTGCGCAGCTCGTGGCTGGTGTTGGCGAGGAAGGCGCTCTTGGCGCGGCTGGCGGCCTGCGCCTGGTCCAGCGCCTGCCGCAGTTGCAGGCGCGACTGCTCGCGCAGCGCCTCGACCGCCGCGGCGGCGCGGCGCGCCACCGTGAAGTCGCGTCCCACGCCCCAATAGCCCAGGAACCGGCCGCGCGCGTCATGGCGCGGCTCGCCGCTCACGCGCAGCCAGCGCAGCGCGCCCGGCCCGGCCTGCCAGGTGACGCACATCTCGCGCAGCGGGCGGCAAGCCTGCAGCTCCGCGCGCTGGGCCTCGATCACCGCGGGGTCCGCGCGCAGCGCCGGCAAGGCCCACAGCGGCTGCCCCCAGGGGCCGGGCAGCGCCTGGAAACGGCCGCGGCGGTCGCGCCGCAGCACGCGCGTGAGCCGCCACTGGGCGTCGGTCTCCCAATAGAACTCGGCCGCCAGGGACAGCAGCGCGGCGAAGCGCTGCCCGCCGTCCGCGCCCTTGTGCAGGACCATCTCCAGCACGCCGTGGAGCACGCGCCCGCCCGCGGCACCGGTGAGCAGCACCACCACCTGCAGCGCGAACTGCAGCGCCGGCGGCTGCCCCCCCTGGGCCGGCAGCGCGCCGCTGTGATGACCCCAGGCGAGTGCGCCCAGCAGCAACAAACCCAGCGTGCCCACCAGCAGCGCCGTGCGCTTGCGCGCCACGGCGGCGCACATGCAGACCAGCACCGCCAGGAAGCCGCTGCCCGCACCGCCCAGGCCCCGGTCCACCAGCCACGCGATCAGCGCGATGGGCAGCAGCGCCGCCAGCGACACGCGCCGCACGGCCGCGTCCAGCGCGCCCTCGCGCGTGCGCAGCGCGTGCAGGCTCACGCCGCACAGCAGCAGCTCCGACAGCAGCAGCACCAAGCGCTCGGCGCCTTCCACCTGCACGCCGGGCAGTGCCAGCAGCGCGCCGCTGGCCGCCGCCGCCGTGGCGGCGGCGGCGAAGAAGAAGCGCGCCACGCGCGGACGCACGTCCTGCTGCACTTCGGGCAGCAGGCCCGAGCCGGTGTGGGACGTCAGCGCGCTCCACATGGCCTGCCTCCGCCGGGAAGACTCAGCCCGCGCGAGCGGCGTTGAGCACGTCGCGCGTGCGCTGCGCCTCGGCGCGGGCCGCGGCCGCGAAGTCCGCGCCCGCGCTGGCGTACAGCACGGCGCGCGAGGAATTCACCATCACCGTGCCGCCCGGGCGCAGCCCGGCGCGGATGGTGGAGGCCGCGTCGCCGCCCTGCGCGCCCACGCCGGGGATGAGCAGCGGCAGCGTGGGCGCGAGCTCGCGCACGCGCTCGATTTCCGCCGGGAAGGTGGCGCCCACCACCAGGCCGAGCTGGCCGTGGCGGTTCCACGGGCCCTGCGCCAGCCGCGCCACGCGCTCGTACAGCAGCTCGCCGCTGTCCAGCCGCTGCGCCTGCAGGTCGCTGCCGCCGGGATTGGAGGTGCGGCACAGCAGGATCAGCCCCTTGTCGGGCCAGGCGTCCATGTAGGGCTCGATCGAGTCCAGCCCCATGAAGGGCGAGAGCGTGAGCGCGTCGGCCTGGTAGCGCTCGAAGGCCTCGCGCGCGTACTGCTGCGCGGTGGAGCCGATGTCGCCGCGCTTGGCGTCCAGGATCACCGGCACGCCCGGCGCCACGCGGTGGATGTGCTGGACCAGCCGCTCCAGCTGCTCCTCGGCGCGGTGCGCGGCGAAGTAGGCGATCTGCGGCTTGAAGCAGCTCACCAGGTCGTGCGTGGCTTCGACGATGGCGGCGCAGAAGTCGTAGATGCGCGAGGCATCGCCCTTCCAGTCGCCCGGGAATTTCGAGGGCTCCGGGTCCAGGCCCACGCACAGCAGCGACTGGCTGCGCGCCTCGGCGGCTTGGAGCAGGTCGGTGAATTTCATGGAAATTCCGCTTTCAGAAATCGGGAAAGTCGGGTTGCGGCCTGCTTATCGGCACGCCGAAGCGTCATGTGAGGGGCGGGCCTGCACTGCCCGCCGCCGCAGCTCAGATCCGCTTGGCCAGCGCCTCGGCGCAGCCGGTGTAGCCGCCGGGCGTGAGCTCCTTCAGCCGCGCGCGCTCGCCTTCGGGCAGCTCCACCAGCGTGTCGATGAAGCCGGCGATGGCCTCGCGCGTGATGGCCTTGCCGCGGGTGAGCTCCTTCAGGCGCTCATACGGGTTGGGCAGGCCGTAGCGGCGCATCACGGTCTGGATCGGCTCGGCCAGCACTTCCCAGGACGCGTCCAGGTCGGCGGCCAGCGCCTCGCGGTTGAGCTCCAGCTTGTCGAGGCCGCGCGACAGGGACTCCAGGCCCAGCACGGCGTAGCCCAGCGCCACGCCCATGTTGCGCAGCACGGTCGAGTCGGTCAGGTCGCGCTGCCAGCGGCTGATCGGCAGCTTCTGCGCCAGATGCGTCAGCACCGCGCTGGCCAGGCCGAAGTTGCCTTCCGCGTTCTCGAAGTCGATGGGGTTGACCTTGTGCGGCATGGTGCTGGAGCCGATCTCGCCCGCCTTGGTCTTCTGCTTGAAGTAGCCCAGGCTGATGTAGCCCCAGACGTCGCGCGACCAGTCCACCAGGATGGTGTTGGCGCGGGTGACGGCGTCGAACAGCTCGGCCATGTAGTCGTGCGGCTCGATCTGGATCGTGTAGGGGTTGAAGGTCAGGCCCAGTGCCCCTTCCACCACCTGGCGGCTGAAGGCTTCCCAGTTGACGGCCGGGTAGGCCGAAAGGTGCGCGTTGTAGTTGCCCACCGCGCCGTTCATCTTGGCCAGCAGCTTCACCTCGGCGATGCGGCTGCGCGCGTGGCGCAGGCGGGCCACGACGTTGGCGATCTCCTTGCCCACGGTGGTGGGGCTGGCGGTCTGGCCGTGGGTGCGGCTGAGCATGGGCTCGGCGGCGAACTGGTGCGCCATGGACGCCAGGCGCTCGATGACACGGTCCAGCGACGGCAGCAGCACCTGCTCGCGCGCGGCCTTGAGCATCAGCGCGTGGCTGGTGTTGTTGATGTCCTCGCTGGTGCAGGCGAAGTGCACGAACTCGCCGGCGGCCTGCAGCTCGGCCTGGCCTTCGAAGCGGGACTTGATCCAGTACTCCACGGCCTTGACGTCGTGGTTGGTGGTCTTCTCGATGTCCTTGATCGCCTGCGCGTCGGCCTCGGAGAAGTTCTGCACCAGGCCGCGCAGCAGCTCGCGCGAGGCCTGCGACAGCGGCATGAACTCGGCGAAGCCGGCGTCCGACAGCGCGATGAACCACTCGACCTCGACCTGCACGCGGCGGTGCATCAGGCCGAACTCGGACAGCAGGGGGCGCAGCGCCGCCACCTTGGCGGCATAGCGGCCGTCCAGCGGCGACAGGGCGGTAAGGGCGGAGAGGTTCATGGCGGCAACTTCCGAGTTCAGACGGGCAAACCCTCAATTGTAGGTGGGGCCCTCTTGAGCGGGTGTGCCCCCTCTTGACACCTGCCGGCTGGCCCGAGGCCGCGCTGGGCCTTTGGCTGCCAGCGCCTGCACCGCCGCGCACCAGGGCGGCGCCTGTATGCAAAAGCCTTGCGTCAACTGGAACAGCTCTTGCGTCAGGGCGTGTACAACTCGAGAGAACTCACCTGAAGGAGGGATTCCCATGCATTCGATGTCTCGTCGTCCCGTGCTGGCCCTGGTGGCTGCCGCGACGCTGCTGGGCGGTGCCGGCTCGGCGCTGGCGCAGTCCAAGCTGAAAGTGGCCGCCATCTACACCGTGCCGGTGGAGCAGCAGTGGGTCAGCCGCATCGACAAGGCGCTCAAGGCCGCGGCGGCGCGCGGCGAGATCGAGTACGTGTTCAGCGAGAACGTGGCCAACGCCGACTACGAGCGCGTGATGCGCCAGTACGCCGAGGGCGGCCACGCGCTGATCGTGGGCGAGTCCTTCGCGGTGGAGGCCGCGGCGCGCAAGGTGGCCAAGGACTATCCCAAGGTCGCCTTCCTCATGGGCAGCTCCGGCAAGCCGCAGGCGCCCAACTTCTCCGTCTTCGACAACTACATCCAGGAGCCGGCCTACCTCACCGGCATGATCGCCGCGGGCGTGAGCAAGAGCGGCAAGATCGGCATGGTCGGCGGCTACCCGATCCCCGAGGTCAACCGGCTGATGAACGCCTTCATCGCCGGCGCGCGCGAGGTCAACCCCAAGGCCGAGTTCAGCATCAGCTTCATCAACAGCTGGTTCGATCCGCCCAAGGCCAAGGAAGCGGCCTTCGCCATGATCGACAAGGGCGCCGACGTGATGTACGCCGAGCGCTTCGGCGTGTCGGACGCGGCCAAGGAGCGCAAGGTGCTGGCCGTGGGCAACGTGATCAACACGCAAAGCACCTACCCCGACACCGTGGTGGCCTCGGCGCTGTGGAACATGGAGCCCACCATCGAGGTCGCGCTCAGGAAGGTGAAGGCCGGCCAGTTCTCGGCCGAGGACTACGGCGCCTACTCGACCATGAAGCACAAGGGCTCGGAGCTCGCGCCGCTGGGCACCTTCGAGGCCAAGGTGCCGGCCGAGCTCAAGGCCAAGGTCAAGGCGAAGGAAAAGGCGATCCTGGACGGCAGCTTCGTGGTCAAGGTGGACGACAGCGCGCCGAAGGCCAGGTAAGGCGCCGAAGCCGCCGTCCCGGGCTTGTTCTCGTGAGCGCCCCCTCCCCCGCCGCCACCGACGCGCCGCTGCTGCGGCTCTCCCACATCAGCAAACGCTTCGGCGCGCTGGTGGCCAACGACGACATCTCGCTGGAGCTGCGCCGCGGCGAGGTGCTGGCCCTGCTGGGCGAGAACGGCGCGGGCAAGAGCACGCTGATGGCGATCCTGTTCGGGCACTACCTGCCCGATGCGGGCCGCATCGAGGTGGACGGCAAGCCCTTGCCCCCGGGCGACACCCGCGCGGCGCTGGCCGCGGGCATCGGCATGGTGCACCAGCACTTCACGCTGGCCGACAACTTGAGCGTGCTGGACAACGTGATGCTGGGCACCGAGCCGCTGTGGCTGCCCTTCTCGCGCCGGCGTGCCGCGCGGGCGCGGCTGCTGGCGACGGCGCAGCGCTTCGGGCTGCACGTGGACCCGGAGGCCCGCATCGGCGACTTGTCCATCGGCGAGCGGCAGCAGGTGGAAATCCTGAAGGCGCTGGTGCGCGGGGCACGGGTGCTGATCCTGGACGAGCCCACTGCGGTGCTGACGCCGCAGCAGAGCGAGGCGCTGTTCGACACGCTGCGCGGCATGGTGCGCGAGGGGCTGTCCATCGTCTTCATCAGCCACAAGCTCGACGAGGTGCGGCGCGTCTCGGACCGCGTCGCGGTGCTGCGCGCGGGCAGGCTCGTGGCGCGCTTCGACAGCCTGGAAGTCGTGGACAAGGCGGTGCTGGCCGAGGCCATGGTGGGCCGTGCGCTTGCACCGGCCGGGCGCAGCGTGCGCCAGCCCGGTGCACTGGTGTGCCGGCTGCGTGACGCGCACGTGGCGGGCAAGCCGCGCCCGAAGCTCGACCGCGTGACGCTGGAGCTGCACGCGAATGAGATCCTGGGCATCGCCGGCATCTCGGGCAACGGCCAGCAGGTGCTGGCGGACCTGCTGTGCGGTGTGCAGGCGCTGGACGGCGGCACGCTGGTGTTCGAGGGCCGGCGGCTGCCCGCGCGGCCGCGCGCCTGGCTGGCTGCCGGGGTGGCGCGCATCCCGGAGGACCGCCACGCCGTGGGTGCCATCGGCGACCTGGCGCTGTGGGAGAACGCGGTGCTGGAGCGCTACGCGGGCGCGAGCTTCTCGCTCCTGGGCTGGCTCAAGCGCCGCC
Source organism: uncultured Azohydromonas sp. (assembly GCF_937926365.1). Classification (GTDB taxonomy): domain Bacteria; phylum Pseudomonadota; class Gammaproteobacteria; order Burkholderiales; family Burkholderiaceae_C; genus Azohydromonas. The sequence goes on along the minus strand of NZ_CALAOH010000206.1, from coordinate 16,313 downwards.
GCGCGCAGGCGCATGCGCAGGCGCTGGTGCAACGCTTCGACGTGCGCGGCACCGAGGGCGGCGGGCTGGCGACGCCGGCGCGGCGGCTGTCGGGGGGCAATCTTCAGAAACTCATCCTGGGCCGCGCGCTGGCGGGCGACCCGGCCGCGCCGGCGCCCAAGTTGATCGTGGCCAACCAGCCGACCTGGGGCCTGGACGTGGGCGCGGTGGCCTACGTGCACGGCCAACTGCAGCAGGCCTGCGCCGAAGGGGCGGCGCTGCTGCTCATCAGCGACGACCTGGATGAGCTGTTCGCGCTGTCGGACCGCATCGCCGTGATGCACCACGGCCGCCTGGGCCTGGCGCGGCCGGCGGCGCAGTGGTCGCGGGCCGAGATCGGCCTGGCCATGGCGGGCGCGGCGGCGCAGGTTTCTTCATCTTCTTCTTCGACCGACGAGGTGGTGCATGCGGCTTGAACGGCGCGCCGCGCCTTCGCGAGCCATGGCGCTGGCCGCGCCGCTGCTGGCCGTGGCGCTGACGCTGGGCTTGAGCGCCGCGCTGGTGGCCTGGGCCGGCGCGCCGGTGGGGCGCGCGTACTGGCTGCTGCTCGAAGGCGGCTTCGGCTCGCGGCTGGCGCTCACGGAAACGCTCACGCGTGCCACGCCGCTGATCCTCACCGGGCTGGCGGCGGCGGTGGCCTTCCGGGCGCGGCTGTGGAACATCGGCGCCGAGGGGCAGCTTTACGCCGGCGCGCTGGCCGCGGTGGCGGTGGCCGGCGCGGGCGGCTCCTTCGCGCTGATGATCGCCGCCGCCATGGCCGCGGGCGCGCTGCTGCTGCTGGGGCCGGCGCTGCTCAAGCGGCTGGGCGTGGACGAGGTCGTGACCACGCTGCTGCTGAACTTCATCGTGCTGCTGGGCGTGTCGGCCATGCTCGACGGCCCGATGAAGGACCCGATGGCCATGGGCTGGCCGCAGAGCATTGCGCTGCCCGAGGAACTTCAGATTGGCAACCTGGTGCCGCGCAGCCGGCTGCACAACGGGCTGCTGGCGGCGCTGGGGCTGGCCGCGGCGCTGGCGCTGCTGCTGCGGCAGACCACGCTGGGCTTCGAGATCCGTGCCGTGGGCGCCAACGCGCGCGCCGCGGCCTTTGCCGGCATGCCGGTGCAGCGGGTGACGGTGCTGGTGGCGCTGATGTCCGGCGCGCTGGCCGGGCTGGCCGGCGCCATCGAGGTGGCGGGCCGCGCCGGCTACCTGACGCTGGACATGTCGCCGGGCTATGGCTACAGCGGCATCGTGGTGGCGATGCTGGCCGGGCTGAATCCGCTGGGAGTGGTGGCGGCCGCGACCTTCGTCGCCGGCATCCTGGTGGGCGCCGACGGCATGAGCCGCCAGGTGGGCGTGCCCACCTACATCGCCGACGTGATCGTCGCGCTGGCGCTGATCACCATGCTCATGGCGACGCTGCTGGTGAACTACCGCGTGGCGTGGCGCCGGCCGGCGGCGGTGGGAGGGGCGGCGTGATGCGGGGCCGTCCTGGGAAATCCAAGGCTTTCTGTTGGACGAAGCACGAGCGGCAGCCCCTCCACTTCGTCATTCCCGCGGAGGCGGGAATCCAGGCGGCCCCACGCCAGAACGCAAGCCGCAATGCCGGAATGGGGTGGTGGGAGCACCGACGTTCCAACGTCACAGCTCACGGCCAGCTTGGGGGCTGCCTGGATTCCCGCCTCCGCGGGAATGACGAGGTAGTTGGCGAAGCGCATCCGCTCACGGCAAACGTTCTGTGCCCCTTGCCTGGACACCACTGCCTTCTTGCCGGGATGACGACGTTTTTTCTTCGGCCTGCCTTGTCCCGCGCCAACGCTCGAAAACCCGGCGTTCTCGCTCATGGCGGTGCGGCATGACCGAAATCCTCGAACTCCTTTCCGCCGCCCCCTTCTGGGTCGCGGTGCTGCGCATCGCCACGCCGCTGATCTTCGGCACGCTGGGCGTGCTGCTGTGCGAGCGCGCCGGGGTGCTGAACCTGGGCGTGGAGGGAATCATGGTTGCCGGCGCCTTCGCCGGCTGGCTCACCGTGTACGCCGGCCATGGCCTGTGGAGCGGCGTGCTGGTGGCCGCCGCGGTGGGCGCGCTGCTGGGGCTGCTGCACGCCTTCCTGACCGTCACGCTGGCGCTGAGCCAGCACGTGGCGGGGCTCGGTTTGACGCTGCTGGCCACCAGCCTGGCGAGCTATGCCTACCGCGTGAGCTTTCCGAAGGTGGAGCGCCCGCCCACCATCACGCCCTTCGAGCCCCTGAGCGCGCTGCCCGTGCCGGTGCTCTCGGAGCAGACGGCGCTGACGCTGCTGGCGCTGGGACTGGTGCCGTTGCTCGCGTATTTGTTGCACCGCACACCTTTGGGCCTGGCGATCCGCATGGTGGGCGAGAACCCGGCTGCCGCCGAGGGCCAGGGCCTGTCGGTGGCGCGGCTGCGCACCGGCGCGGTGGTGGCGGGATCGGCGCTGATGGGCGTGGCGGGGGCCTTCCTCACGCTCTCGGCCTTCAACGCCTTCTACTTCAACATGGTCAACGGCCGCGGCTGGGTGTGCGTGGCGCTGGTCGTCTTCGCCTCGTGGCGGCCCGGCAAGGCCCTGCTGGGCGCGCTGCTGTTCGCCTTCTTCGACGCGTTGCAGTTGAGGCTGCAACAAGGCGGTGCCGTGGAGGCGCTGCCCTACCAGGTTTGGCTGATGCTGCCCTATGCCATGGCCATCGTCGCGCTGGTCGTGATGGCACGGCGGGCGGCTTATCCTCAAGCCTTGATGAGGCCCTACCGCAAGGGCGAGCGCTAGCTACTTAGTAAGCAGCAGGAAGGAGATCGCGATGAGCACCGAATCGTCCACCTCCACCAAGGGCAGCAGCCACATACGGCTGACGTCCCATCCCGGCCAGGGTGCCGGCGGTGCACCGGCCATCCGCTGGGGCGCGGCGGATCCGAAGGAGCGCGGGCCGCTCATCGGTACCACCACCAACCGCAGCCAGCGCAACGTCATCGGCACGCACAGCGGCAGCTACGGCGTGTACCGCGCGCTGGCGGTGGCCGCGGGCAACCTGACCAAGGGCCACCGCGCCGATCTCACCAACACCGCGCCCACCGAGCACATCGGCCCCTATCCGCAGTGGGCCGACCCGCACAAGATCGTCTCCATCGACCCCTGGGGCGCCTCGGTGGCCGAGGTGTTCGCCGAGCAGCTGGCGCAGGGCGTGGACATCCGCCCCACCATCGCCGTGACGCAGGCGCACATCCACCTGCCGGAGATCCGCCAGGCGCTGGCGTTCCAGCGGCTGCAGGTGGACGGGAAGATCCTGCTGGAGGACAGCTCCGCCACCGTCACCAAGATCGCCGTGGAGCCCGTGTGGTGGCTGCCCGGCGTGGCCAAGCGCTTCGGCGTGAGCGAGGCGGTGCTGCGCAAGACGCTGTTCGAGGAAACCGGCGGCATGTACCCGGAGCTGGTCACGCGCGGCGACCTGGAGGTGTTCCTGCCGCCCATCGGCGGGCAGACGCTCTACGTCTTCGGCAAGGCGCAGGACCTGGCCAATCCCGAGGTCACGCTCACGGCGCGGGTGCATGACGAGTGCAACGGTTCGGACGTGTTCGGCTCCGACATCTGCACCTGCCGGCCGTACCTGACGCACGCGATCGAGGAGTGCATCAAAGGTGCGCAGGCCGGTGGCGTGGGGCTGATCGCCTACAGCCGCAAGGAGGGCCGCGCGCTGGGCGAGGTCACGAAGTTCCTGGTCTACAACGCGCGCAAGCGCCAGGTGGGCGGCGACAGCGCGGACAAGTACTTCCTGCGCACCGAGTGCGTGGCCGGCGTGCAGGACATGCGTTTCCAGGAGCTGATGCCCGACGTGCTGCACTGGCTGGGCATCAGGAAGATCCACCGCCTGGTGAGCATGAGCAACGACAAGTACGACGCCATCACCGGCAGCGGCATCGAGGTGGGCGAGCGCATCAAGATTCCCGACGAGTTAGTCCCTGCGGACGCCCGGGTGGAGATCGAGGCCAAGATCGCGGCGGGCTATTTCACTGACGGCAGCGTGCCGGACGCCGACCGGCTGGCGGCCACGAAGGGGCGCAACCTTGTCGAATGAACTCAACCCCACGCTGAGCCCCGGCGACGTGGCCGAGGGCGTGCGGCGGCTGCGCCAGGCCGCCACGGTGCGCGAGCGCTGCGCCAACCTCACGCAGGCGGTGCGCGAGGGGCGCTCGGAGCATTTCCGGCTCGACGAGTCCAGGCTGGACGAGGTGGCGCAGCGCATCGCGGCGCTGACCCGCGCGCGCTTCCCCGACGGGCGCGTCCCGCTGCACAGCCGCTGGCGCCATTTCGAGGCCGGCGGCGTGGACCGGCTGGCCGAGGTCAATGCCAAGCTCGCCGGACACGGCCAGGTGGCGCGGGCGCGGGCGCACATCGAGCTGGTGTTCATCAGCGTGCTGCTCGATGCCGGCGCCGGCGCGCAGTGGCAGTACGTGGAGAAGGAAAGCGGCCAGACCTTCGCGCGATCCGAGGGCCTGGGCGTGGCAAGCCTGCGCGGCTTCCTGGCCGGCGCCTTCTCCAGCGACATGGGCGATCCCTGCCGGGTGGACGCCAAGGCGCTGGCGCGCATCGACGTGCCCGCGCTGGCGGCGATCTTCCAGGTGCGCGAGGACAACCCGCTGCTGGGGCTGGAGGGCCGCGTCGTCCTGCTGCGCCGCCTGGCACAGGCGCTGCGCCAGCAGGTGGACACCTTCACGGCCGATGGCCGCCCGGGCCACCTGTTCGATGCGCTGACGCATCACCACCATGCGCCGCGGCTGCACAACCACCACGTGGTGCCGCGCAGCACGGCGCTGCACCACCAGGTGTCGGCGGCGCGGCTGCTGCAGTCGCTGCTGGACGCCTTCAGCGCCATCTGGCCCAGCGGGCAGCAGTTCATGGGCGTGCCGGTGGGCGACGCCTGGGCGCATCCGCTGGCCGGTGGCGAGGGCCCCAGCGCGGGCTGGGTGCCCTTCCACAAGCTCAGCCAGTGGCTGAGCTACTCGCTGGTCGAGCCCTTCCAGGCCGCAGGCGTGCAGATCACGGGGCTGGAGGAGCTCACCGGGCTGCCCGAGTACCGCAACGGCGGATTGCTGCTCGATGCCGGCGTGATCCAGCCGCTGGACTCGGAATTCGGTACCCGGGTGCGCGTGCCGGGCGAGCCCTGGGTGATCGAGTGGCGCGCGCTGACCGTGACGCTGCTCGACGCCCTGCTGCCGCGCGTGCGCACGCTGCTGGGCGACGACACGCTGCCGCTGGGCTGCCTGCTGGAGGGCGGCAGCTGGGCGGCGGGGCGGCAGATCGCCGCCGAGCGCCGCGGCGGCGGCGCGCCGCCGGTGGCCATCGACAGTGACGGCACCGTGTTCTGAGCCGTCCGCAAGACACAAGCACCACATCCACCACGAGGGAGAAGGCCCATGTCCGTCGTTCACGTCATCGACCATCCGCTGGTGCAGCACAAGCTCACGCTCATGCGCGAGAAGGACCGCAGCACCAACAGCTTCCGCAGGCTGATGCACGAGCTCAGCATGCTCATGGCCTACGAGGTCACGCGCGACATGCCCACGCAGCTGATCGACATCGAGACGCCGCTGGAGTCCATGCGCTCGCCGGTGATCGACGGCAAGAAGACCGTGTTCGTCTCGGTCATGCGCGCCGGCGGCGGCTTCCTGGACGGCATGCTGGAGATCATCCCCGGCGCGCGCGTGGGCCATGTCGGGCTGTACCGCGACCCGCGCACGCTGATGGCGGTGGAGTACTACCTCAAGATGCCCGACCACATGGAGGAGCGCGACGCCATCGTGCTCGACCCGATGCTGGCCACGGGCAACTCCGCCACGGCGGCGGTGGAGCGGCTCAAGGAGTTCAAGCCGCGCTCGATCCGCTTCGTGAGCCTGCTGGCCGCGCCGGAGGGGCTGCGGCATTTCCATGCCCAGCATCCGGACGTGCCGGTGTACACGGCCGCCATCGACCGCCAGCTCGACGAGCACGGCTACATCCTGCCGGGCCTGGGCGACGCCGGCGACCGGCTCTTCGGCACCAAGTGATGCGGATGCAGGACCTGCTGTTGCGCAACGTGGCGCTGCCCGATGGGCGCGCCGGCGTGGACGTGCTGGTGCGCGAGGGGCGCATCGCCGCGGTGGGGCCGGCGCTGCCGGCGCCGCCAGGCCTTCCCACCCTGGACGGCGGCGGCTGGCTGCTGAGCCCGCCCTTCGTGGACGCGCACTTCCACATGGACTCCACGCTCAGCCACGGCCAGCCGCGGGTGAACGAGAGCGGCACACTGCTGGAAGGCATCTCGCTGTGGGGCGAATTGAAACCGCTGCTGACGCAGGAGGCGCTGGTGGAGCGTGCGCTGCGCTACTGCGACTGGGCCGTGGCGCGCGGGCTGCTGGCGATCCGCTCGCACGTGGACATCTGCGACCCGCGGCTGCTGGCGGTGGAGGCGCTGCTGCACGTCAAGCGGCAGGTGGCGCCCTACCTCGACCTGCAGCTGGTGGCCTTTCCGCAGGACGGCCTGCTGCGTTGCCCGGGCGCGTTTGAAAACCTCCAGCGTGCGCTGGACCTGGGCGTGGACGTGGTGGGCGGCATTCCGCACTTCGAGCGCACCATGGCCGACGGCGCCGAGAGCGTGCGGCTGCTGTGCGAGCTGGCCGCGGAGCGCGGCCTGCGCGTGGACATGCACTGCGACGAGAGCGACGACCCGCTGTCGCGCCACGTCGAGACGCTGGCGCAGCAGACGCACCGGCTGGGGCTGCATGGGCGGGTGACGGGCTCGCACCTCACGTCCATGCATTCCATGGACAACTACTACGTGTCCAAGCTGCTGCCGCTGATGGCCGAGGCCGGCCTGCACGCGGTGGCGAACCCGCTCATCAACATCATGCTGCAGGGCCGGCACGACACCTACCCGAAGCGCCGTGGCATGACGCGCGTGCCGGAGCTGCTGGCCGCGGGCGTGAACGTCGGTTTCGGCCACGACTGCGTGATGGACCCTTGGTACCCGCTGGGCTCGGCCGACATGCTGGAAGTCGCCGCGATGGGGCTGCACGTGGCGCAGCTGGGCTCCGTGGCCGGGCAGCGCGCCTGCTTCGACGCGGTGACGGTGAACAACGCGCGCATCCTGGGGCTGGAGGGCTACGGGCTGGAGCCGGGCTGCCGTGGGGATTTCGTACTGCTGCAGGCGCGCTCGCCGCAGGAGGCGATCCGGCTGCGCGCGCCACGGCTGCTGGTGGTGCGCGGAGGGCGGGTGCTGGCGCGCGCGCCAGTGCAGGCGGTGGAGCTGGAGCTGCCGGGCCGGCCGGCGCGAGTGGACTTCACGCTGGCGCCGCCGGCCCGGGATGAGCCCGGGGCGGCCTCGCCGGGCGGCCCGGAGGCGGGCCCCTAAAATCGGCCCCAACACAAACACAGGCAGGCATGAAGCTCATCGGATCGCTCACCAGCCCCTACGTGCGCAAGGTGCGCGTCGTGATGGCGGAGAAGAAGCTGGACTACCAGTTTCTGCAGGAAGACGTTTGGAACAGCGACGCGATCCTGGCCTCCAACCCGCTGGGCAAGGTGCCCTGCCTGATCACGGAGTCCGGCGAGCCGGTGTACGACTCGCGCGTGATCGTGGAGTACGTGGACACGCTCTCGCCGGTGGGGCGGCTGATTCCGGCCACGGGCCGCGAGCGCGCCGAGGTGCGCACCATCGAGGCGCTGGCCGATGGGCTGCTGGACGCGTCGATCCTGGCGCGGCTTGAGCTGACCTGGGCTGGCCGCAGCGAGGCCCAGCGCAGCCCGGCCTGGGTGGACCGCCAGATGGCGCGCGTGCACAGCGCGCTCAAGGCCCTGTCGCAGGCGCTGGGCGACGACGCCTGGTGCGTGCACAACCATTTTTCGCTGGCCGATATCGCCGTGGGCTGCGCGGTGGGCTATCTCACCTTCCGCTTCCCGCACATCGACTGGCGCGGCGACCATCCCAACCTGGCGCGCCTGTCGGACAAGCTCGAAGCGCGCGCGAGCTTCATCGCCACCGCCGTGCCCAAGGGCTGAAGAACGGTTGATCTGCCGCAGGCGCTGCCAGGGCGCCGCGGCCCGGGACGGTGGCGCGTGTCGCCTATACTGTCCCTTCAGCGCCGATTTGTTCCGGATTGCGGGCGCTCAACAAATGCAGCTAAAGAGGGACGCCCAGACCCGGTGTCCGCTTTCAGCGACGCCGGGTTTTTTGCTTCTGGAGGGACGGGTTTCATCCATGGGTTCTATAGGGCATGTCACGCCGCAGCGCATGCATTTTTCGCAGCCGCTGCCGCTCAAGAGCGGCGCGCAGCTGCCGGACTACACGCTGACGTATGAGACCTACGGCACGCTCAACGCCGCGCGCAGCAACGCCGTGCTGGTGTGCCACGCGCTCAACGCCAGCCACCACGTCGCCGGCACCTACGCCGGGCAGGAGAAGAGCGAAGGTTGGTGGGACAACCTGATCGGTCCGGGCAAGCCGCTGGACACGAACCGCTTCTTCGTCATCGGTGTCAACAATCCGGGCTCCTGCTTCGGCTCCACCGGGCCGAAGGACATCAACCCGGCCACCGGTCAGCCCTGGGGCTCGGACTTCCCGGTGGTGACGGTGGAAGACTGGGTCAACGCGCAGGCGCGGCTGCTGGACGCGCTGGGCATCGAGCAGCTCGCGGCCGTGATCGGCGGCAGCCTGGGCGGCATGCAGGCGCTGAGCTGGAGCATCCAGCACCCGCAGCGCCTGCGCCACGCGCTGGTGATCGCCAGCGCGCCGAACCTCTCGGCGCAGAACATTGCCTTCAACGAAGTGGCGCGCCGGGCCATCTGCACCGACCCCGAGTTCCACGGCGGCCACTTCTATGCCCACGGCGTGGTGCCGCAGCGCGGGTTGCGCGTGGCGCGGATGATCGGCCACATCACGTACCTGTCCGACGACTCGATGGAAGCCAAGTTCGGCCGTGCGCTGCGCGCCGCGGAGCTGGCCTACAGCACGCAGCAGATCGAGTTCCAGATCGAGAGCTACCTGCGCTACCAGGGCGACAAGTTCAGCGAGTACTTCGACGCCAACACGTACCTGCTGATCACGCGCGCGCTGGACTACTTCGACCCGGCGCGCGAGCACGGCGGCGACCTGTCCGCCGCGATGGCCAAGGCCACGGCGAAATTCCTGGTGGTGAGCTTCACCACCGACTGGCGCTTCTCGCCGCTGCGCTCGCGCGAGATCGTGCAGGCGCTGCTGGACAACGGCCGTGACGTGGCCTACGCGGAGATCGACGCTCCGCACGGCCACGACGCCTTCCTGCTGGAGGACCCGCGCTACCACGGCGTGGTGCGCGCCTACTTCGAGCGCGTGGCGGCGGAGGCCGAGGCCATCACCGCCCCGGCCGTGGCCGTGAGCCAAAGGGAGGCTGCATGAGCGACCGGCAAGCCATGGCGCTGATCGCCGAGCTGGTGCCCAAGGGCAGCCGCGTGCTGGACCTGGGCTGTGGCAACGGCGCGCTGCTGGCACTGCTGCGCGACGAGCGCGGCTGCACCGGCTACGGGGTGGAGATCGACGACGCGAAGGTGCTGGAGTGCGTCAAGCGCGGCGTCAACGTCATCCAGCGCAACCTGGACGAGGGCCTGGGGCTGTTCCGCGACGGCAGCTTCGACGTGGTGCTGCAGCTCGACACGCTGCAGCACCTGCGCAACACGGCCGAGCTGCTGCGCGAGACGGCGCGCGTGGGACGCAGCGCGATCGTGAGCTTCCCGAACTTCGCGCACTGGCCCAACCGCTTCTCGGTGCTGCGCGGGCGCATGCCCGTGACCAAGACGCTGCCCTACCAGTGGTACGACACGCCCAACATCCGCGTCGGCACCTTCGCCGACTTCGAGGTGCTGGCCGGGCAGTGTGGGCTGCGGGTGCTGCAGTCCTTCGGGCTGCACAATGGGCGCAAGGTGGACGCGTGGCCGAACCTGATGGCGAGCACGGCGGTGTTCAGGCTGGAGCGGGGCTGAGCTGCCACCAGCCGAGCGTGCCTGCGCACGCTCGCGCGGGCAGCGAAGGGCTCGAGCTCTGCGAGGGCGCGGCCTGCAGGGCTGAGCGACAGCGCCCCGTTGCGGTTGGCCCTTCCCGCCGCCGCCAGGAGTGAAAAAGGCGGCTCCTAGAATGGGTTGAATCCCCTCCCGGAGCCCGCCATGAACGCCCCCGAACGCCTTCCCCTCCCCGACCCCCAAGCCCTGAGCGCCTTCGCCGACGAGGCGTGGAAGGAGCGCATCCTGCCCGCGCTGGTGGACTACATCCGGGTGCCGGCCAAGAGCCCGATGTTCGACAAGGACTGGGCACAGCACGGCTACATCGAGCGCGTGCTGCAGGACGCGGCGGCCTGGGTCGAGTCCCGCCGCGTGCCGGGGCTCAAGCTGGAAATCATCCGCCTGCCCGAGCGCACGCCGGTGATCTTCTTCGAGGTGGAGGCGACGGCTTCCGGCGGCGCCGGCCAGACGGTGCTGTTCTACGGCCACCTCGACAAGCAGCCCGAGTTCAACGGCTGGCGCGCGGACCTCGGCCCCTGGACGCCCGTGGTCGAGGACGGCCTGCTCTACGGCCGTGGCGGCGCCGATGACGGCTATGCCATCTACGCCGCCGTCAGCGCCATCGAGGCCCTGAAGGCGCAGGGCACGCCGCATCCGCGCTGCGTGGGCCTGATCGAGACCTGCGAGGAAAGCGGCTCCTTCGACCTGCCGGCCTACGTCGCCGCCCTGGGCCCGCGCCTGGGCGACGTCGGCCTGGTCGTCTGCCTGGACTCGGGCGCCGGCAACTACGACCAGCTCTGGCTCACCACCTCGCTGCGCGGCATGGTCAGCGGCGTGCTGAAGGTGCAGATCCTCACCGAGGGCGTGCACTCGGGCGACGCCAGCGGGCTGGTGCCGTCGAGCTTCCGCATCCTGCGCCAGGTGCTGGACCGGCTGGAGGACGCGCGCACCGGCGCGCTGCTGCCGCCGGATTTCCACGTCGAGATTCCCGCCGAGCGCGTCGCGCAGGCCCAGGCCACGGCGGCGGCGCTGGGCGACGAGGTCTGGAAGCGCTACCCCTGGGCCTGCGGCAACGACGGCACGCCGGCGCTGCCCACCACCACCGACCCGGTCGAGGCGCTGCTCAACCGCACCTGGCGCCCCACCCTGTCCGTGACCGGCGTGGACGGCTTCCCGGAGCTGTCGCAGGCCGGCAACGTGCTGCGGCCCTACACCGCCTTCAAGCTCTCGCTGCGCCTGCCGCCCACGCTGGACGGCCACGCCGCGGCGCTGAAGCTGCAGCAACTGCTGGAGGACAACGCGCCCTACAACGCCAAGGTCACCTTCCACGCCGATGGGCGCGCCGGCGCGCTGGGCGCCAACGGCTGGAACGCCCCGTCGCTGCAGCCCTGGCTCGCCACGGCGCTGGACGCGGCCAGCCAGGCCCACTACGGCGCGCCCTGCGGCTTCATTGGCCAGGGCGGCACGATCCCCTTCATGGGCATGCTGCAGGAGGGCTTCCCCAAGGCGCAGATGATGGTCTGCGGCGTGCTCGGCCCGAAGAGCAACGCCCACGGGCCCAACGAGTTCCTGCACCTGGACTACGCGCGCCGGCTCACCGCGGCGGTGGCGCAGGTGGTGGCGGCGATGCCGTGAGCCCGAAGCGGCCTGCCTGCCCGTGGGCGCAGGCAGGCTGCTCGACGCACATAGCGTCCTAAGCAACGCCCACAGGGACGGCACCGCGCAACCGGTAACAATCGTGGTCTTTGCCTGAATCGGCCCGGTCGTCGCCGGGCCCTGCGTGACCATGAAGCCCGACGCCCCCGCCGATGCGCCGCTGCCCTCGGAGACCCTGATCGACGAAGCCCCCGAGGATGTGAAAGTCAAGGTGCCGCTGGCCCTGGAGGACTGGCTGGCGGTGCTGTGCATGGGCGCGCTGTGCCTGATCACCTTCGCCAACGTGCTGGTGCGCTACCTCACCGACCAGTCGCTGGCCTGGACGGAGGAGATCTCCGTCTTCCTGCTCATCGTCGTGACGCTGGCCGGCGGCTGCGCCGCCATGGCGCGCGACCGCCACATCAAGATCGAGTACTTCAGCGAGAGCGGCTCGGCCGAGCGCCGCCGGCGCCTGGCGCGCATCGGCGCGCTGTGCTCGACGCTGTTCTTCCTGGCGCTCGCGGGCCTGAGCGTCCGCCTGGTGTGGGACGAATACCGCTTCGAGGAGACGACGCCCGGCATCGGGCTGCCCAAGTGGTGGTACTCGATCTGGCTGCCGGTGCTGTCCTTCGCCATCGCGCTGCGCGCCTTCGGCCTGTTCCTGCGCAACGCGTGCAAGGGAGCCGGCCAATGATCGCCGCGCTGCTGTTCGCCCTCTTCATCGGGCTGATGCTGCTGGGCGTGCCCATCGGCGTGGCGCTGGCCATCGGCGGCGGTGCCGCCATCGCGCTGTCCAACACCACGACGCAGTTCTTCGGCCTGCTGGCGCTGCCGCAGAACTTCTACGCCGGGCTGTCCAAGTACCCGCTGCTGGCGATCCCGATGTTCGTGCTGGTGGGCTCCATCTTCGACCGCTCCGGCGTGGCGCAGCGGCTGGTGAACTTCGCCATAGCCATCGTCGGGCGCGGCCCCGGCATGCTGCCGCTGGTGGCGATTGCCGTGGCGATGTTCCTGGGCGGCATCTCCGGCTCGGGCCCGGCCACGGCCGCGGCGGTGGGCAGCGTGATGATCGCGGCCATGGCGCGCGCGGGCTACCCGGGCGCCTACTCCGCCAGCGTGGTCGGCGCGGCGGCGGCCACGGACATCCTCATCCCGCCCTCGGTGGCCTTCATCGTCTACTCGGTGATGGTGCCCGGCGCCTCGGTGCCGGCCCTCTTCGCCGCCGGCATGGTGCCGGGCGTGCTCGCCGGGCTGGCGCTGATCATCCCGGCGGTGTGGCTGGCGCGGCGCCACGGCATGGGCGGGGCGGAAGCCAAGCTGCCGCGGCCGGCGTTCTGGCCGGCGCTCAAGGAAGCGTCCTGGGGGCTGGCCGCGCCGGTGCTGATCCTGGGCGGCATGCGCGCGGGCTGGTTCACGCCCACCGAGGCCGCCGTGGTGGCGGTGTTCTACGGACTGTTCGTGGGCATGGCGGTGCACCGCACCATCGGCCTGCGCGACCTGTTCCCGATCCTGCGCGAGGCGGCCGAAACCTCGGCCGTGATCATGATGGTGGTGGCGCTGGCCGGGATCTTCGCCTACGCGCTCTCCACGCTTTCCGTCATCGACCCGATCACGCAGGCCATCGTCCAGTCCGGCCTGGGCGAGTGGGGCGTGATGGCGCTGGTGGTGCTGGTGCTGATCGTGGCGGGCATGTTCCTCGACGGCATCTCCATCTTCCTGATCTTCGTGCCGCTGCTGCTGCCGCTGGTGCAGGCCTTCCGCTGGGACCCGGTGTGGTTCGGCGTGATCCTGACGCTGCTGGTGGCGCTGGGCCAGTTCACGCCGCCGATGGCGGTGAACCTGATGGTGTCCTGCCGCATCGCGGGCGTGCGCATGGAGTCCACGATTCCCTGGGTGCTGTGGCTGCTGCTGGCCATGGGCCTGGCGATGCTGGCGGTGATCGCCTTCCCGCCGCTGGCGCTGTGGCTGCCGCAGCGCCTGGGCTACTGAAGAAGCCCCCCTTCCCTGTTCAAGAACCCCTCCAAGGAGACTGCACGAGATGAAACGCCGCAATCTGTTCGCCGCCGCTGCCACCGCGCTGGCCGCCGTCCTGTCGCTGGGCAGCGCCCAGGCCCAGGTGCCCGCCAACTACAAGCCCGAATACAAGATGTCGCTGGTGCTGGGCACGGCCTTCCCCTGGGGCAAGGGCGGCGAGATCTGGGCCGACCTGGTCAAGCAGCGCACCAGCGGGCGCATCAACATCAAGCTCTACCCCGGCACGTCGCTGGTGCAGGGCGACCAGACGCGCGAGCTCACCGCCATCCGCCAGGGCGTGATCGACATGGCCATCGGCTCCACCATCAACTGGTCGCCGCAGGTCAAGGAACTCAACCTGTTCTCGCTGCCCTTCCTGATGCCCGACTACGCCGCCATCGACGCCATCACCCAGGGCGAGCCGGGCAAGGACATCTTCAAGGCGCTGGAAAAGGGCGGCGTGGTGCCGCTGGCTTGGGGCGAGAACGGCTTCCGCGAGCTGAGCAACTCCAAGCGCGACATCCGCAAGCCCGAGGACCTCAAGGGCCTGAAGCTGCGCGTGGTGGGCTCGCCGCTGTTCATCGACACCTTCACCGCGCTGGGCGCCAACCCCACGCAGATGAGCTGGGCCGACGCGCAGCCCGCGCTGGCCAGCGGCGCGGTGGATGGGCAGGAGAACCCGCTGTCCATCTACACCGCCGCCAAGCTGCACACCGTGGCGCAGAAGCACCTGACGGTGTGGGGCTACATGGCCGATCCGCTGATCTTCGTGGTCAACCGCGACGTGTGGGAGAGCTGGACCCCGGCCGACCGCGACATCGTGCGCCAGGCCGCGGTGGACGCGGGCAAGCAGCAGATCGAGATCGCGCGCAAGGGCCTGGCCGACGCCGAGCCGGCGGTGCTCAAGGACATCGCCGCCAACGGCGTGAGCGTGGTGAAGCTGTCGGCCGCCGAGCGCGAAGCCTTCGCCAAGGCCACGCGCCCGGTCTACGACAAGTGGAAGAAGACCGTGGGCGAGGCCCTGGTGGCCAAGGCCGAGGCGGCCGTGGCGGCGCGCAAGAAGTAAGGCGCCGCCGCGGCAGCGCCTTTTCAATTCTTTCGGGTCTTGAGCGACGCTGAAATATTCCCTCGTCATGCCCGCGAAGGCGGGCATCCACGCGAGTCGGGCTGCAGCCCGGTATTCGTGGACACCCGCCTTCGCGGGTGTGACGGGGTTACTTCACTCGCAACGAAGAACCGAAATCAAAACGTGTACCCCGCCTCCACCGCCGCCCCCGACAGCGGCTCCAGCAGCGGCAGCAGCGGCTGCAGTTGGCGGTAGCGCAGCGCGACCTTGGTGGCGTAGGCGAAGAAGCGCGGCAGGTCCTGCACGTAGCGGTCCTTGCCGTCGCGGTGCTTCAGCCGGCAGAAGATGCCCAGCACCTTGAGGTGGCGCTGCAGGCCCATGTACTCCAGCGCGCGCCAGAACTCGCCGAAATCCTCCTTGAGGCCACCGTCCAGCGGCACGCCGGCCTCGCGCGCGGCCTGCCAGTAGCGCACCGCCCAGTCGATCTCGCGCTCCTCGTCCCAGGAAACGAAGGCGTCGCGCAGCAGCGAGGCGATGTCGTAGGTCACGGGGCCGCGCACGGCGTCCTGGAAGTCCAGGATGCCCGGGCCCTGCGGCCCCACCATGAGGTTGCGCGGCATCCAGTCGCGATGCACCGCCACGCGCGGCTGCGCCAGCGCGCTGGCCGTCAGCAGCGCGGCGATGCGGCTCCACTGTTCCTGCTGCGCCTCGGTCCAGGTGACGCCGAACTCGCGCTGCACGCACCATTGCGGAAACAGCGCCAGCTCGCGCTGCAGCAGCGCGCCGTCGTAGTTGGGCAGCGTGGCGGGGTCGATGCGCACCTGCCACTGCACCAGCGCGGCGATGGCCTGGCGCATGAGCGCGTCGGCCTGCGCGGCGTCAGCCTGGCGCAGCGCGTCCAGGAACAGCTGCTGGCCCAGGTCGGACAGCAGCAGGAAGCCGTGGGTCTCGTCCACGGCCAGCAGCTCCGGGCCGTTCAGGGCCGCGCCCTGGATCAGCCGGGCGATGTGCACGAAGGGCCGCACGTCCTCCTGGGGCGGAGGCGCGTCCATGACGATGCGTGAGGGGCCGGTGGCGCTGTCGATGCGGAAGTAGCGGCGGAAGCTCGCGTCGGCCGAGGCCGGGCGCAGGGTGTGCATCTGCAGCCCGTGCTGTGCGGCCAGCGGCGCGAGCCAGGCATTGAAGGCCTGCGCGCGCGCAGGATCGGTCCAGGTGATGGTGGTGCTCATGGGGGACAGGGCCAGGCGCGGCGGCGCCGCGGGCGGAGAGGGTCCGGGCAGACCCTCATGGATAATCGCCCGGATTTTACGAACCGCACCCGGCGCCCTTCCTGACGCCGGCCCGGCCGCCGCCCGGCCCGACAGCCCCCTTGCCGCCTTGCGCCTGCCTGCCCACGCCCGCCCGTCCGCCCCATCCCTGACGCTGCCGCGCCCGCGCGCCGAGCGGCTGCTGGCGCTGGCTCTGCTGGCCGGGCTGCCGTTGGGCGCCGCGACGCAGGTGCTGCTGCCCGAGGAAAGCGCGCCGCCGCCCGTGGAGGTGCAGCCCGCCGAGCCCGAGGCGGCACCG